>CAZNFQ010000020.1:0-28455 GCA_964571965.1 uncultured bacterium | reverse complement strand
CACCAGATCACTGGCACCGGACAGATATGAACCCTGCCCGGCGGAAACCATGCCGAACGGCACCACAGAATAGCGGAGGATATGATGATAGAGCCCCATGGAGGACTACTGGTAGACAGAATGATAACCCCGGACGAGATTCCTGCTGATGCGGTTACTCTCAGTCTGAACGAGCGGGAGAAGAACGATCTGGAGATGATCAGCTGCGGAGCCATGAGTCCTCTCAAGGGGTTCATGAACGGCAGTGACTATACCTCCGTGGTTGATTCCATGCGTCTGGCCGATGGAACCGTCTGGTCTCTTCCCGTTGTATTCGCCATGAAGGAGGGGGACCCGGAAGCGGCACCGGGAGATACCGTGAAGCTTTCTTACGAAGGGCAGGTCCGCGGCATGATGAAGGTGGACGACGTCTTCACCGCCGATCTTATGCATGAAGCCAGGGAGACACTTCTTACGGACCACAACGAACACCCCGGTGTTCAGTACCTGAAGAGCCTTTCCGGGACCTATATCGGCGGAAGCATACACGCCATGGACATGAGGGACGAGGAACCCTTCAGGGAACACAGGCTCATTCCCTCTGAAACAAGGGCGCTTTTCAGGGAAAAGGGCTGGAAGAGCATTGTGGCATTCCAGACCAGAAACCCCATTCACAGGGCCCATGAATACCTGCAGAAGGTTTCGCTGGAGATGGTTGACGGGCTTCTTGTTCACCCTCTGGTGGGAGCCACCAAGTCCGACGACATTCCAGCGGATGTAAGAATGCACTGCTACGAAACCATTCTCGATCTTTATTATCCCAAAGACAGAACAGCACTTAGTGTGTTCCCGGCAGCAATGCGGTATGCAGGTCCCAGAGAAGCCATTTTCCATGCAATAGTCAGGAAGAACTACGGCTGTACCCATTTCATTGTTGGAAGGGATCACGCAGGTGTCGGCGATTACTATGGAACCTACGATGCCCAGGAGATTTTCGAGGAATTCAGCCCGGAAGAGATAGGCATAATTCCCCTGAAGTTCGAACATGCGTTCTTCTGCAATGCCTGCGACGGCATGGCCACCGCCCGCACATGTCCCCATACGTCGAAGGAACGGGTTTTTCTCTCCGGCAAGAAGGTTCGCGCAATGCTTCTCGATGGCGAACTTCCACCGCCTGAGTTCACCAGACCCGAGATAGCCGAACTTCTTCTGGAAGCCTCCAGGAAGGGCTGAGCCGAAACAGAAGCCGGAGAGCGGCATGTTTTCTCTGATCCCTGCTGCCGTTGTTTCATCACCGGGCATGAGCCGGTGCATGGATCATCTGCGGCTGCACTCTCCGGCTTCGGATAAATCCCCTGAACCTGGATATTATCACAGAGGGTACGGAACTTGCGCTCCGGTCAGGGGACAATACCCCCTGTGGTCCGCTGATCCCGGACTCTGTGTTTCTCAGCTACGTTCTTCCCGGCAGGGTAAGCCAGGAACCCCCTGTAAACTGGCGTCCCGTTTTCATGGAGGCGGTTCTTCCGGGGCGGTTGAGGTGTGGAACACATTCCTCGACGGGCAGCCCGGCGAAACTCTGTACCGGGACGGATCCCGCATTGTCCCGGACACTCTCTGACCATATCTTCCCGACATGAAAAACTTCCTTCTGCCGCCTGTTCTTCTTGCACTGGCCTGTGATCCCTCAGGTCCCTCAGAGGGGAGTTTCCAGCTGTATCCTCCGGAGTTTGCCGGAGATCCGGTTCCCTGCAGCTTCAGCCTTGTATGGGACGATGAAGGCACTGAATACGAGCTTTACAGATCCACCGTGGCGGGAATTGAAGCGGACCCTTCCCGGGCGCTGCTTGTCTGCGTAACAGGCGGTACCGAATGGACTGATTCGGAGGCACTGGAATGGGGGACCGGGTACTTCTACGCCGTGAGGGCGGATGAGCACCTCTGGAGCAACGAGGTGTCCGTTGTGACTCCCTCTTCTCCCTACCCTCCTTCCTGTGTGCTTTCCATGGAAAAGACAGGCTTCACCGACTGCCGTCTTCAATGGACGGAAGCAGAGGGGGATTTCAGTTCCTACGCCCTTCTCAGGTCCGACCACTTCAACATCGGGGAGTTTCCCCACTTTGCGGATACGGTTTTCTTTTCTTCATACAGAGACTCCACTGTCTTTACGGACCACTTCGCATCTCCAGACAGGCCAGGTTACTATGCTGTTGCCGTATCCGACGGTACCGGGCTTTCCAGCTTCAGCAACGTGCTCACCTTTACTCCCGGAGGAGACATACCCTGGCGGATCTCATTCAGCAGAACCGTATACGGGCTTCAGGCAAGGAACTACCAGATTACTTCAAGCCCTTCGGTTATCACCGGTTCCAGACCATACACAGGTTATTCCTATGGCCGGCTTTTAGACACGGAGGACTGCTCGGTGATATGCGAAGCGGGTATCCACCCGCGTTTCATCGCTGTTCTGTCCACGGGAGAAATTTTTGCAAGTCACAAAACTGCCGACGGTTACAGGTTGTCACTGTTCAGTTCTGACTTTTCCACGGAGCTGATCTCAAGGAGTTTGCCTCCCATGGCCCATGGGATCGAACTGGAAGCGGGTCTTCTGGTGGGGGGCTCTTCATCTTCCTTCCTGGTGGACAGGGAAACCCTGCAGACCAGTATGTCCTTCGGTTTCGGATTCTCAGGGGGCTTTCTCTCTTTGGACGGGAACAGGGTTTTTCTGAAAAGCGGCTCAGGGGTCATTGTGCTCGATGCGAATTCATTGTCCGTTTCCGGGAGCATCCCCGGTTACTTCAGCTCCGTTCAGCAGGGAAACGACGGTAACATATACTGTATGAACAGTCAGAGGGTTGAGGTGTACCACCCGCAATCCCTCTCCATGATCCTGCAGTTCGTCTTTCCTGAACCTGCAGGCACTTCCGAGGCCGCTGTGCTTCCCCCTGAATGCAGATATGCTTATGTGCCCGTATGGGAAGGTGATGAGCTTGTGATCAGGGTATGGGACATTACAACAGGGGAAACCCCCGGAACCGTAAGGCCCGGTAAGCGGGATTTCACGATTCTGTGGGATTTACTGCCTTCTCCCTCCGGAGATTACCTCTGGTGTCTGGGTTATGAGGCCGACGGCGTACAGGGAATCTTCCGCATATCCCTATAGGTTCTTACGTACCTTCACTTCAAGTACGATCCCGATGGTCAGCGGGATGAATGTAAGGATAAGCGATCCGGCAAGTACACTTCCCGCGTCGTATTCCTGTTCCATGTTCCCGAAAAGAAGCCCCACGATTATCAGCAGCCAGAAAAGAAGAGTTATGGTGAGAAGAGTTCTGCCCAGTATCTTTCTGCAGCCCTGTCCGTATGATGCAGGGTGAGATTTTTCCGGCAGATCCCTTCCATGCCTTTCCGCTGAAAGCCTGCGGCCCTTCTTCAGTATTTTTATTCCGAAGATGAAGTAGAGCACCATCATAGGTGCCAGAAGAAGGGCAATGGCGGTTCCCGACAGTACGAAGGTGTCATATGTGCCGTGAAGCAGCCAGGCGGCAAGGAACCCTTCAAGTATGTAAATCAGTCTTCTCCGTGATGACCCGGAGAACAGTCCCATTCCCACGAAGTATCCCATGATCACACCGGTGAAGGTGTGTCCCGGTATGGAAGTCACCGCCCGGGCCATTCCCACGAAAGCTCCGTGTTCGAATACGTAAAACAGGTTTTCAGAAAGGGCGAAACCTATTGAGGCCGTTCCCGCATAGACAATTCCGTCATTGGGCTCCGTGAAGTGTCTGCTCTTCCATGCGAAAACAAGAACTATAAGCAGTTTCGCTGCTTCCTCCACTGGAGCTATCACCAGAAACGACTGCAGAGCGGCCCCCGGAAGCCCCGTCGCAGAGAACACCGGAAGCGAAAGCAGGGCAGTTTCCATGAAGGCTGCAGGGAAAACGGAGATGAATCCCAGCAGGAAGACCCTGAGCACCGATGAAAGGGGTTCCGGTTCTATCCTGTCATATCGAAGTACCCATACCAGGAAGAATACCGGAGGCATCACGGCAATGAGAGCAGTTAACAGTGAACCCATACACCCCCTTTCCCGGAGACAGGATAAGGTTCAACGGTTCAGATCAGTTCATGTAAAGCCTTGAGCTGCTGTATCTGGGATCGCTGGTAACATTTATTCCAAGGTTCCTCAGTCCACTCTCGTCGCCTGATGACGGCATGTGGGTCAGATGGGCTTCACAGTTGCGAAGTTCCGTGAGCATGGCCATTCCCCTTGCCGCATCCCCTGACGTGGCGGCGCTTACACTGAGGGCAATGAGTACCTCTTCCAGATTCAGTCTCAACGGAGGTGAACCGATGGCCTGTTTCAGATTCCTGATGGACTGAATGGTTTCAGGGGAGAGAAGGTGAGTGCGGTCGGGTATTCCCGCCAGTTCTTTCACCGCATTGAGAACCGCGGCTGACGAAGCGTGCAGAAGTTCCGAGCTTTTTCCTGTTACAATGGTCCCGTTCCGAAGCTGGATAGCCGCTGCTTTTATTTCCTCTTCGCCGGCTGCCGCCCCTTGTTTCTCGGCTTTCTCCACCACTGGTCTGTCGTATCTGGTAAGATTCAGGTTGTTCATGAGAAGCTCTATCTTCTCCACTGTTTTTTCCTCGGCAAGACCCATTGCGTATTCACACCTGTAGCGGAAGTACCTTCTTATCACCTCCTGCTTGGCTGCGTGACGCACTGCATCGTCGTTCACTATGCCGAATCCCACTCTGTTGACCCCCATGTCCGTGGGTGATGCGTAGGGAGACCGGTTCCCGGTTATCCTCTCGAGAATGCGTTTCACAAGGGGGAATGCCTCCACATCCCTGTTGTAGTTTATCGCAACCTCGCCATGCGCATCGAGGTGGAAAGGATCCACCAGATTAACGTCCTGGAGATCTGCGGTTGCCGCTTCGTAGGCATCGTTCACCGGATGTTTCAGTGGAAGATTCCAGACGGGGAAGGTTTCGAATTTCGCGTAGCCTGCGCTGATGTTCCGTTTGTGATCGTGGTAGAGCTGTGACAGGCATGTGGCCAGTTTACCGCTTCCGGGACCGGGGCCCGTAACTACAACCAGGGGTTTCGTGGGGGGTATGTAGTCATTTCTCCCGTAGCCTTCCTCGCTTACTATAAGGTCGACATCGGTGGGATATCCCCTGGTGTAGTAGTGCCTGAATACATCGACGCCCCTGCGCTTGAGTTTGTTCTCGAAGGCAATTGCCGAGGGCTGCTCCTCGAACCTGGTTATCACCACGCCTCTGAGTTCTATTCCATGGGAACGGAAACCGTCTATGAGCATCAGAGCATCTGAATCATAGCTTATCCCGAAATCGCCGCGGATCTTTCGTTTCTCGATGTCCCCTGCGAATATGCAGAGAATTACTTCCGCCTGATCCCTGAGTTTTTCCAGAAGCCGTATCTTCACATTGGGGTCATAGCCCGGAAGAACCCTGGCGGCGTGATGATCGTACATGAGCTTGCCGCCGAATTCCAGGTAAAGTCTTCCCTGAGAACCGTCAACCCGCCTTGTTATTTCGGCTGTCTGCTCTTCTAGATATTTTTCATTGTCGAAACCCAACATCTGTATCACTGGATCGACCCCCACTCAATGTTATGCCCTCAACAACACCCGCTAATCACTGTATCTGGTCCGAAGCTCTTCCAGTAGTTCCCCTGCCCAGGCGGAAGCTTCCCTGAAAAGCGGAGGTATCTCTTCCATGGATCCCGCGTACATCAGCTTCCTGACCCTTTCCGCCACCTCCGGCGGATATTCCCTGTCTCCATACCTGATCCCGAAATCGTACTTTGCCGGTCTGTACTTCAGGTTCAGCAGAGCGGCGAGTTTTCTCTGTATGAATCCCTGGTATTCAAGCATGGCGTCTATTTCGTTTCCCCTTATAAGCTGTTTTTCCGTCTCTGTTCTGCTTATGGGATAAGTGTCCGCCTGAATCTGGAAAAATCTTTTGTTTTTCCTCAGCATTTCTTCTGCAGGCGTCTCCACCGGGTTCAGTACATTCTCTCTGTTCAGCCAGATCAGCGACTTCCCGTGTCGGTCGGGTTCAATGAGCCGGTCCCCGGCTGACTTCTTTTCCACCAGGAGATCCACATAGAAGAGGGGAGGACATTTCTCGACGAAATAGTAGCACTGGCTGTGACCGTGCCATGACGGTTCAGGCAGCCGGAAACGACTCTTTATACCGTAATGCCCGGCGAGGAGTCCCTCGAAAAGAGTGAAGGTCTCTTCAACTCTTTCGTCTTCAACCACAAAGCCCAGGTCAAGGTCGGAAAGATCGTCCAGGAACCCCGTTGCCGCGGAACCGCCTTCCCAGATGCCAAGCATCCAGTCCCTGTCCCGGAAGAGGTTCATGATCCTCTGCCTGAAGATCTCTCTGTATTCTGCTGTTTCCATTGCTACTCGATAACGATCACGGGAGCTATGTAAAGCGGACCTGCGGCATTGAGCAGGGGGTCTTCCGTAACCTCGTTCAAAGCGTCTGCAATGGTGTTAACCCCGAAGGGTGAAAAGTTAAGGCTGCCAAGGCCTGAAAGCCTGGGAAATACCACGATTTCATGGTCTTCGCCCTGTATGCCTGCAAGCTCCGCTGCGTGATCGATGGCGTCCACCACTCCGCCGTTATAGTCAACAAGACCGATTTCAAGGGCGTCTTTACCGGACCATACCCTGCCCTGACCAATTGCATCCACCTGCTCGAAGGTCATGTTTCTGCCCCGGGCAACGGTTTCAACGAAGAGTTCATATCCCTGACGCATTGCTTCAAAGGAATTTTCGTGCTGCTCATCGGTGTAGGGTTCGAAGGGATTTCCCGGATTACCCGAGGGTTCGATATCCACCCTTTCCACGTTGATCCCCATCTTTTCCAGAAGCCCTCCAAATGTGAACTTGCCGCTGATTATCCCTATTGACCCTGTGACGGTCATTCTGTCTGCAAAGATGGCGTCGGCTCCGCAGGCCATGTAGTAGCCACCGCTTGCGGCAACGCTGCCCATACTTACCACCACCGGCATTCTCTCCCGGATGTTTTCCACCGCATGGTGCATGTCATCGCTGGCCATTGCGTCTCCGCCTCCGGAATCGATACGCAGTACAATTGCCTTTACTCCCTCTGTGGCAGCAGCTTCCTCCAGCATTTCAGTTATGGTATCGCTTCCCATGTTCCTGCCCATGACCCCTGAACCGCTTTCCCCGTTGATGATGTTCCCCGTTGCCACCACTACTGCAATGGAGGGTTTGAACCCCCATCTCGAAGGTGCATCCGGGATGCTTCCGTAGAACTCAGGGGTCATGGTGTCCACTGACCTTCCCAGTGAGTGTTCCACGAAATCCTCGAACTGATCATGGTAGAGCAGGGTGTCCACAAGACCTGTGGTTATCATTGACTGCCCCGCGAAATCTGAAGTGTTGAAGAAGGTTGCCATCTGGGCCGGTTCGAAACCTCTTCCCTCCGTAATCCCTCTTATCTGTTCGTTTTTCACCGTTTCCATGAGGGCTCTGGTTGCTTCTATCTGTGCGTCGGAGATCTCGTATTCCGTGAGCATGTCGCTGGCGCTCTTGTAGTCTCCGATGTGCATGAGATCGGGATAGACCCCCACCTTGTCCAGAAATCCTCTGACGAAAAAAGTGTACCCGCTGTATCCGTTAATGGATACCTGACCAGCCTTGTGCATGCAGATTGCTTCGCAGGCAGTGGCGGTGTAGTAGGAACTGTTCCCGGCGTATTCCATGTATGCGTAAACGGGCTTTCTGGCCGATCTGTAATCGATGAGCACCTGCCGGAGTTCTTCAGACTGTGCTGCATTCAGGTTGTATTCCGACATGTCGAGGAGAACCCCGCTTACCCTGCGGTCATCAACGCCCTGTGAAAGCATCGTTATGTACTCGGTGAAAGATGGTGTTCTGGGTCCTAGAAAAGCCCTTGACGGAAGCTCGTCGCCGTTCTCAGTGGAGACGGAGAGGAAATCAGGCAGAGGCTCGATGAGACTTGGTCTGGGATTGTCGAAAAGAATGATCTCCGCTGTGGTTCCCGTATAGTTCCCGTCCGGTATCTCAGCTCCGGCGGTTATTCCTGTTTTGCCGAATTCCAGCTGAAGTCCCGCGCTGAAGGTTTCGTTCTCCCCGTAGGAGAACCGAAGAGCGATACCGTCTACGGGTCTTCCCTCTGCTCCCGCGCTCCACCTGCTTCCGATCACGCCGGATTCGAACCTGTAGTCCCCTGTAAGGGTAAGTCTGTGATCCCCCAGGGGTCTCAGGGCAATACCCGTTATGTAGCAGTCTTCTATGTCGCCTGTGGCGGTTCTGGCGGTGGCTCCGAAGCCTATGTGGGGATCCGGTCGGAGATTGATACCTGCGGTGAGGAATTTCTCGCCTTCCTGTGGATGATTGCTCACCGTTGGATCGTACCAGGTATAGCCGAGACCCGCTGAAAGACATCTGAACCGTACAGAGCCTGCAGTGGTGAACCTTCTCAGACTCTGATCGTCTTCCCACCAGCCGGTTATTCCCCCGGACGGGTCATCCAGTGTAACCCTGTCGAAGTGTTCGAAGGAGCTGTCGCTGAAAACGCACCCCAGCCTCAGGGTCGAACCGTTAAGCCAGGCCGTTCCCGCGGGGTTCACCAGAATGGAGTTGTCAGCTTCCGGATAAGCCGTCCACCAGAAAGGAACAGAGGGACCCGGAGCCGGGTCCATGGCCCATGAAAAGAGCACAGCAGCCGTTAACAGAGAAACACTCAAAATTCCACCGCCTTCCGATTATGAATTGCCGTTACGATGTAATTTAGCGAAAAACCCGTGGATGGTGCAAAAGGAATTCCGGCGGCAATTGTCAGTCAACCATTCGGGCATTGGGGGAGCCCCTTTGAAAGAGTAATATATTCTTGACATCATGTAAGAAATATATTACTATAATATCCGGGTGGTTCCTTAAGGAGGTAAATGGTGTTCAACAGGCACGAGAAACTTGCAGTATTCAATCTTTCCGTTGTGGTAACAGGCACTCTTTGTACTGATCTGGCAGACCATGGGAATCGGCAGGGCTTATGCCGGATTCGCAGTGATCGGTTTCACCGGTATAGGTCACCTGATCTTCCTGAAAAGGAAGGATCCGGAAGAGATCATTGAGGATGAACGTGACATCTCCATTCGGCTTAAATCTTTCTCAGGTTCATTTTTCCTGATGTCAGTGTATTTCGTTATTGCATCACTGATAGTTTACTTCAGTCATTCGCAAACTGGTGTTGTCTCAGTTGATTATTTCCCGGTGTTCGTGTGGGTGGGCTGGGCAGTGAACATCCTGGCTTCATCAGTTATCACCCTTGTGCAGTACAGGCGGGGAACCAGCTGTGGAACCTGCTAGGTTGCAGAATCAGATCCGTCGTCTGCGCTTCCAGCACGGCGAAATGACTCAGCAGAAACTTGCTGAACTGGTACATGTTACACGGCAGACCATCATTGCCCTGGAGGCGTCCAGGTACAACCCGTCCCTTATGCTTGCCCTGAGGATAGCAAAAGTTTTCGGAGTATCAGTTGAAGACGTTTTTCAGTTTAAGGACCAGGACCCTGAGCCGGGGCTACAGAGCGCTGTCGAAACCCGTTGACAGAACCATGCCCTCGTCGCCCCATGCGGCATCGATCCGCATTTGAGCCTGGTCGGAAGCCCCTATTCTGATTCCTCCGCCGAAATCCGTGTGAAGGTCATCCATCGACAGATCGCCGAAGGAATCCGCGGTACGTCCTGCCTCCATGAACGCTGCAACCTTCAGTGAGAGAGCTGGGTTGCCCTCTTCGTCCACCAGCTGGAAGAGCCTCTGTTCGACTTCAAGCTGTGCTATGGTCCAGACGGAGCCTGTGAACCGGTTGTCGCTGTAACCCCTGAAATCAACGTTTGCCCCTATACCGGAGGTGAAGGGAACCGGGGTTTCCTTTACGTTGAAATGCCTGTGCAGTCTTCCCGCAAGTGCCAGTGTACCGTTCTCCCATGGGCGGGTCTGAATTCTGGCCCTTCCGGTAACGCCCGCGTAGGAGGCGTCACCCCTTTGGAAGAAGCCCCTGGCTTCCAGAAGGATGTTTCCTGCCAGGGGTCCGGGGAAAACGGCGGTGATGCCTCCTGTGAGGCCTGCGGTAAGGGTTTCATTGAACCCGCCACCCGGTACCCTGTCCCATAGGATGCTTTCTTCCCTGTTGAAAACCGTGGAGAACCTGGCATCGAGCCCCGCGGTAACGAAGAGATTCCCGGTGAGCGGCATGGAGTATTGTGCCAGAAGATCGTACTTTTCATAGTCCATTTCCGCAGTACTGTCGGGATCTGTTTGGTTTCCCCATCCGAACCAGCTTTTGTTCAGCACTTTTCTGCACTCCAGGGAGGTTTCGAAAAGGCCGTTATCCGTGACAAGGGTAAGGGACGGCTGAAACTTTATCACGCCGGCGGTTCCGTAATAGGCGTCAAGGGAGGCACTGCTTCCGGGAGGACTCTGTTCAAGCTGTGTAATAACGAATCCGCCGATGAGAAAACCGGTAGAGGAGGAGTAACCCAGTATGGGAAGGGCGGTTACCGCCCCCGCTGCTGCGGCTGCGAGTGCAAGGGCAGATAGGGCATGCTTCATTGTCTCCTCCTTGTTGCTGTTTAATGGTTTCCTGGAACATACTGTGCCTGCGGGGTTAGAGAAAACAGTGCAGTATCAAGGTACTCCGGTTACATGCTATGGGTTATATTGCGTCAAACCGCAGATACGGGAGGGTGGGGTTGAACAGACCGCTGATAATAATACCGACATACAACGAGCTTGAGAACATAAGGGAGATGATCCCCAGGCTTCTCGATCTTCCGCTGGATGCCCACGTCCTTGTGGTGGATGATTCCAGCCCCGATGGAACAGGCGAGGCCGTTAAGTCATTCTCGGACACGGGCAGGGTGCACCTGTTGTCCAGGGAAAAGAAGAACGGGCTTGGACAGGCCTATGTGGCGGGGTTTGGATGGGCTTTAGACCGGGAGGTTTATGACCCGATCATTCAGATGGATGCGGATTTCTCCCACAATCCCGACAAAATTCCGGAAATGGTGGAAAAACTGGAAGACTTCGATCTTGTGATCGGTTCCAGATACTCCAGCGGGGTCAATGTGGTCAACTGGCCTCTGCACAGACTCATGCTTTCCTGGTTCGCGAACAAGTACTCCAAAATAGTCACGGGTCTTCCCCTGGAAGACGCAACAGGAGGGTTCAAGGCATTCAGACGGTCAGCGCTGGAAAAACTTGATCTCAGTACAATACGATCCGATGGTTATTCATTCCAGATCGAGGTTTCATACAAGCTTTACAAGGCCGGCTGTTCCATTACCGAAGTACCGATAGTATTCGTGGACAGACATTCCGGAACCTCCAAGATGTCACGCTCCATAGTGTGGGAAGCCGCCTGGATGGTCTGGCATATAAGGTTCCCCTGGCTTTTCTGAGAGGAAAAAATGCAGATTCTCCTTTGCATACTGCTGTCAGCGGCTCCTGAATGGGGGCTTTCCACATCTGTTTCCTTCATTCACAAGGCAAACTCCGACGGTGAAAACGGTGTCTGGTGCGCTTCCTCCGGGGGAGCCTTCCATTTTTCAGAAGACGAAGGAGTGGGAAGCCTTTTTTCATGTCCCGACGAACTTCCGGTTCCTGACTGTCTCGACGTCATAGAGGATTCACAGGGCCGAATGTGGTTTGCAACCGGCGGAGAAGGTCTTCTCATGTTCGACGGTTCCAGCTGGCAGACCTATTCGAATTTCGAGGGAATTCCGGGAGAGGGAACGGTGACCTCCCTTATGGAGGCGGCAGGGGAGATCTGGGTTGGATGCATAGGCGGAGTGGCCCACGGAGGTCCCCAGGGATTTACCCCTGTGGGTGAAGCTTTTACAGCCAACGACGTCTACTACATGGCAGAGAGGGGAGACACACTCTGGTTATGCACCGACAAGGGTATTTATTCGCTGCACGACCCCTGGAATCCTCTGAACCCCGATTCCTGGTATCACTGGCAGGACACCAGAGATCTTGAACTTAACACCGTAAGAACCGGAGTTTCATCTGTTTATGCCTGCGGGAAAAGCGGAGCTCTGGAACTGGAACCCGGCGAGACCCGCTTCAGTTTCCTCATAGACTACAGCTCGATCCCTGACAGCATGATCACCGACATCATCGAAACCGACCAGGGGCTGTTCGCTGCCATTCACGGGGATATTCTGAAAAGAAACGGTGAAGAGTGGATTTCTTCGGGAACCGGACTCCCGCCCATCCGTTGGCCCATCTGCTTCTTTGAGGCAGGCGGCAGACTTTATTCAGCCTTCAGTTACCAGACCAGTATCGTGGACATTACCAACACCCAGTCCGGACTTGGTCTCTTCTACCTTACCCCCGCGGAAGAATGGGGATTCCGGCAGATACCCGGACTGCAGTGCAAGAAGGTTCATGAGATGGCAGCCACCGATGACGGCAGGATCTATCTGGGAAGCTACTCCAGGGGTCTTCAGGCCTACTATCCCGGCTACGGCTGGAGAGGCTACGCAGAGGAGGACGGCATGCCCAACACATCGCAGACCTTTGCCGTGGGTAAATCATATGACAGCGGAGTATGGGTTTCCTCTTATCACCACGGTCTCTCATGGGTTCGCGATAACGATGACTGGGAAGGTTCAGGGGATACCATCCTTACCTTCGTGAAGGACACCCTCGAGTATCACAGCCCGCAGTCCACCATAATCAGAGCTGACATTCCCAATAATCAGCCTGTGATGATATCGGGTCAGAGTAATGGAAACTGGGCTGCATTCAGACAGTTCGACGCCATCGGTCAACCGGATGAGCCAAGCGGCATTTTGGGATTCAACGGCAATCCCATGGGTACCATGAACTGGGCACCCAGAACCGGAGGCAGCGGCATTGCATACATTAACACCAGATGTGTTTATCCCGTTTCCGAAGACAGCCTGTGGATAGCCTTCGACGACGGGCAGGGCTGTCAGCTCCTTGTGCATTCAGGCGACCCCTCCGATGACTCCCAGGACATGTGGAGACCGGGTCAGGGTCAGGCATTCACAAGTTCGAGCGGTCTTCCTTCCTCTGAGGTCTACTGCTTCCTCGAGGTACCCGGCATCGGCTTTCTGGCAGGTACATCCGCCGGGCTCGCAAGGTGGACCGGATCAGGATTTACCGACTATTCGGAGATAACGGAAACGGTGAAAGCAATGGAAGCCGATGCGGCAGGAAGGATATGGTGTCTGGCCGAGTCGGGTATCTACAGGATCTCAGACGGCACGGTTTCCTATTACAACGCATTCAACAGTGATTACAAGCCTTCTGCCCTTTACGGCTGGGAGTACGCCCTTCGCGACCCGCTGTCCGGAGGGGTCTACTTCTCTTCTGAAGAGGGTCTGTGGCTGATAACTCAGGCAGGCGGCGGCGAAACCGTAGACCCGGAAGTGAGTTTCTACCCCCAGCCCTTCGTTTCAGGGGAGGATGTGTTAAGACTCACGGGACCTCCCGACGGGTTTCCGGTAACAGTTGATTTCTACAGGCTGGACGGTACGCCTGCAGGAACGGTGGAGGCTGAATCATTGTCACAGTGGACCTGGGACGGAACCCTCAGGAACAAGATAGTTTCAGCAGGGATCTACATGGTGCTGGTTACCGTGAACGAAAGGGTTTACCAGACCAGGATAACGGTGGTAAGATGAGCGGTATTACAGTAAGACAGGTTGGACCGGACCGGATGGACGGCTGGGCATCATTCACCGAAAGATCGAACAATGGAACGGTGTTTCATACACCGGCATTCCTGGATTACCATCCCACGGGCAGATTCCATAACCATCATCTGGTCATCGAAAGCTCTTCAGGGAAGGATCTTGCATACGTGCCCGGAGCCCTCTCCGAGATCGAAGGGGAAACCTGGTTCAGAAGTTATCCCGGTTCATCCTATGGGGGACCTGTACTTGACGATCTTTCCGGTCTGGACAAGGTGGACGGGATAATAGATGCCCTGGTAAGATATTGCAGAAAACAGGGTTACGCCGGGATAGAGATGACCCCGCCTCCCATATGCTACTACAGAAGGCCCCATAACTACATAGACTTCGCCCTGGTGAAAAGGGGTTTCGGTTACAGGAAAAGGGAACTCACGGCGGTCATAGATCTGCGCCGGCTTGGCGAGGAGATAGATCTGGGCTTTACCCAGTCTGCCAGAAGGGGAGTTAAGAAGGCTCTTAAATCCGGTTTGAGGGTGGTGGAAGACAATGACTTCTCCCGGTTTTATCCCGTTCTGGCCAATAACCTCAAGGACCGTCACGGGGTTAAGCCCACCCATACCCTGGAAGAACTGAATCTTCTGGCGAAACTTCTCGGCCAGAATGCCGTAAGGCAGTTCATCACCGTGGATGACCACGGTGAGGTACATGCCGGGATGGTGATGTTCCACTGCAACCCCAGGGTGACCCTGGCCTTCTATATCTCCCATAACGAAGGATCACAGGCTCTCAGACCTGTGAATCTGGTTTACAGGGAGGTAATAGACTGGGCCAGGAAAATGGGATATCATTATCTTGACCTTGGTACCTACACCCTGGACATGGAGGTCAATTACGGCCTCTGCAGATTCAAGGAATCATTCTCTGCAAGGGGACAGTTCAGAAACACGTTCAAGGGCAGGATCTGAACCCCATGCGCTTCAGGTATCTCATTGCCTGGGCCGGGCTTCTAATGATGTTTTTCGGCGGAAGACTTATGACCACCGACGTAGCCGCTCAGTACCAGGTGGCTGAATCGGTGTTCGGTTCCAGGCAGCTCTTCACATCCGAATACGGCTGGCAGGTATCCGGAATAAGGTCCGATGAATACGTGCCACACGCTCCGGGCTATTCCCTTCTCCTTCTGCCTGCGGCGGGAGCCGGGCTGGTTCTTGGCCCTGCAGCGGGTAAAGTACTTGCCGCTCTGACCAATGCCCTTATGAGCCTCATACTGATCGCAGGGGTGAAGAGACTTGCCCAGGGCTTCATGGGTCCGGTTCAGCTGAGAAGATTCATTGCGGTGATGATAGGCACCATGGCCCTGGTCTACGGCAGAATGCCCTACGACATTACCGCCTCTGCCGCACTTGCTCTGTGGGGTGCATGGTTCATGCACACAGAGAGATCCTTCGCCGCGGGTATTCTGTTCGGTTCCGCCCTTCTGATTAGACCGGACATCATCGTGCTCCTTCCGGTTTACTGGACGGATACGAAACCCATGGGGAAATTCCTTTACATGGCGGCCGGGGCACTTCCCTTCGTTCTGGGGCTTTTTGCCTACAACCACTACAGATTCGGCTCGATCCTTATTGACGGTCATGGCCAGGACCCTGCCATTGCAGTGGACATGTACGGACGGGGAATACCCGGATTGCTGTTCAGTCCGGGAAAAGGGCTTTTCTGGTATGCTCCACTGACGATCATCGCCATTTTCCACTGCGGCGACTGGAGGTTCTGGAGCCCATTCGTTTTTTCCCTTGTGCTTCACGGATTCCTTCACGACTGGACAGGCGGCACCGGATGGGGTCCGCGGTTCCTGTTCCCTGTGCTTCCCGTTCTTTTCATGCCGCTAATGAGACCCGGCGCAGGGGGCAAGCTCTTCCGGGTGCTTGCGGTTGTTTCCGCGGTGATAACAGTTGCGGCGTGCATCACGGATACCAATGCCCTGGAAAGATCACTGGGCCGGGACGATTTCGATACGCAATCCCGCCGGGAGGTGGTGTGGACACCCATGAGATCACCGCTGCTGCATACACTTTCAGAGCCTGATATCACAGCTCCTGACATTCTGGGCTACCACGCAGGGGGAATTCCAGGTGCCCTTGTTCAGCTCCTTTCCGGCGCCGGTGTTTTTGTGTGGGCATGGAAAGGCAGGGAAAAGGCGTGAAGATACTGCACCTGTCTCCCCAGAACTACACGGGAATACTCACCCTTTTCGTTGAGGGGCACAGGTATCTGGGGCATGAGAGCAGGCTTGTAACCTTCTACCGGGCCAAGAACCTTTATCCCGAGGACATCTGCCTCCATCTTCCCTTCGTGGGGCCCATGGAGTGGCTTTGGAAGGTGAAGAGACTAGTAAAAAGCGGCAGTCTCCGCGTTCCTTTCACAGGCACCACGGAAAGGATATTCTGGAGCCCTTCAAGGGCTGAAAGGGTGCTTCTTTCCCTGAGAGATCTCACCTGGACTCCCCGTATCAACCGCGCTGCTGCGAAATACGGTTTGATGGATTTCGATATCTATGTGCTGGAGGGGGGGATGAGCTTCTTCCGCCACGGCAGGGACATCAGGAAACTGCGGGAAAAGGGAGCTCACATCGTTTCCAACTACCACGGGCTGGATCTGAGGATGCGCGGAGCAATAAAACCCGTGTGGGAGGAAACGGAACTGCACACCACCTGCGAGTTCGACCTTTTCCAGAGGTATGATGAACTGGAGTACCTGTTTCTGCCCTTCGATACGTCCCTGATGCCTGCCGCCAACCCTTCAGGCGATAAGATAAGGATATGTCACGCCCCCAGAATAAGATCGGTGAAGGGAACCGAGGAGATACTTGAGGCGGTGGAAAACCTGTCCCGCACTCTGCCCGTTGAGATGGTGCTCATCGAGAACATGTCCCACAGCGAGGCTGTAAAACTGAAGGCAACATGCCACATAGCCATAGATCAGATCGCAAGGGGAGACATGGGCTACGGAGTAAACTCTCTTGAAAGCCTTTCAATGGGCATCTGCACCGTTACCAATCTGTCCGGGGCATACCAGGAGTTCATTCCTGATCATCCCTTTGCCCTTGCTAACCCGGATAACCTGGAAAAGGTTTTGCGGGAACTGGTTCTTGATGAGGACCTGAGAAGGAGATACGCCGAGGCGGGTCCCGGCTGGATCCGGCGGACCCATAACTGGAAAACCGTTGCTGAATCCATGCACCGCCGCTACAGGGAACTGGGGTGGGAAAAGTGAGAAGGGATCTTGCCAGGGAGACTCTCCTTTACGGACTTGCCATGGTGGTAAGCGGCCTTGTGCAGTTTGCTTTCCTGCCCTTCATGAGCACCTTTCTCACCCCGGAGCAGGCCGGGGAACTCGGGGTGATAAGGATCATCAGCGAGATCATCGCCGGTATAGTGGTTCTCGGGCTGCCCGCCGCCGTGATACGGGCCTGGCATACCACCGAAGCCCACCGGGCACTTCTTAAAAGATCTGCGCTGCTGCCTCTTGTTCCCATGGGTATATGCGCCGCGGCGGTTTTGATCTGGGGCGGTTCCATTTCTTCCGCTCTTCATCTTTCGGATCCCTCGCTTCTTCTTCACGCCCTTGCTCTGGGTGGCGGGGTTGCCATGCTTCAGGTCTCCCTTTCCATGCCAAGGGCCAGGGGTATGGCAGGTACCTTCTTCTCAATCCAGTTCGTCAGGGGGATATTCTCCCTGGGGCTTCTCTTCCTGCTGCTCATGGGTACCAGGGGAAGCGGCTCCCTTGTGGCGTTCCTCGAGGCCAGATGGATTCCCACCATAGCGGCTGCGCTTTTCACCTTTGCTCTGATGTACTCCCTCACTTCTTCCTCGGCTGCAGTGAAGATCCCCGGGGGATTCACAGGAGAGATCCTCGCGTTCAGCCTTCCCCTTGTGCCTGCCAGCATTGCCCTTCTGGTGCTTTCCAGCGCCGATATGTTCATGCTCAGGACCATTTGCACCGATCTTTCCCAGAGCGGATGGTACGAGTGGGCCGGCAGGGCCGTTCTGGTTCTTACTCCCCTGACCCTGGGATTTGGAATGGCCTGGCAGCGTTACATTTTCAGAAAGAAGAAAGAAGGAGGCAGAATGGAAGAGCTGGGAAGAAGCGCCCTGCTCTTCATGATAACCGCGAACTGGGCCGCTATGGTTCTGGCTCTTCTTTCCAGTGAGATAGTAAGCGTTTTCGGCGGGGCAGAATGGCTTCCCGCTGCCAAGGTGCTCCCCTGGCTGGCGGGATCGGCGGCCCTTTATGCCCTTTTCACCATATCCCATACCGCACCGCTTCTCACAGGGCAGACAAAGTACATCGGCTGGATGACCGCATTCGGAGCAGTGCTGAACATAGGTTTCAACCTGAGGCTCATTCCGGTGGCCGGGGCTGTGGGAGCCGCCTTTGCAACCCTTGCCACCAACATGTTCATGGCTGTATCCCTGTTCTGGCTGGGAAGAAAGGTTTTCCCTGTAAATTTCTTCGCCATACTTCTACTGGCGGTACTGCCCGTTCTTTCCGGACCCCTTTCAGAACTGTCTCCCGGTGTAAGATCGTGGATGATCCTTGGAGGAACTCTGCTTACAGCGGTTCTGATCCAGCTTCTTCGCTCCATGGGAGCTCAGGTGCCTGCGGATACCGGCGGGGAGGAAGACAGTGGCTGAGATATCAGTTCAGGTCCCGGTAAAAAACGGCGGTGAAAAATTTTCCAGGTTCATCGAATCACTTGCCGGGCAGGATATTCAGTGTGACTGGGAGCTTGTGATCGCAGACGACGGCAGTGACTCCCCGGTGCAGGCAGAATTCATCCGCCGGCTGGGGGATCTTCCTGACAGGTGCAGGGTCAAGGTGATACGGCTGGATCCCGGAGGGAACAGACCCGCAGCCAGGAACGCAGCTCTGGAGGCGTCGGACGCACCGGTGGCGCTGTTGATGGACGCTGATCTGGAGTTCGGTGAGGACCTTCTTTCCCGGCACCTGGAGATAAGGGCGGAAACCGGCGCAGACGCCGTAATGGGAAGAAGGGTAAATGCCTGGGGAAGAAATGCCACCCCATGGCAGAAGTGGATGGACACCAGAGCAATGGGGAACTCGCCTGCTGGCCCCTTCCCCTGGAACTACTTCATTACGGGAAATCTCTCCGTTTCAACCACTCTCCTTTCCCGGTCGGGAGGATTCGATACATCCATCGATCGCTATGGCGGCGAGGATACGGAGATGGGTTACAGACTGAATTCCATGGGAGCCGTTTTCCACTGGGACCCCTCCCTGAAAGTGAACCATCTGGATAACGTCAGCGTCAGGGAACACTCGCGCAAAATGATGGAATACGGAGGCAGCGGACTGAAATATACCCTTGAGAAACACCCCGGAACGAAGGGTCTGCTGGGAAGCAGATGGGTGGATCCGCTCTTCGCGGAACCTCTCAGATTACTTCCGGTCAGGGTGATGACCCGTGCGGCACTTCTTTCTCCTTTGTACCGTCTTGCTCTCCGGTTCTCAGAAAAACTCGGGGGACCCCGGGTTCTTTTCACATACCTATCCGTTGGGGCGTGTCTCGCAGGTTTAAGGGGAAAGGATATCAGGCTGTGATTCCATCGGCTGTCACCGTTGATCATCCCGAAGTATTCAGAGAGATAATCCTTGCAGAATACACCACATGGAACATAGGAGGTCCCTGTGCCGCCGCCTTCGTTTCAACACCGGAAGAGCTTGAATGCGCAGTGGGAATACTCAGGAGCAGATCGATACCCTGGACGGTTCTTGGAAGGGGTTCCAACACCCTGGCACCAACCGAAGGCTGGCATGGAGCAGTGGTGATCCTTTCTGGAGAGTTTCTCAGGTTCAGTTTTCCGGATTACGGGGTTCTTGCCGGTGGCGGCGCATCCCTTCCCTCCATGGCCGGGGCCGCCTGTTCCAGAGGGCTTTCCGGGCTGGTGTTCGCTGTTGGAATACCGGGAACGGCGGGAGGTGCCGTGTACATGAACGCAGGTGCCTATGGTGCATGCATCGGTGATGTGGTGGAGGAGGTAACGGTGTTCAACCCCTCCGGCGAGTTTGAAACCCGCCGGCATCAGCAGTGCGGTTTTGCTTATCGTACAAGCATATTTCAGAACCGTAAGTCTGTGATAACCGGGATCAGATTGAAACTTTCGGCCGGTACTGAAACACCTGAAGAACTCAGGGGGAAGGCGGCCGGGGTGCTGAGACTCAGGAGAGAGAAATTTCCCCTGACAGTTCCCAACGCCGGCAGTGTTTTTAAAAGGCCAGACGATGGCCCTCCTCCCGGAAGGCTCATCGAGGAATGCGGTCTTAAAGGGTATTCAGTGGGAGGGGCCCGGGTTTCCACGGTTCATGCCAACTTCATAGAAAACCGCGGCGGAGCCACAAGCGACGACGTTGTAAGGCTCATGGAGACAATCCGCCGCAGGGTTCTGAGATCATCGGGAATTGAACTCCGCAGGGAGATAGAAATGCTGGGAGAAGGATAGTGGCCAGGGATCTGTGCGGTTTTGAAGCAGAAGACGGACCGATTCTCGTGACAGGTGCAGGAGGGTTCGTAGGAAGAGCTCTCATGGAGAAATTCCATCTGGGCGAAGGGGATTTTGCCGCGGACTTCAGCCGGGAATTCACTTCTCCACCCGGAGTAACCAGGGTAGCCTGGGAGCTTCCGGGCCCACCCCCGTCAACCCTGGGGCCTGTGCGCTATGTGGTTCACCTGGCCGGCCTGAGTTCAGTTGCTCATTCCCACGCTCAGGTGGAGAAAGTAATGGCGGTAAATGCCGGAGGAACGGGTTCCGTGGCACAATGGGTCCGTGAAGTTTGTCCCGGGGCACGGATACTCCTTGTGAGTTCTTCGGAGGTATACGAACCCTCCCTCACAAGACTTACCGAAGACTCCCCCCCGGGACCGGGAAACCCCTACGGCAGAAGCAAGCTGCTGGCTGAAAAAACCATTGCCGCTTCCGGTGCGGACTGGGTTGTGAGCCGGTCTTTTCCCCATTACGGACCCGGCCAGCAGGGGCATTTTGTCCTTCCATCCTTCTGCCGGCGTATAAAGGAATCGCTTCGAACGGGAAGCCCTGAGATTAAAACCGGAAACCTTCAGGCAGTAAGGGACTATCTCTATGTGGAAGATGTGATCAGGGCCTACGCATGTATTCTGACCCAGGGTCGCAGCTGCGGTATTTACAATGTATGTTCAGGAACCGGACATTCCATCGGCGAGCTTCTGGATATTCTTATGACAGTTAGCGGAAGCGGTCTCAGAGCGGTTACGGACCCCGGCCTTCTGCGGAAAGCCGATCAGTTCTGTCAGGTGGGAGACCCCGGTAAACTCCGGAAGCTGGGCTGGGAACCAGTGGTGCCCATTGAAAAGGGTCTGGAGCTTCTGTACCGATGGTGGGAGGAAAGACTGTGACACTGTTTTTAATAGCGGCCGCCATTACCGGCAGGATTACCGAGTGGGATCACTATCCCCATTACGGCGGAGGCAATTGCATCGTTTCCGTGGGTGACATTATCATGGCGGGTACTTCCGGAGGGGTTCTCTTTGCCCAC
This sequence comes from uncultured bacterium, assembly GCA_964571965.1. Lineage (GTDB taxonomy): Bacteria > Fermentibacterota > Fermentibacteria > Fermentibacterales > JCC-6 > Sabulitectum. The sequence goes on along the minus strand of CAZNFQ010000020.1, from coordinate 7,123 downwards.
TATTCTCCAGATGAAGACAAACTCATTGCCGATTCCGGGTGGACTTCCCCCGGAATGCTCTCCTACGACAGGGTATCGGATGTAACCCTTGATCAGCAGGGTAACATCTGGGTATCCATGAACGGCGGGGGCATAGATGTTTTCACCCCCGAGGGAGAGAAAACACACTTCAATCAGATCGACGGCCTTCCCCTTAACCTGGGAGTGAATCAGACCATTCCTGATACGGTGATCTACGCCGCGACCACCCAGGGGCTCTGTATCAGGGAATTCGGGTATTTCGAAATATGGGACACATATGAAACGGGGGGAGGGCTTCCCTCGGACAATATCAACTGCATTCTCAGTTCCGACTCAGGCCTTTATGCTGGAACCACCGCGGGGCTTGTGTTCCTTCCCCGCTCAGCGGCCCCGGATGATCCGGACTCCTGGATACTTCAGGACATAGACCAGACATCGGTGATCGATCTTCAGTGGCATGGTGATACCCTCTGGGCAGCCACCGGGGAGAACCTTTTCAGAAAACCGGCGGGTTTGCCCTGGGAGCTTGAAGCAACCTTCCCCGGCGGTACCATCGCAAGCCTTTCAACGGGACAGGGCAGTTTCGCTGTGGGCTGCACCAACAGATGCTACATTCTCACCGGAGATGGCTGGACCCTTTACGACGGCAACCTGGACGGCAACGCACTCACAGGCATGGTGTGGTTTCAGGACCGTCTGTGCGGGGTTCTGGCTAACACCTATTCCAACAACCGCGCCTCAGGTTCGGGGATCTCACTTCTGCTTCCGGACAGCACCTGGCGGCGGACTTTCCCAGATTTCGGTCCCGTCTCCAACGATCTCAGATCCTGTGCTCTTCTTCCCGACGGCAGCCTGTGGGCCACCAGCAACAGAAACGGTGCTTCGGTGCTTTCAGACGGAGAATGGATCAACCTGAACATATACCTCACATCAAGAAGCCAGTGCTTCGCCGTCTGCCCCTCAGGAAACGGCGCGTGCATCTCCTCCATCGGTTTCGGGGTGGACTGGCTGGAGTGGGAAAATGGAGAGGTAGCAGGGAAGATTCATTTCACAAGCGACGATGGCATGGCGAATGACAGGGTTTTCCATTCGGCGGAAGGGGGACAGAACACCGTTTGGTTCGCCCACCGAACACTCTTCGAGGGCGAGGACAGCGGTGTAAGCCGGCTCAGCTGGAGTCCCGGGGATCTGTCCAGCGCTTCCTTCACGGTGATCTCCGGTGCCGGCGGACTTCCCAGCAAGGAAGTGAACTGTATTCTCCCTGAAGGTTCCAGATATGCCTGGGCGGGCACCGATGAAGGCCTTGCCTACATAGACGCGGACAGACAGCTTGTTTTAGAGACCTGGAACAGTCAGAACGGACTGCCCTCTTCACTTGTTAACTCCCTTTCCATGGACAGAACCGGTACGGTTTATGCGGGAACCGCTTCAGGTCTGGCTCAGGTGTCGGAAGACGGAGCTGTTTCGATCGATGCGGTTGACTATGCTGTTGATCAACTGATCTGCGACGATCTCGGTTCTGTCTGGCTTGCAACATCAGAGGGTCTTGCAAGGTATTTCCCGTCAACGGGAGATCTCGAGTCATACACCAGTTTCAACAGCCCCCTCCCTGAAGGCACCATTTATTCCTTTGCCCTGGACTCGGGAGGCGGATACCTCTGGATGGCAACCGATCACGGAATGTGGCGGGGAAAACTGGAAACCGGTCTTGATGGTGATGGTTCCGGGGCAATGCTTTATCCGAATCCTTTTATCCCCGGAAGGGGAGACGTGCTGGGAATATCGGAGGTTCCCGATGAGCCTGCTGTTTTCACCATATTCGACCTTACCGGAAACCCTGTTTTTGAGTATTCTTCACAGGGACGGGATGATTTTGCATGGGATGGCCGCACAGACGACGGCTTGTCTGCCGCATCAGGTGTTTATATGGTCATTGTTGAAAGCGACTACTATAGTGTTCCGTTGCTTAAGTTTGCACTAGTCAGGTAGGTGAACCGATTGAAAGGCGTTGTACTGGCAGGAGGGCTGGGCACCAGACTCCGACCCCTAACCAGCATCACTAACAAACATCTTCTCCCCGTTTACGACAGGCCCATGATATTCTACCCTCTGCAAACCCTTGCGGATGCCGGAATAAAGGATGTGATGGTGGTTACCGGCGGCAGCAGTTCAGGCAGCTTCATGCAGCTTCTGGGCGACGGAAGCCAGTTCGGTTTCAGGTGTCTCAACTACGCCTATCAGACAGGTGAAGGGGGCATTGCAGAAGCAATAGGCCTGACCAGAGCCTTCGTTGGATCTGACAGGTTCGTGGTTATTCTGGGCGACAACATCCTTGAGAATTCCATCAGGGGATACGTGGAAAAATTCACGAAGCAGGATTCAGGCGCCAGAATTCTCTACAAGAAGGTGGACAACCCCAGGGACTACGGTGTGGCTGAGATTCATCAGGGAAAGGTAGTTTCCATCGAGGAAAAACCCGTGGACCCAAAAAGCAGTTATGCGGTTATCGGTGTTTACATGTACGACGGAAGAGCCTTTCAGCTCATAGACGAGCTTAACCCCTCTGAAAGGGGAGAGCTTGAGGTGACAGACCTTAACAACGCCTACATCCGGGCAGGACAGATGCATGCCGATGAAATAGACGGCTGGTGGTCCGACTGCGGAGCCAGCATAGACAACCTGCTGGAGGCCAACAACAGGGCCAGGCAGATTGCCGGGGGAAGATAATGCACTTACTTGTTACAGGCGGGGCGGGATTTATCGGTACGAACTTCTGCCTTCACATAATGAAGAACCGTCCTGAATGGAAGATCACAGTTCTGGACAAGCTTACATACGCCGGACGCAGAGAGAACCTGAAGCAATACGAAACCTCTGAAAACTACACCTTCATCCAGGGGGACATCTGCGATCCGGAGGCGGTGAGGAAGGCGATGAAGGGCTGCAGCGCAGTGGTGAACTTTGCCGCTGAAAGCCATGTTGACCGTTCGATCGACGATCCTTCAGCATTCGTGAGAACAGATGTGGAAGGAGTACGGGTACTCCTTGAAGAGTTCAGGACCGATGTTTCCAGAAGCATGTTCCTTCAGATCTCCACCGACGAGGTATACGGAAGTGTTCTCACCGGAAGATCTTCTGAGGACCACCGGCTCGACCCCAGAAGTCCCTATTCCGCTTCCAAGGCAGGCGGCGAGCTGCTTGCCATGAGCTACTTCACCACCTTCAATGTCCCCGTTGCTGTTACCAGGGCATCCAACAACTACGGTCCTTACCAGTATCCCGAGAAGCTGATCCCCCTTTTCATAACCAACGCCTTCGAGGGTCAGCGTCTTCCCGTTTACGGCGACGGTGGCAACATGCGTGACTGGATGTATGTTACGGATCACTGTGCTGGGCTTCTGGCAGTGCTTGAAAAAGGACAGCCGGGGAGAGTTTACAACCTTGGCGCCGGGGAGGAGAAGACCAACCTTCAGGTAACTGAGGCCATTCTGAATGCCACGGGAGCGTCAAAGGCCCTTATTCGTCATATCCAGGACCGGCCGGGGCACGACCGTCGCTATGCCCTTGACATAAGCCTTGCCGCAGGGGAACTTCAGTGGAGACCTGAAGTGGGGTTCCGGGAGGGTATCGAAAGAACCGTGGACTGGTACAGAGAGAATTCCCGCTGGTGGAAAACCATAAAGAGCGGAGAATTCAGTGAGTACTACAGAAAAATGTACGGGAAAAGGCTGGAGAATTCCGAAAGGACAGAAAAAAAGTGAAAATACTCGTTACCGGCGGAGCAGGGTTCATAGGCAGTCACCTCTGCGACATGCTTCTCGAGAAGGGCCATTCGGTTGTTGCCCTGGATAATCTGCTTACCGGAAGCACCGACAATATTGCCCATCTGGCTGGAAGAGATGACTTCAAGTTCATCAACCATGATGTAACCGAGTACATTTATCTGCCCGGCAGGATAGACTTCATCTTCCACCTGGCAAGCCCCGCCAGCCCAATAGATTACCTGATGTACCCCATTCAGACTCTCAAGGTGGGAGCACTGGGAACCCACAAGGCTCTTGGCCTTGCCAGAGAGAAGAACTGCGGTCTGCTTCTCGCTTCCACAAGCGAGGTCTACGGCGACCCTCTCGTGCATCCCCAGCCTGAATCCTACTGGGGCAACGTAAACCCGGTGGGTCCCAGGGGTGTTTACGATGAAGCAAAGCGGTTTGCCGAGGCAATGGTGTTTGCCTACCACAGGACCCACGGGGTAGACACCAGGATAGCAAGGATCTTCAATACCTACGGACCAAGGAACCGTGCCGACGACGGCAGAGTGGTTCCTTCCTTCGTTTGTCAGGCGCTTCGCGGAGAGGAACTTACCATTTTCGGAGACGGAAGCCAGACAAGGAGTTTCTGCTTCGTATCGGATACGGTGAGGGGTCTTATATCTCTCATGGAAAGCGGACACCATGATCCCGTTAACATCGGGAACCCCAATGAAATGACGGTAAAGGACTTTGCCGCTGAAGTGATCAGGCTGTCCGGCAGTTCCAGCAGCGTTACCTTCAGGGATCTTCCTGTTGACGACCCCAAGGTTCGCAAGCCTGACATAACCAAAGCCGTTGAGGTCCTGGGATGGGAACCTCAGGTAACACTGGATGAAGGTCTTTCCAGGACCATAGAACACTTTCGAAGGCTGGTGCTCTAGATGACCTTTCTGCTCTTTCTGGCGCTCACCGTTCAGATAACCACTGGCACTGCCGTGGAAACCGGTACAAACGATTCCGTATGGGATTTTGCCATTTTCGAACCGGTTGACAGGGATATCTACATTGTTGGAGCCGGCGATGTTCTGCAGATGGTGGTGGAAGGCGGAACAAGCCAGGCAATGATGCTGTCAGGGCTTACTTCTGTTATGCCCTGCAAGGTTTCAGGTGACGGCATGATACAGCTCTCGGGCATCGGTCAGTTTCAGGCTGCCGGTCTTACCATAGCCCAGGCTGAGGCAGAGCTCCAGAGGCTGGTTTCAAGGTATTATCCGTCAACGGAAATAGGTCTCGGGCTTCTCGAACCCAGGACGGTGAAGGTATGGATCAACGGTATGGTTGAACGTCCCGGGCAGTATACCCTCTACGCCATTAACCGGGTAAGCGATCTGGTATCCAGCGCAGGAGGACTTTCATCCTATTCCTCCAGATACGGCTGGATGGTAACCGCCAACGGTGATTCCATCGAGGTCAATCTTCATTTTGACGGAACCACCGGCCAGCCCGTGGCCGATCCATTCGTGGACGGAGGAGCTGTGGTCAGTTTCTCCCTGGTAACGGATCCGGTGTATGTGGTCAGACCTGGAATCAGAAACTACACGGACCAGTACAGCGTACCCGAGGTGGAGACCTGGGAGTGTGTCCCGGGAGAAACCGTTGAGGATCTCATGTACAGGATCGGAGGGATTTCCGGGAATGTGGACCTTTCCAGGAGTTACCTGGTATCAGCGGGAGATAACCATCCCATCTGGACCAGGGGCACCGGCTTCTCGGACTACCGGGTGAACCCCGGTGACACCCTGAGGCTTGTGGTTCAGGGCAATGACGTATATGTGGCCGGAGCGGTTCACCAGAGGGGCATAATTTCATACACCCCGGGAGATCCGGTAAGTTCATATGTGGAGAGAGCCGGAGGAGTTGTCTACAATGGACATCTGGGCGGAACTTCACTCACAAGGGACGGCAGAAGGATCGCGTCCGGCGATGAAGCCCTGGATACGGAAGTTCTTCCCGGCGATGTCATTGAAGTTCCCTACGGCTGGGTGGCCAGGCATTCCCAGGAAATAGGCATAGTTGCAACCGTCGTTGGAATAACTTCGACCATAATCTATCTTACAAGATAGGAAGATAAATGGCAGAAAAAACCCTCTCGGAAAAATACACAGGCAGGGTTCTGAAGCGGGTTGCTCAGAATCTCAGAAGAATAGTGGTCATCTGCCTGACAGTGGCTGTTTTAGGATCGGTCTGGACACTTACCCGCAGTCCAAGATGGAGCGCATGGGCTGCCGCTATCGTTCCGGGTTCCACTTCATCCTCCCTTTCCGCCACTGCAGGTGCCCTGGGACTGGGTGACGCGGTAGATGCTGTAAGTTCAATGGGTTCGGGGATCCTTCCACAGTTCGGAGGGGTAGACATTACCCTTGCGGTTCAGGTTCTCGGCTCAAGACGGGTTCAGGAACGGATCATCCTGAAGTATGATCTCATAAGGGAATACAAATCCATAAGCATGGAGAGGGCCCTGACGAAGTTCGGCGAGCGTTCTTCGGTCTCTATCTCCCCGGAGGGTGTCATCTTCGTTACAGCCGAGGGTTCATCGAGAACCGAAGCTGCAGCCATGGTCGATGACATGATCACCTTTGCAAACGAGGAGTTGAGCAGACTGGTGACAAGCAGAGCCAGACGAAGCAGGATCCAAACTGAGGCCGCCCTTCTGCTGGCTCTGGATTCTCTTCAATCTTCACGGAATTCAATGGAGGAATTCCGGGCAAGGACCGGGCTGGTGTTTCCTGAAGAGCAGGCTTCCAGCATGATGGAAGCCATGGCGGGAATAGAGAGTGAAATGGTAACCGCCGGCGCCCTTCTCCAGGGAATATCCGGCAGCCTGTCTCCCAGAAGTGCCATGTACAGCCAGGCCAGCGCACAGTACCAATACCTGGAGAATGCCCTCAGAGTAAGGGCAACCACGGGAGATTCCCTCAGCGTATTCCCTGTGATGGACAGTATTCCGGGCTATCTTTCCGAGTACGAGGCCCTTCTTCTCGAAGTGGAGACCAGAAGCGCCGTTTACGTGCTACTTCGCAGCGAACTGGAAACCCTCCGCATCGAGGAAGCGAAGGAGAGCCCGACCATAGAGGTGATAGTGCCTCCCACTCCTGAATTCTTAAGGTCATACCCCAAACGCACGGTAATGGTCGTTATGTACTCGGGGATAGCATTCGTTCTCTGCATAATCTGGACTGCTTTCCTTACCTGGTTCGACTCGGTGATGGCATCCGAGGAAACGGGGCCATTCCTCCGTGGAGTCTTCAAAGATGTAAAGGATCAACTCCGTTTGCGGAGGCGCGGTTCTGAAA
>CAZNFQ010000019.1:0-29197 GCA_964571965.1 uncultured bacterium | reverse complement strand
GGCTACCTGCAGGGTTTCTGAAAGAAACGTACCTGGTATTCCCGAAATGCTCCGCCACAGGTCTTCAGAAAAGGTAAAAACTGCCTGGCTCAGCAGGGGAACAGCGGGGATAAGGGGCAGCACACTGATAGTTAACCTGCCGGGAAGCGTTAAAGCAGTGGGGGAGTGTGTAGAATTCCTCATACCCCTTCTCGGGCACGCCCTTGAGGTACTCAGGGGTTCAGTTACAAGGTGTGGAAGTTAGGTCATGCTTAATTGATTGCAAAACAACAAATTGTGAACGTTATTTGACAAAGTTACGGATGGCCTCAAGGTACAGCCCGTGATCGGTTTCCTCTACACCTGCAGCATGGCCGGCATCTTCGGTTCGTGAAAGATAGCCCCCGGTGCGCAGCTCAAGGTTTTCACCATGGTACCAGGCCAGGTCCAGTGAGATGTCCGAGGTTTTCTCAACTATTCCAGACGGGAATGGACCGCCGACACTTACGGAATCGGGCCAGCCCTCGTAAACGTCAGCCTCACCGTTCCTCGTATAGCTTCCTGTGAGTTCAGCGGTAATTCCGGGTACACCGCACCAGGCGATGGAGGCGGTGATCATATCCGCGTCAGGACCCAGCTGGCAGCCGATTATCCTGCTGTCGTGAAGATAGTAGTTGACTTCCTTCCGCTGGCTGTAGACATAGCGCTGCACAGCGGTGTATTCGATCACTCCTCCCAGGCCTGTTTCAGGGAGGAAGCAGTCTGCTCCGAAGGTGTAACCCAGTTTGTTCGGAACATCGTTGATGTTTTCGTACTGTATGTCGTCAATGAGAAATTCACTGTAGAGGGCCAGTCCGCTGAAGGGCTGCCATGTGGCATCAAAACACAGAAATGCGTTGTCGTCCTCCCTTTCGTTCCACTGAACCGGATACCAGGGAATGAACAGGTTTGCGTAAGCCAGGTCGATTCCGTCTGCTGAATAGAGAACCGATTCCGAAAGACCTATTCTCAGGTTCTCCGCGGGTTTGATATCCAGCCTGTGTGCCGACAGCCAGGTGGATGAGTCGGAATTTATGGTGGAAGTGAATCCCGTGAATGAGACGTATGAGCCCAGGTCCAGGTCTACCTTGATCATGTCCATTGCAGGGGCTTTGCCGGAGATGAGCAGCTGTGAATACCTTCCGGGACCCCATCTGAGGGGGATTCTGCCCAGGCGTACCTCCAATGGACCTGTGGAAGCAGTAACATTACCCCAGTCCACGTAGAGATGCCGTCCGTGCTCTAGACCGTAGTGGAACTGTGAAAATCCTGATGGAGGGTTTCCGTCCGATCCGGTCCAGACAGATACCCGTTCATCTATGCGCAGCCAGTCAAGGGGACTGATGGAGAATGCCGCTGTTCCTCCTGCCCTGGAGATGAATTCCTCACTGGTTTCCAGCATCTCGCCGGCTATGGAGAACCGCCACATGCTGTGCGCGTTCCTCTCCATGATGAGGTTTTGCATCCACAGTGGACCTGCTTCCGGTTCATAATCACATGGTAGTTCTCCGGTAAGGAGAGGTCCGAATGCTTCCCAGTGGTACATCCAGGTATTCAAGGGATCTTCCAGAGGAAGTGATGATGCTGTGATGGCTGCTGCTAAAAGGACCGCTATAGATCTCATCTGCCCTTCCCTTCAAGGAGGAAAACCGTTTCCACATGGTCCGTTCTGGGAAACATGTCTATGGGGATCACATCAGTGATTGTATACCCGCCTTCAGCGAGAACTGCAATATCCCTTGCGGCGGAGAAAGGGTTGCAGCTTACGTAAATTATTCTGTCCGGAGCCAGTCTGCGTATCTGCCTTGCAGTTCTTATTCCCATTCCCGCCCGTGGCGGGTCTGTTATGACAGCACTGAATTTCTTCCCGTTTTCCAGCGCTTTGGATAGGAAGTTCCTGTCCCTCTGGTTAAAACGAAAGAGCCTGCCCGGCGGGATGTGGTTCAGCTCGGCTGCTTCCGCACAGCCCTCAGAGGCCGCCCGGTTCATCTCCACTGAGTCCACGGTCATTCCCCTTGAAGCCAGAGGAATGCCGAATGTACCCACTCCGCCATAAAGATCCAGGACTCTTCCGTTTTCTCCGGGAACCAGAGCAGTTACCGTTTTAACCAGAATTTCTGCCGAGCTGGTGTTCACCTGGAAGAAACCCCCGGATGGAACGGGAAAGAGAAGTCCGTTCAGTTTTTCCGTGATTCTATGCTCTCGGATCCATTTGCCTTTGCTGAAGAACTCGACCCCCCGATCTGCCGTGTTTACGGAACCCCTTACAGAAACCCTTTCAATACCATCTGAGTAATCGGTCTCAACCAGTTCCCTGAAGGCTTTTTCAGCGTTTCTGTTCATCAGGGGACAGAAGTCGACTGGAATGGGATCACCGCGAAATGCATGGAGGGTGAGTTTCCCGTTAACCGCGTCAAAGGTTACTCTGTTCCTGTATCCGGTTTCCGCCGGAGAGGGGATAACAGGCTGCACGGCAGGTTTTTCCAGGTTCCTGAGAGCCTTCTTAACCCATTCCCTTTTCCAGAACAGCTCATGCTCATAACTCACATGCTGCAGGGAGCAGCCGCCGCATACTCCATAATAGGCGCAGATGGGATCTATTCTGTGGGGAGACGGCTCTTTCACCGATAAAATTTCCGCCTCCAGGAAACTTTTTTTCCGGGTGGTTACCCTGACGGCAACTTCCTCACCGGGAAGAGCTCCCCTTACGAATACCGCCGGATATCCCTCGGGTCTTGCTATGCCGCCAACCCTGTTGCCAAGGGATTCGATGAACACTGTTTCAGGAAGGGCCAAGCTTGCCCATTCCTTTAAGAAGTTCCCTGGAGGTTTCTTCATAGCGGTTTTCTCTGATCGCCTCTCTGAGCTGTTCCATGAGCCTGGCGAAATAGCGCAGGTTGTGCAGAGTTGCGAATATTGGTGCCAGCCATTCCCTGGCAATGAACAGGTGTCTGAGATAAGCTCTTGTATGGTTGCGGCATACATAACAGTCGCAGTCTTCCTGAACCGGCCTGAAGTCGTCTCTGAATCTGGCGTTTCGTATGTTGAGCCTTCCCTCCGGTACGAAGAAGCAGGCTCCTCTTGCATTCCTGGTTGGAACCACGCAGTCGAACATGTCCACTCCCATTCCCACGAAGTCTATCAGGTCTTCAGGTTTCCCGACACCCATAAGGTACCTGGGTTTGTTCTTCGGCAGTATGTCGATGCAGCTCTTAACCGCCAGTTCCATCATGGGGCGCTCTTCTCCCACGGCTACTCCTCCAATGGCGTAACCGTCGAAGTCCATATCCACCAGAGCCTCAGCGCACTCTTCCCGGAGGTGGGGGAACCCTCCTCCCTGGACGATGCCGAACATGGCCTGACCCTTTCGAGCATGAAGCTTCCTTGCCCTCTCGGCCCATCTCAGGGTGAGTGCTACTGAGGCTTCAGTGAGTTTCTCGCCGCTTGGCTGTTCCAGACACTCGTCCAGAACCATCATAACATCGCTTCCGAAAATCCTTTGCGCTTCTATCACGCTTTCCGGTGTCAATATGTGGCTGCTGCCGTCTATATGCGACTGGAAGCTGTAGCCTTCCTCGGTAACCTTTCTCAGGGATGAGAGGCTGAAGAGCTGAAATCCGCCACTGTCCGTAAGGATGTTTCCCTTCCAGTTCATGAAAGAGTGAAGGCCCCCGGCCTTCTCCAGCAGTTCCAGCCCCGGCCTGAGGTAGAGATGGTATGTGTTGCCCAGGATAATTTTGTACCCGTCCGCCTTCAGGTCTGAGTTCCTTACCGTTTTTACGGTGCCCTGCGTACCGACGGGCATGAATACAGGTGTTTCCACCTCTCCGTGGAGCAGCTGCAGTACTCCTGATCTGGCTTTTCCGCTTTCAGCTTTAAGGTTGAACGAGGGTGTCAGGCTCAATTATCTCTTCCTCCGGTACTGTTTCGAGGGTATCCGGCTCCGTAGTCTCCTGTGCTGTTTCCGTGGTATCCGGTTCCACTATTTGCTCTTCCACCGGTGTTACCAGCGTGTCTACAGGTTCCTGAACAGATGTCTCCGGGGTTATGGTTTCCAGGGTGTCAGGCCTGATTCCCACAGAATCAACGGCAAGTGTATCGGTTTCCGCAGAGTCTTCAATTATGACGACGGGTTCAGCCACAAGGGTTATGGTGGAGTCGGGAATAAGAGAATCAGTTGGTTCAAGCATGTGGAAACTGAATTCCGTGGTATCGGCAAGGAGAAGAATAGCGTGTTCGGGATCGATTCCAGAGATTATCTCAAGTTCTTTTTCCAGGTCCTGCTCCATCCGGTTCCTGTAGTAAAGGCTGGCCAGTCTTACATGGTATTCCAGCTCCTCCGGGTGGAGGGTGGTAAGTTCCAGGTATTGAATAAGAAGCTCCCGCTCGCTTTCGGGAAGCTCGAATTCCGGTTCGGCCTGCTGCACGGAAATGACTTCAGGTGCAGAGTAATCCAGGAAGAACATTGCAGCGGAGGCTGCCAGGGGGGCCAGAATAAGCGCACGAATACGGTTTCTTGCTGTATTTACCGTTCTCTCTATTTCCCGTTTGGGACGCGGGTCAAGTCTTCTGTCCATTTCCGTGACCCTGGTTCCCGTTATCAATTCCTGCAGAGGGCGTTTTCCTGAAAGCATTGTTACAAAACCCGCCCCAAGCGGGGGAAGCAGGACTGAGGTGGCTGTTATTCTGGCGAAGGTTGCCCAGACCGATACATACCTTTTGCCGCCGGCAGAGTACTGTCTCAGCCCAAGAGAGATAAAAGGACCGGTTCTGCCCCTGATTTCCATTAAGGCGAGTACATAGGCTGAAGCAATCATGGCAGGGGGGATACCAATGTACCACATATCCGTAAGAGGCAGCAGAACTGCCCCGCCCAATAGACCCCATGAGTAAACGAAGAGTGCTTCCCTAAGGGCCAGGGCAAAGGTTTTTCCCGCTCCTGCGGGTTTTTGTGAGGTATAGGGCAAAGCGAACTCCTCAGATTATCAGCATGGCATCGCCATAGCTGTAAAATTTGTATCCGTTATGTATGGCCTTTTCATAAGCGCTCATCAGAAAATCAAGACCTGCAAAACTCCCAACCAGGGATATAAGGGAACTGCCGGGAAGATGAAAGTTGGTTAAAAGGATGTCCACATTTCTGAATTCATAGGGGGGGTGTATGAAGATGTCAGTTCTTCCCTGAAGCCCGACAAGGCTATCTATGTCAATGGATTCCAGTGCCCGGGTAACTGTGGTTCCCACGGCGGCTATCCTGCCTCCTTTTGCTCTGGTTTCTCTCAGGGATTCAAGAACTTCTGCGGAAACCGCGTATCTTTCCTCTTCCATCCTGTTATCTGCAAGCAGTTCGCAGCGAAGGGGCTGGAAAGTACCGGGGCCCACATGCAGTGTAAGGTACTCCATTGAGATCCCGTCGGCTCTGAGAAGGTCCAGCAGTTCCGGGGTGAAGTGAAGACCTGCGGTGGGTGCCGCCACTGCTCCATCCTCCCTGGCGAATACCGTCTGGTATCTCGAGTCATCAGCTTTTGTGCTTTCCCTCTTGATATAGGGAGGGATCGGAATGGTGCCGGTTTCAGAGATCAACATGGAAGTGTTACCCGGAGAGTCGAATTCCACCACCGCTCTTCCCAAACCCAGTTCATCTCGAACCTCTGCTCTGAGACCTCCTCTGCCGAAGGAAAAAACGTTGCCCTTCCGGCACCTTTTCCCCGGTCTGACCATTACCTTCCATATCCGGTGACTCATCTCCTCCAGAAGAAGAAGCTCAACTGCACCCCCGGAGGGTTCACGAATGCCCCTGAGCCTGGCATTTATCACCCTGGTATCATTCAATACCAGCGTATCTCCTGCAGCAAGATAGCTCGAGAGACCGCAGAAACTGGTCTCCTCTATGGTTCCTGCTTTTCTGTCAAGAACCATCAGCCTGCATGTTCCCCTTTTTTCAGGCGGATGCTGTGCTATGAGTTCCTCCGGCAGATCGTATAAAAGGTCGGATTTTGTAAGCATCTGTCCTCCGGCGGTTATCCGCTGATCCTGAGCCTCACCACAATTCTGGTGGATCTGCCCTGGTTCGAGAACGTGCTTACCGTACCGCCAAGATCTTCGGTAAGTTTCCATGCCAGGACAAAGGCCATATTCTTGCTGTCGGGCTGCCTCCGGGTGGAGAGGCATTCTCCGGGTACGCTGTCTCCCCTGGAATCGATGCTGAAGGTCCAGTGATCCTCCCTGGAGTCCAGACTCAGCTCTATACCGCTGCACTTAGGAGTGTTTTCGATAATGCAGGCAATCAGGGAATGAGCTATCATGCTTACAAATGAGCCATCGGTGCAAACCTCAAGATCTGAAGATGGCGGGTTGAACACTGTATCAAGGCCCTCGCTGGTGCTCAACTTCTTCAGATCGGTGAAGATTTTTTCCAGCAGGGGAGCAGGGTCCAGCCATTTCTGCTGTGGTTTGCCGTCGTATAGAGAAGTTCTCAGGAACCAGAGGGCCCATTTGCCGTGGAAATCCAGCAACCCTGCGGTTTCCATCAGGCTGTCCAGGTCATCCCCGGCTTCTGATTTGCTGATAATTGCTTTAGCAAGTAGTTCTGCCCTTGCCGCAAATGCCGATTGCAGACCGGAGAGTTCATGAATGAGATTGTTCAGGGCCAGATCCTTCAGTAATGCAGTGGTGTTTTCTCCTCCGTTTGCTTCCGGTTCTCCGGAAGACCCTTCCGGTGAAGAGAACAAAAGTGCCAGAAGATGAATGAAATCACCTGAGGATGATGTGAAGTGCTCCCTCTCCGAGGATGCCAGAAGAATAACCCCATCCGGAGAGTTTCCCCTGAAAAAGGGTACGGCTATTTCAGACAGGGACTCGGGGAAGACCCTGGAGAATCTAAGGTCATTTTCCGGTGCATACGTATAGAAGGCAGTTTCTCCACGGAGGCATGCCCAGGATGCTGTATTGAGTGCATCCAGGGGAAGGTCCGGCAGGCTGCCCACTGTGCCTGCACCGGCAATACCCCTTAGAAAGTTTCCCGCTTTGCTTATCTTGAAAATGACTGCCGTTTCCATGGATGAGATCCTTGTGAAGTCCGACAGCAGACCGTCAATGGACTCTTTTCGGCCAAGATAGGCGGAGGCTATCTCTCCGGTGAGGGAAAAAAGTTTTCGCTCATGGTCGAGGATTGACCGGGCATTATAGCCTTCGAGTATTCTGCTGATAATTCCCATTACCTTTGTTTCCATAGAACTCAGCTGCCTGTTTTCCGCCATCTGAAGGAGAAGATGGCAAGTACCGAAGCCGGAACTGATCCTGTGGTGGTATACATTGCTCTGAATGAAACCGGAGGGAGCAGCTGCCAGCTGGTTCCGGTCCAGTGATTTTATCAGGTCCGCCGAGTCACCGGTGGTAATTATTCCACTGTCCGTCACATAGGCCGCAGTAGCGGCTTTAATGAAGACCGCAAGTTCAAGAAGCGCTTCTTCCGGGGTTATCCTGTCTTTTTCCAGAAGGTTCCGGATTCCTGAGGGAAGCTGTTTACCTTCATCACCGGGTTCACTTGCGATGGGGTTCATGAACACGACCCACCTGTCAAGTCCGTGAAGGGCCACCACCGAAACTTCTGTGGCTGAAATACCGGATCCAGTTTTCCCGGATAACTGGATAGTGTATCTGGAGGGTACGGCGTACCCCTTCTTTCTTTGTTCATGGCGGTTCTTTACCGCCTCCTTCTGTTCCGGGTGCACCAGCTCGAAGAACAGAGAACCGGTGGTATCTTTCCCCCAGAGCTCATGGGCGATGGCTTTTGCCACAGGGTTCATCGATGTGATCACTCCATCGGGATCCATGGTGATGTTGGGACAGAAGCTTTCTTCAAGCAGGGTCTTTATCATGCTGTTTCTGTCCAGAGTTCCTTTTACCACAGCCACTGAAGGCACCTGCAGTCTGCAGAAGATCAGTTTGCCCGGGGTTGGCAGTTTTCGCAGCGTAAGGCCATAGTTTGCCCTCTGTCCATCATCTGAGGTGTGGCTGACCAGAAATTCGGGAACCCCGCCTTCCAGCAGACACTTCCTGATCGCCGCCTGAATTGCCCCTGAAGAAGCAGAGTCGAACATCGAGGCCAGCAGATCGCTCTCTTTGAAAATGCCTTCGGTTTGTTTTGAACGGACCAGTATCCTCCCGTCGGATGTGCAGAGTGTGAAAAGTTCTTCCCCGGTGTTCTTCTTAAGAAGCTCTGCGATCTTAAAAGCATCCGCTTTGTGGAGACTTACTATTCTTTTCGCGGAATCCAGTTGCGTTGACGATGTAATGAAGAGACTGCCTCCAATTCTCATCGGCCAGCACCCGGACTCTGTTTTTTCAAGGAGGGAGACAAGCGTGGAGGTTTGAATTCCCATGGATTCGGCGAGATTTTTCATGCCAGGGGAAACCGAGATGCTTTCACCATGGCTGTTCAGCACTGCCCAGTAACCCTTTTCCGGCAGGTATGTGTTAAAGTTGTCTTTACTTTGCATATTACCCATTCAGGTTGTCAGATCTTCAACTTGCAGGACAAGAGCAGTATTCTATATTAGACGCTGAAAAGGCAAGGGAGAAGAAATTTGAAATACACTGCATTATGCAAATTCGATTTGGAATCGCGCAACAGGAATGATGCCGTTGAAGAACTGCTCGGGATCCTTCCCTTCGGAGAAAAAACAAGCAGCCTCCTTGCAGGTGCCCTCGAGGTAAGGGAGCAGGTGGGAGCAACGGTGGTTCACCGCGGAATTGCACTGCCTCACTGCAGGAGCATTCTGGTTGATCAGCTGGCCATAGCCGTGGGCAGATCCCGGGAAGGGATCCCATGGCCGGAAGAGAAGGTGAACACCATTATTCTCTTCATTTCTCCCGTTAAGCCGAACGGGCCGGAAGAGCATTCTGCATTTCTCAGTCACATTGCCGGTTGCCTAAGAAAATCGGGGGATGAGCTGGCCTCCGCCGGTTCCATGGAAAAGCTTTTCGAGCTTTTGAACTTTGAGCCCGGGAAGCAGGAGGATTGATGGACAAACAACTAGAGAAGCTTATAAGCCTTCATGATCTGGATGTGATGATAGCCGATCTGAACAGAAAAGAGATCAGGGACAAAGAAGCTGATATGGGTCTAAAAACAGAGGGTGCTCTGGAAGAACTGACGGAACTCAGGGAAGCCTACACGAAGAGTATAAGCAGAAAATGGAGAGGTCTTTATTCCCAGCTTACCCGGCACTACGGCAATGCAGTAGTACCGGCTCTCATGGGCAGATGCACCGGTTGTCTCACCAGATTGCCCACCGCGGTGTGCTCCGATCCGGAACGCAACTCCAGGGTACATACCTGCCCCACATGCGGAAGGATCATTTACTGGGCCGACTGAGGCTCTCTTTCAGGAGGAATAATGAATCCAAGAGACGCGCAGGAAGCATACACATTCGATGATGTTCTGATTCTTCCCGGCAGGTCTTCGTTTCATCCGGGACAGGTAAGCCTTCACACCGCTTTGTGCAGGGATATAGTTCTGAGTATTCCCATACTCAGTGCAGCAATGGATACCGTTACCGAAGCAGGAATGGCAATTGCTCTTGCCCAGCAGGGCGGTCTCGGGGTCATTCACAAGAACCTTTCCATCGAAGAGCAGTCCAGGCAAGTGAAAAGTGTCAAGAGGGCCGAGAGCGGCGTGATCATCGAACCTATATGTCTTGACATCAATTCAACGGTGTCAGATGCCCTTGATCTTGCAGAGAAGACCGGGGTTTCAGGTTTTCCCGTGGTGAAAAATGGAGTTTTATCCGGAATTCTTACCCACAGAGACTATCATTTTGAAACAGATGGTTCTGTGCCGATAACCAGGCTGATGACTACTCTGGACAAACTGGTAACCGCTCCTGTGGGAACCGGACTGGAGGACGCGCTGGTCCTTCTCAGAAAACACAGACTGGAAAAGCTGCCGCTGGTGGATGGAGAGGGGCACCTTTCCGGTCTCGTTACCCTGAAGGATGCCCAGAAAGCAATGGATTTCCCCGAAGCCTGCAAGGACAGCAGGGGAAGGCTGAGGGCAGCTGCGGCTGTCAGTGTGGGGGACCCGGCTATCGATAGAGCCTCCGCCCTTGTGGAAGCCGGTGCAGATTGCATCTTCATAGATACCGCTCATGGTCAGAGCACCGCCGTGATAGAGACCACCGCAAGGCTCAGATCCCTTTTCCCGGATATGGCGCTAATCGCAGGCAACGTGGTTACTGCAGAGGCCACAGAAGAGCTGATCAGGGAAGGAGCGGATGGGGTAAAGGTTGGAGTAGGTCCCGGTTCCATCTGCACCACCAGAATAGTGGCCGGAGTGGGCTGCCCCCAGCTCACCGCCGTTTACGATTGCGCCGAGGCCGCGGCAAAGCACGGAAAGAACATCATCTCAGACGGAGGCATAAAGTTCTCCGGTGACATAGTGAAAGCACTTGCTTCAGGGGCATGTTCAGTGATGATCGGAAGTTTGTTTGCAGGAACCACCGAGAGCCCCGGAGAAGCTATCATATACAAGGGCAGGAAGTTCAAGACCTACAGGGGAATGGGATCCATGGGAGCTATGCGTAAAGGCAGTGCCGACAGATACTTTCAGGATTCCACCGTGGAAAAGAAACTTGTTCCGGAGGGCATTGAGGGAATGGTTGCCTTCAAGGGACCCGCCAGCGATTATCTGATCCAGCTCACAGGCGGTCTACGCTCGGGAATGGGATACGTGGGAGCTTATACCATTCGGGAGCTGTTCGAGAAGGCCAGATTCGTAAGGATCACGTCCGCAGGTCTCAGAGAGAGCCATGCACATGACGTGACCGTAACCAAGGAAGCTCCCAACTACTCATCCGATGCCAGTGGATTCTGATCTTCTGGGAAGCTGCGGGCTTCTTCTCGAGAGGGAGATTTTCACCGAGGGGGACTATTCTCTCTCCCGGGTGAATTATCGCGGAAGGGATCTCGTGGCGGAAATCTCTTCTTCAGAGGGAGTATTTCAGCACAGATGGCCCTCCGTAAGAGGCCTCATCACTCCTGTTTCCGCAAGGGATCTTCCCGGAGGCAGGAAACTTCTTCTCTTTGACATCGGGGAATCGCTTTTTCTGTGTGAAAAGCTAAGGGAAATCGGCGGCTATCAGGAATCAATAGCCCTGCAGGTGGGGAGCAAAGTACTGAAGATCCTCACCGATCTTCAGTCCGCAGGCATGATATGCGGTTATCTGGGGCCTGAGATGTTCCTTGTGGACGGCGGCACTCTTTTTCTGCTGGCCGGTCGCAGGGGGGTGCCTGTTTCTCCTTTCACTCCCCGGGAAGTGGGGAGATCAAGACCGTCTGATCCCCGAAGTGATGTATCCGCAATTGGCTCTCTTCTTTTCAGGCTCATTGCGGGAACCGACGAGAGGGAGCCTCAGCTTCGGGCATGGGAAAAGCTCAGCCCGGCCCTTCAGAAGGCTATCCAGAAAATGGTTTCCGCTGATCCCGTGGACCGGCCCGGAAGCCTGAAAGAGGTCTCGGCAGTCTTTGACGAACTGTCTGCCGAAGGATCCCAAACGTCTCCTGCAGACAGCGCACCTGTTCAGCACACCGAAAGCTTCGTCAGGAAAAGAACAGGCAATAAAGGGGGTTCCTCTAACAGGAAACTCTGGTACATAGGAGTTCCCATCGTTATTGCCCTTGCCTACCTGATGTTCAGGTTCTCAGGTCTGCCCGGGGATAACCCCGTACCGGAACCAGTGATCTCTCCCGATACCGCTTCTTTTGTGGATACCCCGGAAACACCTTCTCCCTGGGTGGAGGACACATTGACATATGTACAGTCCCCCACGGATCAGAACGGCCTTCTTCTTGTTGATACCGCCAGGGTCTGGGTGACCAACTGCACAGGATCTACCGATGCTGAGAGCAGGTACAGAGCAGGACCCCTAAGTGATTTTTCATACGTTTATACGCTTACGGGAACATCAAGAAGGAGGACTTCCCTGATTACCGTCAGAAGGGAAGATCCCACTGAACAGTATTTACGGTCTGACCTCTGGCGGACTGCACTGCAGATAGCCGGTACTGACACCGCCTTCACCGTAAAACCCGTTGACCTCACAATAATGCTTGGAACGGATCTCCGTTACGCAGGAGTGAACGCACATTTCCTTCCCATTCCAGAGGGGGTTCCATCCGATACCCTGTTTGTGGATCTGGTGAATCACGGTATTCAGTACTCTCTGGAAGGTCTTGGCGCCGCAACCTACGTTGGAAGCATAATTGACGGCAGATCATGTACCATTGGGGGGATAGTTTATTTGATATCGGTAACGGATATCCGCGACGCTGATACTTTCAATGAAGAGATCGGTATCCCCGAATCCCTGGAGGAAACCATCTTTCTCTATCACCCCGGGAACACAGCAGCGGGAGCCCTTGAGGAACTTGTCAGACAGTATATCCAGGCTCTGCCCCTCCAGGGAGATTTCCCCGTGGAGGCCGTCCCCGTTCCCGACCTGCATGTCCTTCTGGGAGAGAACTGCCACATTTGACAAATCAGCATTAAAACGCTATATTTGCCAACCATTTCAAGCAGGGAGATCCAGTGAAATACCGAATCAGTGACAAAGTTGTTCATCCTTATCATGGAGCCGGAATCATATCAGATATCTGCATGAAAGACATATCCGGAGAAATGGTGGAATGTGTTGTGATTTCCCTCTCCGGAGGCAGAGCAGGAATTCTTTTACCCGCTGATTCAGTTGAGGAATCAGGTCTTCGAAGAGTATCATCAGATAACGACATCGACGAAGCAATGGCAGTTCTTTCCCAGGAGGGCGAAGAGCTGCCCAAGGACTGGCGCAGGCGGATAGACGTGCTCAAGGAAAGGGTCAATTCCGGAGACCCCGTGATAATAGCCACTGCAATACGAGACGTTCTGGGCCGTTCTTCCTTCTCCAAGATGAACCCTTCGGAGAAGAGAGTTCTCAATGAGGCAATTACTGTATTTGCCGGTGAACTTTCCCTTGTAAGGGGCGTGAAACTGGAATCCGCCAGAAGACAGATCAGCAAAATGGTAATGGGCAAGGGAAAGAGCAAGAGCAAGAAACTCTGATGTCCTCCGGTCACACAATTTTCAGAACAGTCACCGACACCGGCCTCGAAAGGGTCCTTCTGGTATCGGTAGCCCTTGGCGGAACTTCCATTCAGAAGTCTGAGACCGCAGAAATGACAAGGCTTGTGGAGAGTGCAGACGGTGCTGTTTTCGGGAACGTTACCCAGAACAGAGAAAGACCGGATGCCGGTTTCTTCGTCGGCAGGGGAAAAGCTGAAGAGATAGCCGCCCAGGCGAAGTCCCTCGATGTGAGCACCATTGTTGTAAACCACAATCTCAGCCCCGGTCAGGTCAACAGGCTCGAGGAAATTACTTCCTGCAAAGTGATAGATCGAACCGAGCTGATACTGGCCATTTTCGCCATTCAGGCAAGAACTCCCCAGGCCAGGTTGAGAATAGAACTGGCTCAGCTGGAATACATGCTGCCAAGGCTTTCCGGCATGTGGCACCACCTTGACAGACTTGGTGCAGGAATAGGCACCAGGGGTCCCGGAGAGACTCAGCTGGAGGTGGACAGAAGAAGGGCCAGAACAAGGATATCATCCCTGGAAGCAAAGCTGAAGGCTATTGAGTCTGCAGCCAGAGTCAGGGGAAGAAGGCGAAGGGGAATGTTTTCCGTAGCCCTTGCCGGTTATACGAACGCAGGTAAGAGCACCCTTCTTAACAGACTGTGTGACGCCGGAGTACGATCTGAAGACAGGCTGTTCGCCACTCTGGACGCAACTTCCAGAAGGCTTAAGCTTCCCGGAGGAGAAACGGTTCTGTTAAGCGACACCGTCGGGTTCATTAATGCTCTGCCCAAAATGCTTCTGTCCAGTTTCCGCACCACCCTCGACGCGGTAACCGATGCCGATCTCGTTCTTCTCGTTGCAGATGCCTCGGACCCGGAGAGGGTTTCCCGGGTGTCCACGGTCGCTTCAACCCTTGACGAGATCGGTGCAGGAGATATCCCGAGAATTCTCGTGTGGAACAAGTGTGATCTTGAGAATTCATCGGTTCAGGAGGGAATAAGGATATCCGCCCTTAATGGACAGGGAATACCGGACCTTCTCGAAGAGATACAGGAGAAGCGCAGGAAAGCACTGGACTGGTGCCTTCTCAAGATGGATATTTGCACAGGCGTCACGGAATACTGGATAAGAGAGAACAGCATCATCGATAGTTTCCAGAGGGATTCCCGGGGAGGCGTGGAGGTTCATTGCGGATTCTATCTGGGCATGGATCATGCAAAGAACCATCTCCGATCCAGGGGAGTTCGGTTTCAGATGAAGGAGAGCCATGTCGTCAACTGAAAACGCGGTTGAAAGAATATCCGGGAGAATCCAGACCCTGTCTGATCTTCAGTCCAGGGGTATCGTTCAGGGCAGGCTTTTCCGAAAGCAAATTTTTTCTCTGCTTACGTCCAGGGATTCCAGGCAGGTATTTCATGCACTGATCGAACCTGACAGGAAAGCCATAAAAATTCTTAACAGACTTGAAGATCCTTCAGCCTGGAGAGAAATTTCAATGAAGAGCCGCGAACAGCGTGAAGAGTCATTCTACCGGATGGTGGAAGAGATCATGTCAGACGATGATTCCGGTGAGGATAAACTCAATCGAATGCTCCAGCTGTGCTGTCTTCCCTTCTTTTCCGGTTTCCTTCCGTTCAACGGCACCGACAGGGAACCGCCAAAGGAAACCAGACCCAGTCGTGTAAGCGTTCTGGATTAATGGGCAGAAAAAAGAGGAGTCCCGCAGTTGCGGTTCTGGGAGTAATCTTCATTGTTCTTTCCATGTGGTTTCTTGGAAGATCCTTTCTTTCAGGGGTGGAGCAGGCCGGCGGCATTTCCAAGCTCCTGATATTCGACGTTCCTTTCTTTGCGGCTTCTTCACTGCTCCTTGTGGTGCACCTGATTCTTGCAGGTTTCACATGGGATCTTGTCACCAGAGCCGCAGGAGCTCATCTGGGCTTCAGGAAAGCCTTTGCAATTCATTTTCTTTCGCAGGTGGGAAAGTATGTTCCGGGGAAAGTCTGGGCGGCCATGGGAAAGTACAGCCTTAGCAGAAATGCCGGTCTCACTCCAGTACAGATCGGCCAGGGACTTATCCTGGAAACGGTTTTCATAGTTCTCGGATGCCTGATAACCGTAATTCCGCTTATGCCTGTGGCAACTGCTGAAGCTGGAATGGGAGCCACGGCAGGAACGGTTCTTGCCATTGGTCTTGCTGCTGTTCTTATGGCTTCCGTGCACCCCTTCTTTTTCAGGAAGCTTGCCGCAGTCGCCGGGAAAGTAATGAAGACCAGCGTTACCGTCAGGAAATACAGATTTACCGAGATGTTGGGCCTTCTTCCCGTTTATTTAGGGTTGTTTCTCTTTCTTGGAGGCGCGTTCTGGCTGCTCAGTCTTGCCTTTGGTCTGAAAATGCCATTCTTCCCGGGGATTTTGATATATCCTGCCGCCATGGGTATTGGCTATCTTGCCATATTCGCACCAGGAGGCCTGGGTGCCAGGGAACTGACAACGGTATGGCTCATTCACCTGGTGGTGCCCGGCTGTGAACCGGGACTGGCTGAAATGGTATCTCTGGTGGGAAGATTGTGGATAACCGCCGGAGAGGTTCTGGCATTTGGAGCGGCTTTTCCCGTTTACGGTATCAGGCCATCTCAATTGAAAGCCTACTTTTCAGGAGAAGGTCTATCTGACGGAGATGCCGTCCAGGGCGATGAAGGGCAGCAGGTCTGAACCTGTTCTGTACTGTTTTCCACCCATTGTAATTATCCGTGAAAGTGCATCGTATACATTTCCGGAGATAACACAGCCGTCGTAGTATCCGCAGATCTCTCCCCTTCTGAACAGATACACCCTTCCGCAGTCGAAGGTGAAGTGTCCCGAGGACCTGTCTCCCCCTCCTGCTGATAGAATGTCAGTTACAAGAAGCCCTGAACCGGTTTCTTCCAGGGTATGATCCGAAGCATCCGGGGAAGTGTCAGCCACCAGGTTGGTGCAGACAGGTCTTGAATGCTCTCCCAGGTTTCTCCCGCTGCTTCCGGTGGTTTCTCCGCCGCATAGTTGAGCCGAATGAAGGTCATGAAGAAATCCCCTGAAAACACCATTCTCGAAAAGAATCTTGTTCCTGGAAGGGATTCCTTCGCTGTCAAAGGGTGCTGAAGCAGCTCCGTTGCTTAGATCAGGCATGTCCCGCAGGGTGAACTTGTCGCTGAGAACCTGACTGTTTTCCATACGGGCCAGAGGGGAGCCCCCCATTGCAAGCAGTCTTCCGCTTACTCCGGTTCTTATTCCCTGCAGCAGAATGGAGAATGCAGAGGGAGAGAGAACCACTCTCTTTCTGCCAACTGCTTCTCCGGGGCTGAGCCCGTTGTTTACAAGAGGAAGGGTCAGCATTTCCACCAGATCACTTACAGAGGGCAGTGAGCAGGAACTGTCGATGGTGCAGCCTGACTGGAGAAGACCTCTGTCAGATGGAACGGTAACAGACAGTGTAGTGGAGGCTCTGGACTTGCTGTATCTTCCCCTGAACCCCATGGAGTTCAGAAGGTGGAAAGTATCGGTGCCCCAGGAAACCCTTGCAGAAAGCGAAGCCCCCGGAACAAGCCTGCTGACTTCTGCGAGTATGTCACTCAGGTACTGGCAGACCCCGTCGTGGTCAGTTGCCGAAAGACTGTCTGGGATCCCGGTTACGGATTCAGGTGATTCAGCCGGGAAGGAAAACCCCGCATCCGGCCCATACCTGCAGCTTCCTATACCTCTTTCCACCAGCTCGAAGGGGCGTACCGGCCCCCATTGGCCTGCCACACCCAGCTTTCCGTTCCTTATCATCCTCAGACCCCATCCGGATCTGGTACCTGTTGTAGGAACAGTATTTACAGGGCTGAACTCCACTGATCGATATTCTCTTTCAATACCGGAAACCTCTGCCTGGGAAGAAACTTCCACACAGGCGGAAAGAATTTCTGAACCGGTGGTGACTGCCCCTGTCATCAACTCACCTGGATTTCACTGATAAGAACATGCGGACCGCCGTAGCTCACCGGAATGGGAGAACTTCCCCTTCTCGAGCAGCCTCTAAGAACTCCCGTGATTGTAAGCTCATCGCCTGCTTCCTCCACAGAAGATAGAATGTCGGTAACTCTTCCCGCTATTACAACCGGAGCTACAGGCTTCTGAATAATTCCGTTCCTTACCGTCCAGACTTCCTGCACCGCAATGCTGAAACGGTCCATATCAGTTGCACCGCCCATGAAACCTTTAAGGAAAAGCCCGTTACCCAGATGTTTCAGCATGTCCTCGAAGGAAGTTTGACCCGGTTCCATGTAGGTACAGGTCATTCGAGCTTCAGGGGATCTTCCTGGATCGGTTACCCTGGCATTCCCAGTTGGAGAAACTCCATTCCTTGCTGCTGTCCCTGCGGTATGAAGCCAGCTTTCCATTTTTCCGTTCCTTACAAGAACGGTTTTTCTTCCCGGATTGCCTTCATAATCCCATTTCATGGAACCGGGCATGGAGAGCTGCTCGGTATCATCAACTATGTTCACGCAGCTGGAGCCTATTTCAGATCCCCTTCGCATAAGATGAGCAAGGGCGGGATTAGATTCGAGAAAATCAGCTTCTGCAAGGTGTCCGAAGGCTTCGTGAACCAGTATTCCAGTTAGTTCAGGGTCCAGAATAACTCTGCTGGGTCCCGGGGCGATTACACTTGCTGTGTCCCTTACCAGGAGATCTCTTCCTGTTTCATCAATCAGCTTCTCCAGGCCTCTGAAGGGTTCGAAGCTTCCCCTGACGGAAATTTCCCTGAGGGCTGTCCGCCCGCCGGGGAGCACTGCTTCAAGACGCATGGATCCCAGGTTTTCTATTTCCCTGACGCTTGTACCGGCGGAATTAACCGTTACTCTGTCCCCTGAATGCTGCTCATAGGAGACCCTGGCTGATCCTGCCTTGGCTGAAGCCCCCAGAAGTTCACAGTAGTGCCTGCAGAGAAAGGCTTTTTCCCTGAGGGGTACATCTCCAAGGGAGACTTCCCCTTGTGTGTCGTGAAAAGTATCTGTGTATTCCCCAAGAAGCATTGGGAATGGAACCGGGGGAGAAGTACTGTGAATAGCCTGCGCCGCCGCCTTGTCCAGGGCTTCCTGCATGCTGTTCATATGCTGAAACTCGCAGATTCCCCATCTGTTCGAAACGAAGGCCCTCGCGGTTCCGGAAAGCCTTCCCACCGGGCCTGCGTTTTCACTCATTATGCCCGACTGGGTAACCGATGACCGCTCCTGTTTCAGTATGGTTATCTCCGCAAAGTCAGCCTCTGAACCTGCAACTGCCTTTTCAGCAAGCTCCCTGTATCTCTGCAAGCTATTCTCCCGGGTTTCCGGTTGCGGATTCGAATGAGATTTCCTCCAGGATGCATCTTGCCGAGTCGGCCCAGTCTCCATTGGGTTCGAGAAAGAGATATCTTCCCGCGCTGTCACCTGCGCGGAGCCTGTCGTTCTGATCCAGGTATAAAAGGCACAAAAGCCGGTGAGCCTCTGCTTCACCTTCCGATGCCGCCTGCAGCAATACCTCCCGTGCGCCATTCAGGTCTCCTGTGTAAAAGAGCAGCCCGCCAAGGCTGATCCTTGCGGGGGAGGCATATTCAGGGTTTTCACCTATTACCAGTTCATAGGCCGAAACCGCTTCTTCGCTTCTTCCCAGAGCAGCCAGGGCATTAGCCTTCGCAAGTCTGCACATGCCGTCCAGGGGAGCCAGAGCAAGGGCCATGTCTGCATACATGGCTGCATCAGTCAGCCTTCCGGGAAACCCCAGTAGCATTTGGGACAGTTCCAGTGCAGGGCGGTAGTCGAATGGCTCAAGGGCCATGTATTCCAGAAAGTTTTCCTCTGCAGTGTCCCACGAGCCATGGATGGCGGACGCCCTGGCAATTCCAAGATAAGCCTCAGAGGCTGCACTGCTTGTTTCCAGTGCCTTGTTGAATTCAAAGAGTGCCCTGTCCGACAGACCCTGTTCAAGGTATGCCATTCCGGTTTCCACATGCAGAGACGCAGTGAGCGAATCGATATTCATGCTGCCTGAAAGGCAGAAAAAAAGCAGGGAGAAAACTGCCACCATAACCCCATTTCCATCCCGACAATCCTACAATACCTCCGATACAAGAGGCAAGGGATGAGGAACCTGTGACCCTATTATATTCCCTTCTCACAACAATGAAATTCATTTTACGATACGGAGGTCATACATGGCTGAAAGATACGACCTTGCAGTTCTCGGCGGAGGACCCGCCGGCTATGTTCCTGCTATAAGAGCTGCTCAGCTGGGTAAGAAGGTGGTTCTCATAGAGAAAGACGAGTTGGGCGGCACCTGTCTCAACAGGGGCTGTATTCCAACCAAGACCCTGGTTGCCTCGGCATCCCTTTACAGACAAGGCCTTGCAGCAAAGAAGTTCGGTCTTCAGGGAACACTTGAAGTGGACTACCCTGCTGTCTCCAAAAGGAAAGACCTTGTGGTAACCAGGCTCAGGAAGGGAATAGAATCCCATTTCAGCCATCTTGGCATAGAGATAGTCCGGGGCAGAGGGACCCTGGAATCCGCGGATCTGATAGATGTTGAAGGCAGGGCGATAAAGGCTGGAAACATACTTCTGGCACCGGGGTCAGCTCCGCTGATCCCGGGCTTCATGGATCGGGAGGGAATTCTGACGAGCAAAGAGATCCTGGAAATGGATCAGCTTCCTGAAAGCCTTATCATCATTGGAGGCGGCGTGATCGGCTGTGAATTCGCATCCATCATGGCTTCCTTCGGTGTCAAAGTGACCATTGTAGAGATGCTTCCTGAGATTCTGCCGGGGGTTGATGCCGATGTTACGGCGGTTGTTGAGAAGTCGCTGAAAAAGTCCAGGGTGAAGATACACACAGGTCAGCCGGCTGCTTCAGTGGACATAACTCCTGAACAGGGAATTGTAACACTGCAGGATGGTACAGTTCTTCAGGCCGCGAAGGTACTGGTATCCATAGGCAGAAGGTCTAAAACCGAAGAATGCGGTTTTGAGAAGGCGGGTCTGGAACTGAACGGAAGGGGTAACATCATCAGCGGCGAGTACGGGGAAACGAACCTTCCCGGGGTTTTCGCCGCAGGAGACGCAACCGGGCAGTGGCAGCTGGCCCATGCAGGCAGTGCCCAGGGAATAGCCGCGGTTCACAGAATGTTCGGAGCCGCTGACAGAAAGGTAAACCCCGATGCAATGAGCGGCTGCATTTTCACATTTCCCGAGATCGCCATGGTCGGCCCCGGTGAGGACCAGTGGAGAAACCGGGGTAAAGCAGTTAAAGTAAGCTCTGCAAGGTACATCGCAAACGGAAAGGCAATAGGAATGAATGAAACAGAGGGTTTCATTAAGCTTGTTGCAGATGAGAAGACAGACCGCATCATAGGCGTCCAGATAGCGGGAGCGGATGCCTCAAGCCTTGTGGGATGGGCTGTGATGGCGGTTAATGCCGGCATTAAGGCAGCGGAAGCATCTGCCTTCATTCACCCTCATCCTACCCTTTCAGAAATATTCATGGAGGCATCGGAGGGCTTCGGTATCGGATCACTGCATGGATAGAATAACCGAATCCATTCAGGAGCTTATGGAAGCTGTGAGGAGGCTCCGTTCCCCCGGCGGGTGCAGCTGGGACCGCAGCCAGACACTTAAGAGCCTGAGGCCTTTCATGCTGGAAGAAGCCTACGAGGTTGCCGACGCAGTGGACTCGGGGGACATGGAAGAGCTGAAAAAGGAATTGGGCGACCTCCTGCTTCACATAATAATGTCCTCTGAGATATGCAGAGAAGAGGGCAGCTTCGATCTTGCCGATGTTGCGGGAAGAATTACCGAGAAGCTGAAAAGGAGACATCCCCATGTTTTCCAGGAAAGATCCAGCTTGACCCCTGAAGAGGTGGAGAAGCAGTGGGAGTCCATCAAAGCCGAAGAGAAGAAGAAGGAGAAAAAGCAGTTCTTCGACTCCATTCCGGGATCGATGCCTGCCCTGCAGAAAGCCTGGCGCATCCAGCAGAGGGCCTCGGAAGTGGGTTATCCATGGCCGGGCAGGGAAGAAACAGCGGAAGCAGCAATGAAAATACTGAAAGCCGGGGATTTTAACGAAGTCAGCTCAGGAAAACTTCTCTTCCTGCTGGTGAGTCTCATGCGGCAGAACGGAACTGAACCTGAAAAGGCTCTGCGAAACGCCGGGAGAGATTTCATGAACCGGTTCAACAGGCTTGAGGAACTTCTTCATGTCCGGGGATGTTCATTGCATGATGCGGAAGAAAGCGTGCTTGATGATTGTATCAATATTGCTTTCGGAGTACATCTGGATTATCCTACGTGATGATCTGCATCACTTGACTTTGGGGACTCGCACTGATAATTACATATTATAATACTAGGAAATAACCCGCATCCTGAATTTGAAAGGAGAGCAATGAAGCAGTTGTTAATTCTTCTTGCGGCAGTCTCCCTGGCCGTCGCAGGAACCATAAGCCCTGATCTCGAGATGCTCCTGTCCGGATCCACGGACACCGATCTCATCCCCGTTTTCATCCTGGCCCAGGGTCAGGTTGACAGAAACTGGGTGAACGGTGCCACAGACGGAATGACCAGGGCAGAGAGACAGGAATTCGCAGTTCAGGCAATGAAGGAGATGGCTGACGCGGCCCAGAGCGGCATCATCCTTGAACTCAGCAGTCTGAACGCGGAGAACGTGAGGTCACTCTGGCTTTCCAACGGTGTTTACTGCGAAGCCACACCGGCAGCCATCAGACTCATGTCCATCAGATCCGACGTATCCTATATCGAGAGGGCATCCGACGAAAACGGCGGTCTTATCGAGCCCGTCGAGGTAAGATCCCCTAACGCTGAAGAGCGCGGTAAGGGCATTGCCTGGGGCGTTTCCAAGATCAACGCCGACGATGCCTGGGCAGCAGGATACGAAGGCCAGGGCGTCATAGTAGCTGTCATCGACACCGGTGTTGACTACACCCATCCAGACCTCGGCACCAACATGTGGCATGATACTCCCGCAGGTTACCACTACGGTTACGACTTCTACGACGACGACTACGATCCCATGGACACATATGGTCACGGTACCCACTGTGCCGGTTCCGTTGCCGGCGACGGTACTGCTGGAACCGAGACCGGTGTTGCTCCCGCTGCAACCATCATGGCCATAAGGATCAACTACTACGGCGGCGGCGAGCCAACCTGGATAGAGGGTATGGAATTCGCCATCGACCACGGAGCATCCGTCATGTCCATGTCCCTGGGTTCGGGTCAGGGCAATGTGTCCCTTAGAACCGCAAACGAGAACGCTCTCACAGCTGGTGTTTATCACAGCGTAGCAGCGGCAAACAGCGGTCCCGGTGCCGGAACGGTGCTTTCTCCCGGCGACGGACCTCCCCCATGGTTCCATCCCGATCAGACATACCATGGCGGAAACAGTGCCGTGGTTACCGTTGGAGCCACCGACAGCGGTGACAACATCGCCAGCTTTTCCAGCCGCGGTCCCGTTACCTGGTGGTCGGATTATTCCGATTCAAGTCCTCTGATCGACCCCGACATCAGCGGCCCCGGTGTAGACGTTGTGAGCACTCAGTGGGGTGGAGGATACACCACCATGAGCGGTACATCAATGGCCACACCGCATCTTGCCGGTGTTGCCGCCCTGATCCTCAGCGCCAACCCCAACCTGACA
Source organism: uncultured bacterium (assembly GCA_964571965.1). GTDB lineage: Bacteria > Fermentibacterota > Fermentibacteria > Fermentibacterales > JCC-6 > Sabulitectum. The sequence goes on along the minus strand of CAZNFQ010000019.1, from coordinate 6,365 downwards.
GTTGAGGAGATGGACCAGATCATCGAGGAAACAAGCCTCGATCTCGGTTCATCAGGCAAGGACAACACCTACGGTGCCGGTCGAGTTGATGCTTACCAGGCAGTGCTTCAGGCACTTTCAATGGTTGGAACAGAGGAAGAGGGAAGTGCTGCTGTTAACCCATCGGTTATCGGTATAAGCTCCATCAGCCCCAACCCTGTTTCCGTCTATGCGTCGTTCAGCATAAACGCAGCTGCCGCAGGCAACGCTGATATCGCTGTATTCGACGTGTCAGGCCGCAGAACGGCCAACATCGGAACCGAGCTCAGCGCCGGACCCAATGCCTTCAACTGGCAGATCCCCGGCAGCATGGGCAGTGGAATCTACTTCGTAAGGGCCACAATGAACGGTCAGACAGTCTCTTCAAGGATGACCGTAGTCAGGTAGATACCGTCTCGGATCAACAGGAGGGCGTCCTTACGGGCGCCCTCTTTTTTTGGTTTCCGGTAAAGTATCATGTGAGAATGGAACAGAATTCAGCAGAGTGTGTTTATGGACCGGGAACAAAAAGCATTGGCAGCGAAACAGGCTTTCACAATATTAGAAGATAGTTTCGTAAGTTATCGTCTTGTTTCGTGAAACTTTTTCTCAATCAGAAGGGATTGACGTGCAGAAATTCGTTTTTTGTGTGATTCTGCTGACAGGTATACTGTCAGCGGGTACCGTAACAGATCTTCTTCAGGCTGAAATGGCAGGTTCTGCACCTGACCAGCTTATTCACGTTCTGATCAAACCTGCAGGCAGAGCAGATATCGACTATATCAATTCTGTGGCTGCATCCATGAATTCTGACCAGAGAAGGGAATTCGCCGTTTCTGTAATGAAGCAGTTCGCGGAAACATCACAGCAGCCTGTTATCGATGCCCTTAACGGTTTTTCAGAAGGCTCTGTAGAAGATATCAGAACCAACTGGATAGTCAGCGTTATCGGCTGCGCAGCAACTCCTGAGGTTATACGTGATATCGCCTCAAGAGACGATGTCGAGTTCGTTGCCCTTAAAACATACCCCAACATCCTTGTGGAGCCTGTTGAGGTAAGGGAACCTGAAAGGGGAGAACTCGTGCTGGCAAACGCCTGGGGTGTGGACAAGATCAACGCACCTGACGTTTGGGCTCTGGGTTATGAAGGACAGGGCGTTCTGGTCAGTATCGTGGATACAGGCGTCAACTATAACCACATAGATCTTCACAACCAGATGTGGCACGACACCGACGCAGGGCTTCACTACGGATGGGACTTCGCAGACAATGACGGCGACCCCATGGACACAGCAGGACATGGTACACACTGTGCCGGTTCAGTTGGCAGTAACGGTAACGCCGGCACCGTATGCGGTGTCGCTCCCCAGGCAACTCTTATGGCTGTACGTGTGGGAACCACCTTCGGCGACGAGCAGGATGTCTGGGATGGTTTCGAATTCAGCGTGGAGCATGGCGCTCAGGTTATTTCCACCTCCCTTGGCTGGCCCCAGAGCCAGAACCCCGTACGTGAGACCTGGAGAGAAACGGAAGAGAATGTTCTTGCAGCCGGCGTTATCCATTCCATAGCAGCAGGCAACGAGGGTGGCAATCCAGGCACATGGGGAGACATCCGCACACCCGGCGACTGCCCTCCTCCATGGATACACCCCGACCAGACAACAACCGGCGGTCTTTCCGCAACGGTTACCGTGGGAGCAACTGACAGCGGAGACAATCTGGCATCATTCTCCAGCCTCGGTTACTCCACCTGGATGTATGACGCCCCATGGAATGACTATCCCGATACCTCTCCGGACATCGGTCTTATCGATCCGGACATTTCCGGACCCGGTGTGGACATTCTCAGCTGCAACTATGCCGACCCGGACGGATACACCACAATGAGCGGAACTTCCATGGCCACACCTCATCTTGCAGGCTGCATGGCTCTGCTCATCTGTGCCAACCCCAACCTTTCCGTGGCTCAGATGGACTCCATTCTGGAAGTTACATCACTGGACCTCGGCGCCTCAGGCAAGGACAACTACTACGGAGCAGGCAGGGTGGATATCTACGAAGCGGTGCTGGCCGCACTTGAACTCACGGAAGTGGAAGAGAACACCAGCAGCGCAGTAGAGGGATTTGGAGCTGTCCTTTCAGCTGTTTCACCTAATCCCGTTCTCTCTCAGGCATCATTCTCACTCTACATGCCGGTGCAGGGCCCTGCGGAAGTTTCCGTATACGATGTTTCCGGAAGGACCGTTTCAACGGTTCATTCAGGCCAACTGGACAACGGATCCCACCTGTTCAGCTGGAATGTTCCTGAAGACCTCGGCAGCGGTATCTACATGGTAAGGGCATCCACTCCATCAGGTACCTCTGTTTCGCGGATGACCCTGATCCGTTAGCAGAGAACATTCACTGAGGGCCCATCCCGGAAAGGATGGGCCTTCTTATGTTGACGAAACGATATGAACGATTATCATAACGCTTCCATTATCATTCACGGAGGTAACGATGAACAACGCCAACTTCTCCATGGAGAAGCCGTCCAACGAGAAGGTACTCTCCTATGCTCCCGGCTCATCAGAGAGGGAAGAGCTTAAAATCGAACTTGACAGACAGTCTGATCAGATCGTTGAAATCCCCGCTTTTATAGGGGGCAAAGAGGTAAGAACCGGTGATCTGGTGGATGTGAGAATGCCCCATGATCACCACCATGTTCTTGCGCGTTTCCATAGAGCGGGTGAATCTGAAATTGCAGCTGCATGTGATTCTGCCGCTGCGGCCCGGAAAGAGTGGATGAGAATGCCCTGGCTGGAGAGGGCCTCCATCTTCATGAAGGCAGCACAGCTGATAAGCACCAGGTACCGCTATAAAATCAATGCAGCGACTATGCTGGGGCAGAGCAAGAACGCCTATCAGGCAGAAATAGACTCAGCCGCGGAAACCATAGACTTCCTGAGGATGAATGCGGCCTTTGCCTCAGAAATTTACCGGGGTCAACCTTCATCGGCTAATGACCACATGAACAGACTGGAATACCGGCCCCTCGAGGGTTTCGTTTTCGCGGTTACTCCCTTCAACTTCACAGCTATTGCGGCTAATCTTCCCACCGCACCAGCACTGATGGGGAATACCACCGTATGGAAACCGGCAACCACAGCAGTTCTTTCGAACTGGTACATTCTTCAGGTTCTTCTTGAAGCAGGACTTCCTGAAGGAGTTCTCAACTTCGTGCCCTCCAGGGGAAGTGTCTGCGGGAATACCGTTACATTACACAGGTACATGGCAGGAATCCATTTCACCGGTTCAACCGGAACCTTCAACTGGCTCTGGAAGCATACGGCAGAAAACCTCGGGAGATATGTCTCCTATCCGAGGATAGTAGGTGAGACCGGAGGTAAAGGTTTCATCTTCGCATACCCTTCAGCAGATACAACTGCTCTGGCAGTGGCGCTGGCAAGGGGCGCATTCGAGTATCAGGGGCAGAAATGCAGCGCCGCTTCCAGGGCCTACATACCGAAAAGTATCTGGTCTTCCCTTAGAGATCAGCTCACCGGAATGGTGGAAACCATGAAGGTAGGTGATGTGCGTGACTTCAGCTGCTTTGTCAATGCGGTGATCGACCTGTCATCATTCAACAACATAACATCGTTCATTGAACGTGCTAAAGATGCCCCCGGCTGCGAGATCATCTGCGGAGGTAAATATGATAAGTCCATGGGGTATTACATCGAGCCTACTGTAATCAGGGTGGATGATCCCGGGCATGAGCTGATGGAAAAAGAACTGTTCGGACCGGTTCTTTCCGTGTACGTATACGACGACAACAGACTTCAGGAAACAATGGAGGTATGCGATAGCACCTCTCCCTATGCCCTTACGGGAGCGGTGTTTGCCGGGAAACGCAGGGAGATAGTCGAGGCAATGGAAAAACTCAGCCATGCGGCGGGTAATTTCTACATTAACGACAAGCCCACAGGGGCCGTTGTGGGCAGGCAGCCCTTCGGAGGAGGCAGAGGTTCAGGAACCAATGACAAGGCCGGGAGTCATCTCAATCTGCTTCGATGGGTTACCACAAGAACGGTGAAAGAGAATTATTCTCCACCAGTGAATTACACCTACCCCTTCCAGGGATAGCGTTTCAAAGGTCTGCTCCCCCCGGGAAAGGGGAGCAGACAGGCAATTCAGTTCAGAACGGTGAATACCGCCGTATCATTTCTGGAACCGTCTGTGATCCTGAGGATGTATACACCCTTCCTGTAGTTAAAGGTGGAAAGACATAAAGTATTTGCAGGGTCAGTTACCGCTGTTTCCACAAGCCTTCCCGACAGGGAGTAGACGGCAGCTTCAGCTGGTCCGGAAACCTCTGCCGATAGCACTCCGTTCACAGGGTTCGAAAAGGAAAGAATTCTCAGTTCATCCTGATACGGTCCTTCCTCCACTGACTGCAAGGGTGTTCCAATGTCTACTATTACCCCCTCGATGATATTCATTCCGTAGGGCATTCCCGTGAGAGGGAAACTGTACCAGCCGTTGCTGGAGCCTCCCCAGCCGAAATTGATATGGAAGAATCCGTCTGTGTTGTAGCCGTCAACTACCACATTGTGACCGTACTGGGGACCCTCGTCTATGATAGCCAGATGAACGGGCATGGCGTCCATCATGTTCTGGGCCATTCTTTCCGTAAGGCTGTCAGCTGATTCTCCCAGAAGTTCGCATGAGTCGAATCCGAATCTCATATAGGCATCGTAAGCCTGATCCACACCGAATGTGCCAGAAACGGAAGCGGTGTATACCTGTTTGCAGGCCGCACCGCTTGCATAAACGATTGCAGCTCTGTCCTGATCCGTGACGATACCCTCTGTATAGTGAACATCCAGTGTATCCAGAAGGATGTTGAGCTCAGCCCATGAAGGGAAGTCGTGGTTTTCAGAATCGTCGTCTATCCAGTAGTACTCATGGTAGTTGTGATAGTAGTCGTCTTCATCGGTGAATCTTGTCCCGTTTGTTTCCCCCTGGAAGTTCAGGATCGATCCCATTGCCACCGCGGGACATCCGGCAAGGCTTCTGGAGCCTGCAATCAGATCCATGGGGCAGAAGGCATTGTAAGGGGAACCCTGAGTCCAGTTCTCGCGAAGCCAGCCTTCCGTTGGTGTGGTACCTTCGGGAGGCCATTGTTCCGGAAGAGATACCTGAGGTGAAGCCCATAGTTCCACGCAGTTCTGTCTGTAACTGCCGGGAAGGAACTCCAGATTATCCATTCGCATCGTTAGATCAGCAGTGGCAAGTTCGATCATGGGATTTACTCCGCCCGGCCCGTGAATAGCCGTTGTATACGAATAGGCTATTACCGGGGGAAGCCACTGGTCTGCGCTGGTGATAACAAAACCCGTTGGAGAAAGCTCGAACACATAGCCCACTGTTTCATCCTCATCGGTCTTCAGATTGAAACCGTGGTTAATGGCATGGGTTGAAGGTATTCTTCTTTCAGCAAAGGATCGTGCCTGTTCGATGGTAACGGAACCTGCAGAAGCAAGTGCCGCTGTAATTGCAAGAACTGCCGCCGTAAGTTTCATCTCTCCCTCTTTCATATGAACCGTGGGTTTCAGTAGTGATAATAACAAAATTAACTGCGGGAATATTACTTCCCTGTTCCTTGTATGTTAAGCAGGAAAAGGAGAGTGTAATATGCTGATTTTTGTTTTGTGTCTTTCCTTCCTGTCTCCGGGTGTAACCGACGCCATGGAAGCAAACGCCCAAGGGGAGCTTTATCTGATAACCTTCGGACGGCCTTCCGCTGAGGTGTTTCGTGACTCCGTTACCGGTATGCGGTACCACTCCCTGGGATGTGTTGTCAGGGACGGCGATCTGGAGTACATGGAAGACTGGAACCGTTTCATGTCACATATCTGGATGAATCTGGCTTCCGATGAAACCTTCTTTTCACTTCGTACCGAAACCGAGGGCATAGAGTATGGCAACGGCACCTGCATATACATTGATCAGTGGGGTTCAGTACCCATTGAACTCTATCCCGAGGAGCTTGCACACATGGTCTGGCTGGGGGGTACGATTACCAGGGAGGAAGCTGAAAACTACGGCAGGCTGGAATTGCTGGTACCCGGAATGACAGACACTTTGTCGGTAACTGTTCCCCTGGACACGGAAATTACACGGGAGCTGTTCCATAGGGGCAGGCAGGCCATTCGGGTCAATACCCTGAACTGATTCTCTTCAGATAACGGTTGTATCTGGAAGACTTTGCCCTGCGCATTCTGTCCAGCGAAGAACCAAGCCTTCTGATGTTCCCCGTCACGGTAAAGGTCCCGAAGGGTCTGTCGTGTTTGCCGAAGCACCAGG
>CAZNFQ010000018.1:0-30095 GCA_964571965.1 uncultured bacterium | reverse complement strand
CGGCTCCGGGTCAACCATCGAGGTGGCCGGTCTGAACTGAGCTGGAGGTCCCGGTCGGCGGATCTTTGCTCTGCCGGCCGGGACCCGAGCAAATAAGAAAACGGATGTTGCTTTATATTGAGTACTGAAATCCATCAGTTATCTGAAGAAACTTCTGAACTCTACCGTCCCACAAGGCGAACCTGGCTTCTTGTAATCATGTTTGCCCTTCTGAACATGTACGTAAACATGTATCTGCCAAAAGAGATACGATTTGCAATGCTTGCCACTCCCTTTGTCCTTTTTGCGTTGTTCATTCTTACGGACATCAGGTACTGGGTTCTGGCTCTCCCCGTTCTTGTTACCTTCGGCCAGAAAGTGATAGACTACGGACCTTTCTACATCTCCACGGCTACTATTGCCGTCCTTCTCTCTTTCTTCGCCTTCGCCTCTCACAGGCTTTTTGGCTTCAGAGAGAATCACAGATTTCCGATACCTTTCAAGATTGTGGGAGTCGCATACATCGCCCAGCTTGCTTCGGTTTTTGCATCGTTATATCTCCATGACAGCGAAAGCTGGAATGTGATCAGGGAGGGCCAGAAACACTTTCTCGGAGCCCTGCTTCTTCCTGTTATCTATTTCTGGTACGGCCGGGGGATCTGGCTTGAAAGATTTCTGAAGGTGCTGACCTTAATGCTTCTGGCAATGACGGTTTTTGGGATTTACCAGTACACATCAGGAAGCATTGATTCCCTGGGAGACCTTGCTTCAGGCTTCGATCTTGCTGGAAGGGTCTACTCCACCATAGGAGGAGGACCCAATTCGTATTCCGGAGTGCTTGAGCTTCTAGTTCCTTCCGTACTGGCCGTTTTTTTCTTTTTCAAAGACAGATTCTGGAAGTCCATCGCCTTTGTTACAGTTATTCTCGGCATACTGAACGTACTCTATACATTCTCAAGGGGAGGGTTCCTAACAGTATCTGCAACGTCACTTCTTTACCTTATATACAGGTTCCGGAAAAAAATATGGGTGCCTGTAGTATCCTTCCTTGTGTTCGCAGGCTTCATTTCCATGAATGCCGGGGAGTTTGAAAGACAGCTTACGGTTTTCAGCAACCCCCAGGAGCTGATGCTGGATACCAGCATGCTGCACCGGTATACCTCATACTCAGGCTTTGTAAATGAGATCCTGGCAGATCCCGTTCAGGGAGTCGGGTGGGGCAGCAGTGAGTACTACCATGGCAGAACTGCTCTCTACGGGTTCTGGGAGGTAAGGCATGAAGACAGCATAGACAAGATCAACCGTTTCGGAGGACTGAATTCCATGGTCCTCGAAATGCCTCTGAAGGGAGGACTGTTTTCCGCCCTGGCACTTGTTCTTCTGGTGGCATCAGGTTTCATTGCCACTTCAAGACTGCTCAAATCCGGTGAGAATACCCTGCTGGGGTTTGGCTTTGCCTGCGGTCTTGCGGGATTTGGGGTACACCAGTTTTTCGACAACCTTCTGCCCTGGCCCCAGACCGGAGCATTTTTCTGGATAATTTTCGGCCTTCTTGCAGCAACCGCCTATCCTTGTTGCGAGAAAGAGAAGGATTCACTATAGATTTTGGATATTGTTCCAATGGAAGGGGTCCATTCTGATTACTGTTCTGGAATCTGTTTTCTGGGTATCTGTGGTGATGATCCTGATTCCCATGGTCTTCTATCCCGCGGTAATGCTCATACTTTGGCTGCTGTCCCGGAAAAGAAAGACCGAACCCTTCAGCAAGTATCCCTTCGTAACCGTTATGGTAGCCGCCAGGAACGAAGAGAAGTGCATCGCAGACCGTATTGAAAACCTCCTTGAACAGGACTATCCCCCGGACAGATTTGAAATTCTCGTGGCTTCCGACATGTCAACCGACTCCACTGACTCTATCGTTCAGTCCTTCGCAGATCCCAGGATAAGATTCATCAGATCAGAACAGAGGCTGGGGAAATCTGCTCTTATGGTTAAGCTTTCAGAAATTTCAAAGGGTGAGATTCTTGTTTTTACCGATGCCAATACAGTTTTCAGAACGAACACGGTAAGAGAGCTCGTAGAACCTTTTGCAGATGAAATGATAGGCTGTGTAGACGGCTCTAAACAGAACAGTCTGAACAACATAACATGCGAGTCCATTTACTGGCGGTATGAGCAGATGCTGAAGGCTCTGGGCAGTCGCATCGGTGCTGTTCTCGGTGCAACCGGTGCGGTCTTTGCGGTGAGGAAATCCCTGTATAACCCTCCGGACCCTTCCCGTGCCGACGATTTTGAGACAGCTGTTACCACCAGGATAAAGGGCTACAAATGTGTCTACAATCCCAATGCCGTAGCCACTGAGCCCACACCGGACAACTCCAGTCAGTATCACCGGCTGGTGAGAATAGTAAGCTGGATGATGGGTTCCGCTTTTAAACTTCTCGGGAAGTCTTTCAAAGCAGGTCAAATAGGCCTGTCCATCCAGCTGGCCGTTCACAAGATCCTCCGTTGGAACATGGGCTTTTTTGCAGTTACTGCAACCCTGGCAGGCCTTGCTCTGGGTTTCTTTGACTCGTTTTCCAACCTGCTTTTTGCCAGTGTGGTTATATTCAATCTTCTGGCATTGGCCGGGAAGGTTTTAAAGGGCCTGATGCCCTCAGCTTTGAAACTTCCCTTTTTCTTCTGGCTGATGTGCATTGCATCCATGAAGGGTGTGTGGAAGGCTCTTACTTCCAGATCAGCTGCGATCTGGGACCACAGCGCCAGATAGTGTAGCGATACAAGGAGGTATTCTTGGTACTCGTCGGGTATTTTACAGCATTGGCGATCCTTGCTGTTTCAGCAGAAACTGGAAGTGATTTCTCGTCTCTCCAGCAGGATTATCAGCTCACTTCTGCGGACTATTTCGATCCGGAAGAGTATCAGGTGGGTTTTGGAGACAATATATGGATATCCTTCCCTGGAGGAGTTCCCTTTGCAAGAACTGAAGAATCCATATCCACAATCATTCTTCCCGTTGGCCTCGACGGCATTTTAAGCGTTCCCGGCATGCCTCCCATAAGTGTTGACGGTCTGAATCTTGCTCAGCTTCAGAGCATTATCGAGGAAATGGTAAGGGGCAGTTACGGCAGCTTTGCGGTAACCTCGGGTCTTGCACGGTCGGCGAATTTCGAAGTGCCGGTAACCGGCCAGGTGGGCGAACCCGGGATAGTAACGGTAAACGGTCTTACCCGGCTTAATGAAGCTATCAATGAGGCCGGTGGTGCAACCGCCACCGCCGCAGTATCGAATATTCTTGTGGTCACAGTGGATGGTGATTCTTCATTTTACAATCTGAATGAATTTCTGATGAACGGAGCCTTGTCTTCAAATCCGCTCATGCGAAGAAATTCCCGGATTCACGTATTTCCATCCCGGGCAAGCATCATTCTGGAAGGGGCTCTGGGCGCCAGGCTTCAACAGCAGCTGAACCCTGTTCAGCCCACCGAAGCAAGCAGCACTGCACAGAGCCGAAGGATAGTGCTCGAGTACATTCCCGGAGAAACCCCCAGCGCAGCTGTGCAGCGAGCCGGTGGAGTTACCGAGCATGCTAATTTTGCCGCCTCTTTCGTCAGCAGAGAGGAAGAGGATGGGACAACCTCTGTTCTGCCCTTTGACGTTCAATCCTCATTCGCTGAATTCGATCTGGAACCGGGTGACAGGATAGTTGTTCCTTTCTCCGACATGATGATCAGCATTGTGGGTCAAGTTAACAGACCCTCCTCGATCCCCTACTCCCCGGGAATGACTGTCAACTACTATATCGGCATGGCTGGCGGGTTTACGGGAGCGGCAAGAACCGGTTCATTGAAAATCGTACACCCTGACGGAAGTAAAGAAGACGCAGAGCTTTGCGACCTGGTTCCCCCTGGATCAATGATAGAGGTACCCAGGGTTCCAATACAGTTCTGGCAGGAGTATCTGGCGATTCTCACAGGAGTTGCCACAGTAATAATCTCGTATCAGAGTATATCTAATTAGGGGAATCTATGAGCAACTTGTCCGCCAGTTTTTTGTATGTCCTTCTGAAGAACCGAAAGTTCGTAATACGGACCCTCTTTATCATAATGGTCATTACAGTCGGCATAACCTATCTTCTTCCAAAGAGTTATACGGTCAAAACGGTCATATTGCCCCCGGAGGAACCTGCGTCACCCGGGCTGAGCATCGGTGGTCTGTCTCTGGGTGAATTCGCCGGTTTCTTCAGCGGCGGTATGGGTTACTCCCTTCCCCTTATGACCACGCTCTCGGATGTTTACGTTGAGATCCTCAACAGCAGGACCCTTATAGACAATGTGATCATGAGTACCGGTTACGCTGACTCTACGGGTATTAACGATTCTTACGGCGAGCATCCAGAAGTGGCCATGTACAGAGCCAGGATGGAATTCAACAAAAACTACACCGCCCGTGTGGGTTCCGCAGGCATGATAGATATCGAGGTAACCACGAAAAACCCGTTTTACTCCATCGAGATAGCGGAAAGGGTAGTTTTCCTCCTTGACAGCATAAACACGGACATAACAAGATCCCGTTTCGAGGAAAACAGGAATCTCACGGAAAATCAGCTTGCAGTTGCAAGGGCCGCCCTTGAAAGAACAACTGCAAGTCTTATCGGTTTCGAAGAGCAGTACGGGACCATAATGCCCGAGGAAGAAATAGCGGAACTCATGTCAGTCCTCGCGGAAATGAAGGGCAGATACATAGAAACCACTCTGATGGCCAGTGCAATAAGGAACGGGATCAGATACGGCACGACCGCCCAGATACTGGAACTGGAGACCGAAGCCCAGGCCCTCAGCGAAGCCATTACCATGATCGAATCCGGTTCTGGAGGCGTAGGAGGTGTGGATCTGGGCCCGGGGCTTAGCAACCTCCCCCCGGCACTCATCGAGTATGCGCGTCTGAAAACCGATTTCGAGATGAACCTGAAAATGGTAACTGCCCTGGAAGTTCAGGTTGAGCAGGCTGTTGTACAGGAGCAGAACATAACAAGTTCTATCCGGATCCTTGATCCCCCGAGGCATCCCGGATGGAAGAGCAAACCCAAAAGGCTTTACATCTGGGCAGAGACCTTCATCCTGGCATTCCTCTTCATCTGCATGTTCCTGTTTTCAAGGGAGAGAATGCTGGACCTGAAGCGAAACAAGCCCCAGGTCTGGGAGAAGTGGAACCAGCTCTTCACAGAGATGAAGGGTGATTTCAGAATAGGCGGAAAGAAGTAAACCCTATCTGATAACGTCCATTCCCATGCGCTTTGCTATAACAGGCGGAAGTACTATGGATCCGTCTTTCTGCTGATTGTTCTCCACAAGGGAAATAATAAGTCTGGGCAACGCCAGGCCTGACCCGTTAAGTGTGTGAACGAACCGGGGTTTTCCTCCGGCTTCAGGTCTGAACCTCATTGAGCCCCTTCTTGCCTGGAAGTCTCTGAAATTCGAAACTGAAGATACCTCAAGCCATTTTTCCTGACCGGCCGACCATATCTCTATGTCATAGCATCTTGCTGCTGCAAAGCTCAGGTCTCCGGTTGCCAGAAGGAGAATTCTCCATGGTATGCCCAGTATATCCAGCATGCCGGTAACATGATCCACCATTTCCCTGTGGGCTTCATCGGATCTGTCCGGATGTTCGAAACGCACCATCTCAACCTTTTCGAACTGGTGAACTCTGTTAAGACCCCTTGTGTCTTTACCGTAGCTTCCGGCTTCCCTTCTGAAGCAGGGTGTGTATCCGCAGAGTTTCAGGGGCAGCTCTTTTTCTTCAAGAAGGCAGTTCCGGTAAATGTTGGTAATCGGAACTTCGCCTGTGGGGATCAGGAAAAGACCGTCCCGGGGGATTTCATACATGTCATCTGCCATTTTGGGAAGCTGAGCCGTTGCAGTCATTGAGTCAGAGCTGGCAAGGAAAGGAGGCCATACTTCCTCCATGCCGGTGACCGTGTGATGATCCAGCATCCAGTTGATCAGTGTTCGCTGAAGTTTTGCCGCCCATCCCCTGAAAAGGATGAAATTCGACCCGGCTATTTTCCCTGCATCTTCAGCCACGAAAACATCCTTCATAAGTTCCCAGTGGGGAAGGGGCTGAAAGTCGAATTCAGGCAGGCTGCCGGCGCTTTCGATCAGCCTGTTGTTCTCTTCGCCGCCCAGCGGGACGTCAGGATCCGGTATGTTGGGGAAACCCATCTCCATGGCGAGAAGATCACTCTCGAGCTGAGAGAGTTCCTTTTCGAGAAGACCGAGCTTCTTTCCTGTTTCTCTGCTTTTCTCCATTTCTTCTCTGGCGTTTTCACCGCTGCGCTTTTTCAATGAAACAGCCTTTGAGAGCTCGTTTCGCAGGCTTCGCAGTTCTTCTGCCTGAAGCATGAGATCACGCCTTCGGGTGTCGGCGGCGAGCCACTTGTTCATGTCAGCTTTTTCGTTCTTGGCGGCAATGGCACCTGCTATGATTTCAGGTTCTTTTCTAAGCCTTTTTCTGTCAAGCATTTTATCCTCTCAGGACCTTAATTGAAAACATGAGGCAGGAATATAAAAAGACCGGCGGCAGCGGCGGCAATGGAAGCTGCAAGAACCCCGGCTGCAGCAGTGTCTTTGGCTTTGCGAACGAGCTCGTGCTTCTCGGGGGCTGCTCTGTCTGCAAGGAATTCCAGTGCCGTGTTCAGTGCTTCCGCCGCCCATACAATGCCGCATGCCAGGGAAAGTACTGCCCACTCCATCAGTGCCACGCGGAGGAACAGACCCAGCAGAACAACACACACTGTTGCAGCCAGATGGATCTTTGCATTGGGCTGGGATCCCACCAGTGTTCCAATTCCTCTGAATGCGTGGGTAAAGCTTTCAATTCTTTTTTTTACCATACTGTAGTGAATATCCTTCCTCCGGTATCTATTGCGAAACCAAGGGAGAAGTCGGCAGAGAGATCATCTTCACCGTCCAGGGATGCCGCCAGACCGCAGGCGGTACCCAGCGCCGCTCCCATAATGACGTCCGAGGGGAAGTGCCTGCCGAGGTTAACCCTGGAGATACAGGTGTAAAGTGCAAGGGCGGCTGCGGGAATCCCCATCGCGGAGCCGTGGCGGGACCAGAGAACCGCCGCGGTACACGAGGCCCCCGCCGCATGACCGGAAGGGAAGCTGAGGTCATCTTCGCCGTCTGGGCGAGTCCTTCTTACCGAATACTTAAGTCCCGCTGTGAGTGCGTATGTCCACAGAAGCCCCCTGCAGAGTTCTTCTCCGGTATCTTCCGTTTCACGTTCCCCGGCGGCCATCCCCAACAGCCACAAACCAGCTGAAGAAGCCGGGAGTACAGGACCGAAGAGGAGATCGTCAGCTCTATCCATTACGGAAAAGGCTTTTCCTGCAAGAAATCCGTTGTATCCGGATTCATTTTCCAGGAAGTAAGTGCCGGCTGCGGCTGAAAGCCCTGAGCCAAGTACCGTCATGGGTGTTTCATTAATGAGATTCCCGCCGGTTTCCAGGGTATTGTCCACAAGATCTCCCCCTGATACGGGACAGGTCAGTGCAAGTACCAGAAGAAACTCAACCGGTATAGAATTCCCTGACTGCCTGAATAACCTCATCCTGCTCTTCCTTCGTCAGTTCTCCGAAAACCGGAAGTGATATTGCCTTCTCGCTGCAGATCTCGGAAACAGGGAAGTCCCCTCTGGAATAACCGAGGTTTTCGAAACATTCCTGCAGGTGCAGCGGCAGCGGGTAGTAAACTGCGCACCCTATACCCCTGCTTCTGAGATGTTCAAGAAGCTTGTCTCTGTTCTCGGCCATCAGAGTGTACTGATTGTAAATGGAAACGGCCCTGGGATCTATCACGGGGATTCGGACCTGCCCGATTTCTTTGAAAGCCTCATTGTATCTGGCAGCGTTGGAGCGTCTTCCCTCGTGCCATTTGTCCAGATGGCGGAGTTTAACCCGCAGGAATCCCGCCTGAAGAGCATCGAGTCTGCTGTTGGTGCCCACTTCGCAGTGGAGATAGCCCTGCCCTCCGTGTTCACGAAGTCTTCTGAGCCTTTCTGCAAGCTGAGGATTCGAGGTGGTGACCATGCCTCCGTCGCCAAGGGCGCCAAGGTTCTTGGAAGGGAAGAAGCTGAAGCATCCCATGTCTCCCATTGAGCCGGCAGTGTTGTCTCGCCAACCGGCTCCCACCGCCTGCGCGGCATCCTCTATTACAGGGATACCCCAGTTCCTGCCGATGGCGCATATGGCGTCCATGTTGGCTACCTGTCCGAAAATGTGCACCGGCATCACCGCCGCAACTCTTTTCCCTGAGTCTCTGTGGACCACGCCTCTTTCGGTAATGGCACAGTTCGTGTTCAGCCAGTTCTCCAGCTTGTCAGGGTCCATATTGAACGTGTCCGGAAGAATATCGGTGAAAACCGGGGTTCCTCCTGCCCTGACTATTGCCCCGGCGGTGGCAAAGAAAGTGAAAGGAACCGTGATGGCAAGTTCATCTCTTTTTATACCCACTGCCTGCAGTGCAAGAATCAGAGCGTCGGTACCGGAAGCGCAGCCCACTGCGTCTGCGGTTCCTGAATACTGGGCAAATTCTTTTTCGAGGTTTTCCATTTCAGGACCCTTGATGAACCTGGATGTGTCCAGGGCATCGGCGAATACCTTTTTCAGTTCGTCCTTGATCCGGGCATGCTGTCTGTTTATGTCAAGAAGTGGTACCGGCATTTCGTTCCTTTCCCGGGCACTCAGTGTGCGCCCTTTCCGGTGAGAACCACAAGCACTGTTCTGGCAAGGATCTCCAGATCCAGGAAGAGTGACTGGTTCTCTATGTATTGAAAATCATGTTTAAGTTTTTTGGAAACGTCTTCTATGTTGGTATCATATTCAAGCTTGACCTGGGCCCAGCCTGTAATTCCGGGCTTCACCGTAAGTCTTTTGTCGTAAAAGGGGTAGATAAGCCTCAGTTCCTCGATGATCTCAGGACGTTCAGGTCGAGGCCCTACCACCGCCATGTCTCCGGCAAGGACGTTAAGAAACTGCGGCACCTCGTCTATTCTGGTTTTCCTTATGATCCTTCCGATCCTTGTAACCCGGGCATCGTCCCTGCCTGCCCAGACAGCGCCGGTGCTGCTCTCGGCGTTTTTAACCATGGAACGGAACTTGAATATTCTGTAAACCCGTCCGCCTTCTCCGGTTCTTTTCTGTCTGTAGAATACTCCTCCCGGGGAATCCACCATTATCGCCACGGAAACAAAGATCCATAAAGGCATGCCCAGGATTATTATCAGTAGACTTATCACGTAATCGCCGAATGTTTTCACCAGTTTTTCCCAGAACGACAGTCTGTCAGGAAGGAGTTCCATCAGAGGCTGACCAAGTATCTGGGTATTGTGAACATGTCCGGCTACCACATCGTAAAGGTCCGGAAGGAGCTTCACCCTCAGTCCGTTCTGAACAGCGGGCATCATAACGCTGAGGACGTCATCATGAAAATTAGAAGCAATGGTTACCAGCAGGTCCGTTACGTTAAGCTCTTTTGAAATTCGGTCGATGTCTTCTATTGCTCCTATTGGTTCGTCCTTTACCGCAGGTTCGGCAACGGGGTGGGGAGGGGTGATGAAACCCTTGATACAGTAACCCAGTGACGGGTTGATCCTGAGATAATCCACAAGTTCCCTGGCTGATTCACCAAGCCCTATGAGAAGGGCATTTCTTTGAAGCCTGCCTCTTTTGGCCAGTCTTCGTTCGAATAGCCTGGAGAAACATCTGGAGGCGAAGACCAGTATGTTCATAACGCCGAAGTAAATGAAGAATATCCATCTTCCAATGGAAGCTTCCGGTGCAATGAGAAATGCGAATAGTGAGAGAATGACGAATCCGGCGAGAACCGGTTTGAAGACCATTCTTATCTCGTCTGCCCAGCTTCTGTCCCAGTGAAGCCTGTAAGCGCCTGTGGCAGCGAAGATAATCCACCAGTAAAGGATGGAGAAAAAGCTGCCGGTGGTAATTACGGACAGTGAAATAGTGGAAATACCGGGGAAAATGCCCCATCTGAACTTGGCCAGGGCAGAAAGATACAGAGCAAGGAAAACGGCTGCCCCATCCAGTATCATTCCCAGAAGAATCACGGCCTTCTTCATCTTCTCCTCCTGAAAAGATGTTTCCTGAAGGTGGAGAATGCCCTGAGGGTCCTTCTGCCTTCCGTAAACGGATGCCTGATGGTCTGTACTCCCTTGTAGAAAAGATAGCCGGGGCGGAGATAGAATCTCTGACGGGCCCGGTCGCACCAGTTAACCAGATCCTCTGAGGTAAGATCGGGGAGGTCAATGACGCAGTTATGCAGACCCTCTTCAGTAAGCCATTTGCCGTAGTCCTCTGTTTTCAGGCTGCCGGACTTCAGAAATGTGCTGTATAGAACTGTTCCGGGATAAGCCATCACCGGGAAGAACTGGGCCGTGTCCGGCTTCAGCTTCACCGCCATCTGATATGTTTCTTCCAGGGTTTCCGGAGTTTCCCCGGGATTACCGGCCATGAAACAGCCGTGTACGAGAAGCTTTGCTTTTCTGGCCCTCTCGGCGAAAGCCAGGTTCTGCTCTACCGTGGTACCCTTGCTGACGTTGTTAAGAATTTCCTGGTTTCCGGACTCGTAGCCCACGATTATCATTCTGCATCCGGCCTTTTTCATATCCTGCATTGCTTCAAGGGATAGATTTGCCCTGGTGTTAGCCGTCCATGGCAGCTTGTTACCCGCCTTCAGCAGAGCCCTGGAAATTTTCCTGACCCGTTCGGAATCCACGCTGAAGGTGTCGTCTTCAAACACAATTTCCTGGATCCGGGGGAAATACTCCTGCATTTTCATGAACTCATGAACCACGTTTTCCGCGGATCTGGCTCTGTATCCGCCTTTGTGCAATACCTGGGGCCAGACACAGAAAGCGCACTTGAAAGGACAGCCCCTGCTGGTAATCATCATTACAGAGGGAAACCTTGCAGCGGCAAAGAAGTAGTCCTCAGGCTTGAGGTGTCTTCTGTAAACCTCTGCTAGAAGGGGCAGAGAGTCCAGTTCTGAAACAGGTTCCCTGGAACCTGTTTCTACGGGACCCTGCGGGGTATTGACCCACAGACCCTTAACTTCCGCTATTTCTTCATTTTTTTCCAGGGCATCTGCAGTTTCAGCTATGGTTGTGTCATACTCTCCAGCGGCGATACCCTTAACGAAAGGTGCCCCGGAGAGTGTTTGAGACGGAAGGGCACTTACATGGGTTCCCACCAGGAAAATGTGGCTGTGGGGACAGATGGATTTAATCCCTTCGGCCATACGGAGATCGCTGATAATTGAAGGTGTGCTGGTGTCCAGAACGATCATTACGGGATCGAAATCCCCAAGAAGCTTCCGCATCTTGTCTTCTGTGATGTTCTGAGCCGGGCAGTCCAGAAAGAGCACCTCATGGCCGTGTCTTTCAAGCATGCCCACGGAATAGGCGAGCCAGAACGGCCAGTACATGGTTCCACTTTTTACTATTGCAGGGGACCTGGATGACCGGGAAAACCGCCCGTTCATGAACGGGGGATTGACTACCGCAACTTTCATGACATGGCCTCGATCTTATCCAGGAACCTGTCGGTTGCCTTTTCCCATGTAAACTGCTTTGCCCTTTCCCGACCCTTTTCCCCCAGTTCTTCCAGAAATTCCGGAGAGGCCGCTTTCAGTTCTGCCATTCCACGCATAATGTCAATGACCGAATACGGATCGATGAGAATGCCTGTTCTGCCCACTACCTCTTCGAGAGCTGTTGCCTTTGAGGCCATTACAGGCGCTCCGGTTGCCATTGCCTCAAGGGCAGGCAAACCGAAACCCTCGTAGACGGAGGGTATCAGAAGGGCCTTGCAGGTCATGTAAAGCTCTCTCAGATCTTCGTCGGTTATGTAGGTGAGTACCCTGATGTTTTCCCTTGCGGGATTGGAATCCAGGTGTTTCCGGAAGTGGCTCCAGGCACGGTCTTTCCGGACTACCATCACCAGCGGGGGAGTTGACCGGTCCATTGCCCAGAGCCTGCCGTATGCGGTGAGGAACCTGGGAATATTCTTGTATCCCCTTGCGTTCCCCACGTAAAGGAAAAAGTCGCCCCTTGCCCTGCGGCTGCTTACAGGAGAGTCGAACAGTGCCTGTCCTTCGCCGGTTATGAATATTTTATCCGCGGATGAATTGAATTTGCGCAGCACATCCAGTTTGGTTACCATGGTTGGAACAGCAACTGCGCTTGCGTGGCCGATGGACCTGGAAAGCGCTCTCTGGAAAAGAACCCGGCTGAATGCATTGCGAAGAACGCTGTCGCCGAAGTAGCAGGGCAGGTTGAGAACCATTAGATCGTGGACGGTGATGATCGTAGGGGCATTGGGCTGGGGTCCTGCCATGGAAAAATTAAGGAAGGCATCTGGAGCGATCTCATCGATCCTGGCGGATAGTTTTCTGTTCGGTCCTTTTCTGAACCTGGAAGAACTGTCGTGGATAATGTCTGCTCCTGTACCCTCCATGTGGAAGGACGCATCCTGATTCATGACCACTGTTAACCGCCAGTCGGGCCGTTTTTTCATGAGGCACCTGGTTATGTTCAGTGCGAATCTGCTTATGCCGTCGACATTTTTTTGAACCGCCCTGGAGTCCAGAAGCAGATGAATGCTCATCTGGCAAGGCCTCTGTTTTTCAATTCAGCGGTGGCTTTGTCCACCATGTCCACCGCGTTCTGGCTTGCAACCCAGCTGCAGAGTTCATTCACTCCGTCTTCAAAGGCCTTTTCCGCAACGAACCCCAGCTCATCTGCTGCTTTCGATGTGTCTGCGTAACAGTGGCGGATATCTCCTGCCCGATACTCGTTCCTGATGATGAAATCGTTCACGGGCTGTCCCAGTTCACGGGCGATTGATTCGCCGACTTCCTTTATGGAGAGCTTTCTTCCAGTTCCAAGGTTGTACACCTGTCCGTTGGATCTTTCACTTTCCACCGCAAGCAGGCAGCCTTTGGCTATGTCCTTCACATGGATGAAATCCCTGCTTTGACCGCCGTCTTCGAAGACCACAGGAGGTTTTCCGTTAAGAAGCCTTGAAGCGAAAATTGCACCCACACCGGTATACGGGTTGGAAAGGGCCTGCCTTTCCCCGTAGACGTTGAAAAACCGCATTGCCGTGCATGGAATGTCGTAGGCCTCTCCCACCGAAAGAAAAAGCTCTTCATGATCTCTTTTGTTAACCGCATAAACGCTTGTGGGATATAGAGGTTTCGTTTCAGGGGTGGGCACGGGTTCGCAGGGTTCGTTACACCCGGGGCAGAGCATTTCCCAGTTTCTGGCCATAAGCTGTTCCGCAGGCCTCAGCCTTGGGGCAACCAATCCGCATTTGCCGCATCTGTAAAGTCCCTCTCCGTAAATGGACATGGAGCTTGCAACCAGCATTTTACCTATGCTGTCCTTCTGCTTTACCGCTTCTTCAAGGACCACAGCAGCGCCCATGGTATTGATTGAAGTGTACCTGGTGATCTCATACATGGACTGACCCACGCCCACGGCTGCGGCAAAATGAACAAGGACATCGGAGCCTTCAAGGGCCTTGGCGAAGGAATCTCCGTCCCTCACATCACCCTTGATAAGTTCGACTTCGGTGTTCAGATAAGAGGGTCTTTCAGCATCTATTCCATGAACCTGAGGTTCAAGATTATCGTAAACTTTAACAGTATAACCATTTGCAAGAAAAAGATCTGCGAGGTGTGAGCCTATGAAACCAGCTCCTCCGGTTATCAGAACCCTTTTCCCCATGTTTTCCCCCTTTGAAATGCAACGGGGAAGACGTCCCCGATCCGGCAAATTTTTTTGTTAACTGACTGAGTAAAATAACAGAATAGAGATTTCCCGCACAGTTTAGTTCTGACGGCGGTTCAAATCGATTGATTCCAATGCTCCGATGGTCAAGTCCGCACAGTTTTTCCAGGTCAGTTCTTCTGAAATCTTCCTTCGCTGTTCCAGCTGCCCTTCAGTAACTCCCTTTTCCAGGGCACTTACAATCCCAAGGGCAATAGATCCAGGCTTTGAGGGATCGACCATCCAGGCGCAATCTTTAAAGAACTCCGCCAGACCTCCGGTGTGGGAGGCTACCACAGGCAAGTTCCAGTTGAAAGCTTCGGGGACGGTAAAGCCGAAGCCCTCGTGGTGAGCTGTATGTACAAGACACACCGCATCCCTGTAGAGCTGCTTCAACCTTTCATCAGAAACGAATCCGGTGAACACAACGCTCTTTGCTATACCAAGCTGTTCTGGCATTGCTTTGTATTCATCTGCTCTGTAGCCGTCTCCACCGGCTATTACAAGAGGAGGCAGGTCTCTTTCCGCGGAAAGAAGAGAGTAAGCCTTGAAAAGCCCATCCAGGTTTTTTCTTGGCTCCAGCGTTCCCACCGCCAGCATGTGCTTCTTAGAAGCTTTCCGGTTTTCCCGGGGTGGTTTGAGATGGTCTATGCCCAGAGGGGTTACGAATATCCTGTCCTCCGTTTCCGGGAAGAAGTGAATCATATCGGTCCTGGTTGAGTTTGAGTTTACCAGAATGCAGTCCGCATTTACTGCCACGTTTTGCAGCCGGTTCTTCCAGGGGATGGTGTCCCCGGCGGATTTCATGTGCCCGTAAAGGAACGGTCCCAGATCATGAACCATGCAGGCCTGTTTGTAGAAAGGGCTTTTTGGGAGCAGCATGCAGTTTGCGCTGTGCACCCAGTCAATGTGCCCAAGAATTGCCATTACGGGAGCCCAGACGTGTTCTGTGACATTTCTCTTTACAGGGTAACGACGAGCCCTGGATGTGAAAGGTTCAGGCATTCTGCCGTTTCTCCACATCCATCTGGGAACCCAGATACTGCAATCCTCTCCAGATGAGATCCATGCTGACATGAGTTCCATACCGTATCTGCCTATACCTGTGGCTTTGTGATAGTCGTAATCTATGTTGAATACCGTTTTCACAACTTTTCCAAAATTTCTGAAAGTTCATCCGTCCCGGAGTAAATATTCCGTTCCCTCTCTACGAATCCCCTTGCTCCGATGGTCAGTGACGAACGGAGTTCGGGATCGGAGAGAATGTCGGTGAGTATTTCCCCTCCCTCTTTGCTGCCGCCGTTGAAAAGAAGACCGTTTTCTCCATGAAAGACATTGTCGGTGAAACCGCCTTCAGAGACGGCCATTACCGGGACTCCGCATGCCATGGCCTCCAGCGGCACAAGTCCGTATGGCTCCCTCTTCTGACAGCATATTACTGCGGATGAGCCTCTGTACTGTTTTCTGAGTTCCGTATCGGACACCCCTTTTTCAATACTTAGAACAACACTTTTTCCCGCTGCGAGCTCAAGCAGCTTGCGTTGGTATCCGGGAAGTTCTCTGTCTCCGATTATCCTAAGCTCGGGCCGCAATGCCGGGGGCACCTGTGATACGGTATTTATTGCTGTTTCATGGCCCTTGAATGGCCAGAGCGCCCCGATGGAGAGTATGTAGCGATTACCCGCAACGGATCCGGGACCGGAACAGAAGAATTCAGTATCCACACCCGGTCGAATGACTTCTGAATCCAATCCGTAAATGCTTTGCAGCATTTCATGCATATAGGTTGAAAGAGAAAGAACAGACGAAGCCGACAGAGACGATGATCTGTCAATCCTTTTTTCCGCAGATCGAAGGGGAGCCAGCGCCGCATCCCAGATTGGGTTATCGGTGCGTCTTACAATATCCCGGTCGTACAGATGTCTTGGGTACTCGAAGCAGAAATATGCTGATGGTATTTTCAGGAACCGGAGTACCGGAGGTGCTGCAATGGGCATGGTGTTATGAACCAGCACAGCATCAGCTGTCTTATTGATCGATTCCGCGATTTTTCTGCATAACCTCTGAAAACTGAGCAGGCGCAGGATCAGGAAGCAGGGTGCAATAAGTTTGAGGGAACCCCTGGGCTTCTTCCAGATCGGGAATGGGTATTGAATCGTGGTGATGCCATCCACCGCCGACGAACCCACGGGGCAATGTATTTCCAGTTCGAATCGATTCTTCAGTGTTCCCGCAAATTGTCTCAGTACCCTTATGCCTCCGCCGGATGGCAGCATGTGAAAAACGGCGATTTTCTTCAGGAAAACACATCCCTTCACTGGTTCCGGTACCCTGCAAAGAGGTATTATACCCTCTTACCGATAACTCGTAACACCCTTTGAAAGCGGCGCTCCAATGAAATACTCTATTGTTGTTCCAAATTACAATGGAAGAGAGTTCCTTGATCCCTGTTTCTCTTCACTGCTTCCTCAGGTTGACTCTCAGAAATCTGTAATACTAGTTGATAACGGTTCTTCTGATGGCTCCAGGGAGTTGATTCAACAGAAGTGGCCGGATATCACCGCTATCTTTCTGGATGATAACACAGGTTTTACCGGGGCAAACAACACTGGAGCAGCCGCTTCGGATTCAGATATCATCATTTTGCTGAACAACGATACCAGGGTTGCACCCGGTTGGCTCGAGGAACTTTTAACTCCCTTCCAGGACCGGTCTGTAGGAGCAGTAACCAGTTCCATGCGCAGAATGGGGAAACTCACAGAGATGGATTCAGCCGGGGGGCAGATAGACAGCCTGGGTTATTCATCGGATATAGCCAGGGGGGAAAGCCATCAGGAATGGAAATCATCTGCTGAAATACTCTTTCCCTGTGGAGGGGCTATGGCGGTTAGAAGAAAAGCCCTTGATTCACCACAGAAAATATTCTGGGAGAAGCTGTTCATTTACAACGAGGATGAAGATCTCGGTTTCAGTCTTTGGAAGAAGGGATACAGAATACTTTATCAGCCCTCTGCAGTTGTGGAGCACGCATTTTCGGCAACAACCGGCAGGGGCAGCACAATGAAAAGCTATCTTGGCACCAGGAACAGAATTCTGGTTCTGCGGAAGCATCTCGGAGAAGAGTTCAGCCGCATTGCAGGAACTCTCAGGTTGTGGGAAACGCTGTCTCTGATGTTCCTCCTTGCCAGAGGAGAAAAGGAGCACTGCAAAGCAGTTTACAAGGGAGCGAGAGAGGGTTTCGGCACTCCCCTGGAATACTTCGGTTCAGGAAAGAAGGGTTGCCAGCTTTTCAGCAGGTTCATGATCCCCACCGGAGGAACCCGGATAAGAAGGATGCTGGGTGAAAGGGTAATGACCAGAATGTCCGAATTCACCGGAGATCATTCATCCGGCGAAAGTACCCGTTTGTAGATCTCCAGAGTTTTACGGGCGGTGTCGGCCCAGCTGAATTCAGCAGCTCTTTTTAGCCCTTTTGAAGAAAGTGCGGCTCTCAGGTTCCCGTTGGAGCTGAGTTCCAGGATCCCGTTTGCAATGGAGTCCACGGAAAGTGGATCCACCAGATAAGCCGCGTCACCTGCAACCTCCGGAAGAGACGACACATTGGAAGTGAGTACAGGGGTGGCGCATGCCATGGACTCCAGGATGGGCAGGCCGAATCCCTCGAGCAGAGATGGATATACAAGGAACTCCGCTGCAGACAGAAGAGTGGGGAGGTCTTCGTCCTTCACGAATCCCGTGACATGTATCTTTGATGCCCGGGGATGGTTACGGATCAGATCCAGCAGTTCGTGGTACTTCCACCCCAGGCCGCCGGTAATTACCAGAGGCACTGATGCATCTCCTGCCTGTTCATAAGCCGAAAGCAGCCTGTGTATGTTCTTTCGCGGTTCCAGGGTACCAAGAAAAAGCATGAACCTTTCAGGGAGTTCGTACCGGTTTTTCAGCCCGGCGATCTTGGAGCTGTCAGTTACAGGTCTGAACCTGTTCGAAACACCTAGATGGTTCACCGTGATCTTTCCCGAGGTGCCCGGGAACACCCTGACAAGCTCCGAGGCAGTGAAATGCGAGTCGGTGATGATAGCCGCCGCTTTCCTCAGGTAAAAAGGGAAAAACCTGCCGCCGAGAACGGATCTCAGCTTGTGGTCGCCGGGTCTGGTGTAATTGGAAAGGTCATGCACGGTTATCACCCCCGGGATACCTAGAGCGAAGGGCAGAGGATACACAGGATCATGGAAGAGTTCGACCCCGTCCCGCCTGAGCTGAATCGGAAGACCGATCTGGTACCACAGCTGCAGCGAAGGAGAAGGGAATCGAACGACCTTCTGGATGAAGTTCGGGGGCAGGCCGTGATCAATTGACAGGGGCTTGTTCGTATAAAGGAAAAAACTGCTGTTTCTGTCTATCTCACCCATTGCCCTTAGAAGATTGAGGATGTAATTCGGAATGCCGGCCTTGAGGACCGTGAGGGGCGACACCTTTATTCCTATTTTCATGAGAGTAATTTCATTTCCGCTTCAGAAGGCTGCTTAAAAGAAAAACAGCAGCTGAATGAATCCCCTTCTTCAGTGCTATTTCCCTTAGAACCGCAATTCTGTACGGGAGAGAGGATACAGGAGAGACAGTGGATCTTCCAAGGCTGTTCCCCTCCAGTTTCACCGGATTGGAGCACCAGTTCACAAGGGGCTCGAAAACTTGTTCCATGCTCCCTGTCCCGTTCCGCCAGGATGATTGTGCCGCGACGATACCGGAACGGAGTTCCGGCTGCTCTTCCAGAGCAAGGAAGGCTTCGCCCAGCGCCTGCCAGTTGCCCTGCTCTACCACCATACCAAGCCCGAAACGGCGGATGTCATCGGAGATCTCCGCACCGGCGGTGCACACAACGGGTATCCCCCTGTTTATCCAGTCGATGGCCCTGGTTCTGGCTCCGAGAAACGTCTCTCCTCCGGGAATGTCAGTGTAGACTGCGGCAGAGGCTGAGTGCTGTATTTCTTCAAGTTCCTCTTTCTCCACCCAGCCTCTCATCTCAAATCTGTGGCGGAAAGGGGATTTTTCCACAAGATCCAGAAAAAGCTCGTATCTTTCTGCCGCATAGGGCAAAAGACCTCCTGTGGCGGTAAATCGTATGGAGTCTGATTTTCCCATGCAGTATTCAAGCCCTTTATAAAGGGTTTCCGGATCGAACCATGAATTGAAGGCTCCGGTTGAGATTATTCTGAAGGGGGCTTCCGGTGGCAGAAGTGGTTCAGACTGTTCTGCAGGCAGCGCGCAATGGGGAATAGCAGCCGCGGGTATCCTTGTTCTTGAGTCTGATCCTATTCTTCCCTTCAGATACAATTCTCCCAGAATGGAGCATATCTGTCTTACGGACGGAGCCGAGAAGAAATCACCTCTTTGCAGGAGCAGATTTTCCAGAGCCAGTATTCTGATCATCTCCAGTCTGGGGACTCCCGGCTGGTCAGCGGTTAAGTTGATCTCTGCCGGATGCATTCCGTTCATGTCTATCCACAATGGAAGGGGGGTTTCCGATAGAACGGCTGACTCAGCGGGATGAGGGCTTATGGCCACCATGCAGGCATAGTCATGCGAGGAGTGCATTTTCCTCACATGGTTCTTCCCGGACAGTTCAGTTCCCGGGGAGCATACATCAACGGAGAAACCGGAAGAAACCAGGGCCTGAAGGAATCTGTTCGTGCGTGCAATGCATGCCCCGGAACCGGTACTGGCATTGTCTTTTTTCCCGTCACAGCCCACAAGAAGGATCCGGTTACTCATTTCAGTTCTTCCCGGAAAGAGGAATTATGTCTGATAATGTTCCTGACCCTGCGGGTAATGCTTTTTTTAAGGGGGTGATTTTCCTCTGCAGAAACAGCAAAACGATTGTAAACATCGAAAACTGACAGCTTTGCCGTAAAGGTTTTTACTGGATTCCTTAAACCTGCAGCCGTTCCCGTGAAAAGAGCTTTTGCAAGTGGGAACCTTCCTCTGAGAATACTGACGGCTATCCAGGCATGCTGCCAACGTTTTATGTGAGGGGCAATGAGCTTGAAACCATCTTCACCGAAGTGTTTCCTCATGACGAGAAGTCTATTTCTGGTTAAAAGGTGTTCCTTGTAGTAATTGACTCTGCGCATGGTGGCGGAATGCTCATGTCTGACAACGGCATCGGGTTCATAGATCACCCTCCATCCTGTTCTGTTCAGCTCGATTCCCAGATCAACATCCTCCTGGTATATGAACAGCTCGTTCCAGAATATCTGCCCAGGATCCGGCAGGGCCTCTCTTCTTAACATTACCGCTCCCCCGCAGGCAAAGGGCAGACTTACTGGATCGCAGTGGAGTTCTGCAGGATCCCCCCTGCCTGAATCAGCGGTAAACCCCATCCAGTCCATAGATCCTCCTGCTGAATCCATTATTTCAGGATCTCTCATGTTCCGCATGGAACTGGCAACAGCACCGATCGATGGATCATTCATTCTTTTCCGAAGATTGAGCAACCAGTTTTTTTCAGCAATGCAGTCGTTGTTGAGGAGGACGATAAAATCACCGCTGGAAGCTTTCAGCCCGGTGTTGTTCGCCCCTGTGAAGCCTGTATTTTCCGGGAGTTCAACAAGGATGACATTCGGGAAGTCTCTCCTGACAAGTTCCTGAGATCCATCTGTTGAGCCGTTGTCAACCACCACCGTTTCGTCAGGTTTCAGAGACATGGAGGAGAGAGATGACAGGCACTTGGGTATGATGTCTATGCCGTTGTAGTTCGGTACGATTACTGAAATTGCCAATGAATGATCCTGTTCGTTCAAGGGTTTCTTTTTGGACGGTACAAAATACCCTGTTTTACAGTGGATGGGAAGACCCGGCAGGCAGGCGGGTCTGCGCATCGGTTCCGCTTCATGTGGTGATTAATAACCTTTCAACTATATTGCTTCCGATTATAACATGACCACCCGGAGGGCAGTTTGAATCTGGAAGACATAACGGTTGTAACCACCGCATTCGGCAACCCTGCAGGCTTAATGCAGTGGGCTTCCAGATGGCTGGAACTGAATGTGCGCTGCATAGTCTGCGATAATGGAGATGTTATTCCTGATGCCCTTCCAGACGGCGTAAGGGTTCTTCCGTTCAAAGGCAACACCGGCTTTGGAGGTGGAATAAACAGGGCGGTAAGCTGTGCTGACACACCACTGATCCTCGTTACGAATCCGGACACCCTGCCCTGCTCTCCAGGTTCTCTTTCGTCCCTGATGGAAAGTCATTTACCCGGTTCCATATCATCCGGAGTTCTGCTGAATTCAGAGGGGAACGAAGTAGCGTCCGGAGGCATCTGGCCGGATATCAAATGGCTGAAGAAGCAGATCTTTGGAAAAACAGAGAGCCTGTGGCGGGATGACAGAATAGACTGGGTCCAGGGGGCACTTATTCTCTGTCATAAAGAGGACTTCGTGAAACTTCAGGGATTCAGCCCCCGTTTTCCCCTGTACTTCGAAGATGTGGATTTCTGCGCCCGTGCAGAGAAACAGGGCATGGGAATAAGCCGCTGCAGGGAGTGCAGGTTCATTCATGATGAGGGCTCCGGAGCAGATGAGGCCACCGCAACCAGGCTGTCCTGCTTCCACTGGGGAATGCTCGAGTATTTCAGGATCCATGATCCTGAGAACGCAGAAGCTGCTAGAAAACTGATCATGGCAAAGTGCATTCTCAGATTCTTTGCCTATGGCCTTTTTAATCGGCAGGCGGCAAGAGGCTATTTCACGGCGCTTCAAAGTGTATCCGGGAGAGTTCCCCCCGGGCTTCCGGAAGTATCCAATGGCTGAAAAGCCGAGACCTGCCGGGAACACAAAGCTTCTGGGGCTTTCAGCTCTTTCAGCAAGCAGCATTGTAACCGCTTTGCTCACCTATTTAAGATTCGCTCAGACCACATCGATATTCGGAGCCAACTGGCGTACGGACGCCCTGGTGGTAGCAATGGTATTCCCGTTCCTGGTTCAGGAGGTGGTTGCCCATTCCTTCGGATCCGCTTTCATTCCGATTTATTCAAGGGTAATGGAGAAACGCGGTCATGGGGGAGCTGTTGCCTTTGCCAATAAAACCATCTCATGGCTCGTTCTTATAAGTACTGTAATGGTTTCATTCCTGTGGATTTTCAGCGGTGATCTTGTAAGGGTGATCAGCCCCAGCGGATCTCCCGAACTTCTGGAGCTTGCATCCTCTCTGTTAAGAATACTTCTTCCCATGGTCATCCTTAAAACAACCAACGGGATCCTTTCGAATTTCATCAAGTACGAAAGAAGATTCACCACTCTGGCCGTAACGGGAATTATCGGCCTGGGCAGTTCCCTGCTGATCCTTGTTACCGTCAGGGATACAATCGGTATCAGGATACTTCCCATATCCATGCTGGCAGGAGGTGTCATTGAATTCTGTTACATACTGATCCAGAGTTTCAGAAGCGGTTTCAAGGTGTGTCCATCTATTTCCCCTGATCCCTATATGGGACAGCTGGGCAGGATGGCCGCTCCTGTTGTCGGCGGTACCCTGGTTGGTTTCTTTGGCCCGATAGCGGACAAAATGCTGGCTTCCTTCCTTCCTGAAAGCTCGGTAACCGCCATTGATTACGCAAACAGGATCAAGAACATAGCCCTTGCCGTTGTTTTTCAGCCTTTGCTGACCTTCGCGGACCTCAGTTTTTCCGTAAACGCCGCAAAAGGCAATGCGGAAGCTCTTCTGGCAAACCTGAGAAAGAACATGAACGTTACCTCACTGATACTCTTCCCAACGGCTTCTCTGTTAACCGTACTTGCTGTTCCAGTGGTCTCTGTATTCTTCCAGAGGGGGAACTTCACCGGTGAGGATTCCAGATACATAGGTTATGCTCTGGCATTTTACGCTCCCTGGCTGGCTCAGTTCGGCATAGGTTCACTTGTGTCCCGCGCTTTTTACGCTCAAAAAGATTCGGCAACTCCGGTTATCATAGGGATCATCGGGATCGTATGTAACGTGCTTCTGAACCTGCTGCTGGTGGGTCCATTGGGAATCGGCGGACTGGCGCTTGCCACAACGGTTACTTCAACCGGTAAAACGATCTATCTGATATGGTCCTTTTCCAGGAAAATGGGCGGCCTTCAGTTAAGACTGATCGTCCGGGAACAGTTAAGGATACTTGCCGCAAATGTATCCCTTATGGCAGGCTCTCTTCTGCTGATCCACCTCTGGCCTTTTTCCACTGAAGCTTCCATTCTAACCAGGTTATCCCAGTTAACCGCATATACTTTCTGCGGGATATCTCTGATGTTCCTGTTCCTTCATGCTTCAGGGAGCACCACCTTTGCACAGGTCGTTTCGAGGATTACCGGAAAGATCAGAGGGCGAATTTCTCGCTGAGTATTTCTTTGAAGCGTTTTCTGGGAATATCTACAGAGTAGTTTTCATGGATCCACTTACGGGCTTTTCTTCTTGTTTCCAGGGTTTCAGACCAATTGTCGCTGAGGTAATCAAGACGGTCTGCCAGATCCCGGGCAGTGGTGAATGTGCCTATAAGGCCTGGAGCTTCTGAAGCAATGTGAGTCCATGGTTTCGCAAGGGTATAAAGACCTGAAGCCATGTAGGCGTTAACCTTCATCTGATACACCACGGGAGAAACCTCCAGTACCGTTGCCACACCCACCTGGTAACGGGACATAAGTTCCGGTACCCCAAGCCTGGGAACGGGAGAAAGACACCGCACACGTCCGCCGGTTTTTCTGCAGATCGATTCTATTCTTTCCCGTTCCCTGCCGGTGCCAACTATATCACCCTTCATGGTCCTGGACAGCATAACCCCTTCGATGAAGACCTCCGGTTCGTGGATGGCATCAATGCTCGTTAGAAGAAGGGCTCTTTCCGCACTTTCACTTTCAGTGTAGGTAAACCTGGACAAATCCTGATTATGGGGAAGGATCTCGATATCCGGAATATGAGTGGCGGGACACGCGGTGGAGAAAATAGCTCTCTCCAATAACTGATCAAATGGAGGTTTTCGATCATCCAGGCTCAGCTTTGAATGAAAACGCATTGCGTAGGGAAGACCTGATTCCATTGCGGCATAACCCGCCTCGGGATCCAGACACAGAACGAAGTCTGCTTTGAACTGGCGGAAGTGTTTTTTCAGAGCATCCCTGAAAAGCCTCTGAATCAAGGCGTGTCTGTATTTATCTCCCACGTTCCAGGTTCTTTCAAGACCAAAAACAGCACCGGCACCTACACATTTAACATTCTCGATTATTTTCGTTCCGGCCCTGAGATTTCGAACCACATACATTGCCTGGTGGTCATCGCCCAGAAGGTCCAGCGGTGTGGTCCAGCCTCCGGAAAAGGCCGGTATGGTGAAAGTGGTAGCTATTATGAGACGCACCGGTCAGCCGCCGAACAGTTTGTTGAATCTGTCGATATCTGATTTTTTCCTTTTTCCGCCCTCATCGCCGTGGGGCTGCCACTCTTCACAGAAGTTTTTCCCCTCACGGTCCGGAACCGGGTCGGTGGTGAGAGACCTGCAGGTTTCAGCTCTTCTGTCCCAGAGAGCGCACTGAACGCAGCTGTGCATCCAGCATCCGCAGTTCTCGCAGATGGAACTGAACACAACTCTTTCAAGGGGCCACTCCTCTGAACAGTTGAAGCACTTCACTCTACAGCAGCTCTTCCATTACGTGGATCTCGGTGACCCTCCAGTTTTTCTCCCGTTCGCCGGGAAGCTGAACGGTGTCACCCTTCGAAAGGCCAAGGAGGGCGGCTCCAAGGGGAGCCTGATAGTTGATGTATGATTCTTCAGTGTCTGCGTCCAGGGGTCCCACAACCATTACTTTCCGGATCTCTGATCCTCCGTCCATGGCTTCCAGGATAACCCTGCACGGAGGGCAGATGATCTCCGATGTAACCTGCCCCACAGGGTAGGGCATAAGGACCTTGAGTTCCTTCCGGTATCTGTTCAGGGTCTCCAGAAGAAAGTCTCTTTTTTCCAGAGCAGCTGTGTATTCTGCGTTTTCAGAGAGGTCTCCGTGGGAGGCGGCCTCGGCTATTTGCTTCGCAACTGCGGGAATCTTTTCAGACTGAAGTTTCTCTATCTCTTCGTGCCTGCGATTGATACCGTCTCTGCTGCTGTAGATGGATTCTCCCTCCCAGAACTTCTTGATGTTGGTGAATCCGCCGGTACGTCTTCCCGACAGCTCCCTTCTGGCCAGAAGAACTAGCCCTGTTTCCTGGGCTCCTATGCTTTCCTCGAGGTTGCCGGTAAGGGTTTCCAGCCGCCTGGTGTCCAGAAGTGAAATGTGATGTTCCAGCTGAGGTCTGAGCCTGTCCATGAGCAGGTTGCATACCCGCCTCTGCATTTCAGCTTTGGCGAAGTTGAGATTTTTCAGGGCCAGGGTCACTATCAGGTCAGGTTCCATGTATTCACCCAGATTTGCCGCCCTTTCAAGTGCCCACATGAAGTGTCCTGTTTCCTCGGGGCGGTCCAGAGCTCCAAGCACATAATCTGCGTGGAGTTCCGGGTTGATCCTTACCACATGGTCAGCTGCCTGCTCTCTGAGGTTCCTGGGGAGCCGATGGAGAAGAATGGACACCTCGGAAGAATCCGGAGAAGTCTCGAAAAATCTTTCCAGATACAGTTTGCGGCAGGTTGCAGAGTGTATTTCTCCCATTGCCCGTTCCACCCTGACCGCCTTCGATTCGATGAGGTGTTCTGTCCTGCTGACGAACTCCCCGGCTTTTCCCTTGTCGGAGCAGAGCCATGCCAGTTCGAAGACGGCCCCCTTTTCGATGTCTTTAATGGAAACAGCGTCATCGAAGAGGACCTTAAGCTCCCTGACCTTTCCCGCAGGCGCTGCTTTGATAAGTGCAGTGACGGTTTTCGTTTTCTCGGACATGGGGGTTTTACCCATTGCGAGAACTGCTTTGACCTGGGTAACCAGAGAGGAGTTGTCCGCAGGTATTATGGAGTCCCCCATCAGAATGAAGTCAGGGGAGAGCTCTGCTGCTTTTTTCAGGGCTTTCCACATGGTTCTTGGCATGATATCGGAACCCTCAAGAAGCTTGAAAAGATTAACTTCCGTAAGGGACCCGTCGGCGGCCATGTCATTGTAGGTTCTCTTGAGGAAAGACTCCTCGCCATCTTCTATGAGCTTCTCGAACTTGTCCGGTGTTTCCCATCTGACAACGTAAAGGGAATCCTTTTC
Source organism: uncultured bacterium (assembly GCA_964571965.1). Lineage (GTDB taxonomy): Bacteria > Fermentibacterota > Fermentibacteria > Fermentibacterales > JCC-6 > Sabulitectum. The sequence continues at coordinate 4,059 of CAZNFQ010000018.1, read as the reverse complement.
AATGGCTGTAGTGGTTTCTATGAGAGCATCGATCGACATATCATGATCCCTGGAACGCTGGAAATCCACGGTAAAGGAACTTCTGGATACCCTGAGTATCTTTCCCGGACCGAATTCCCTGTGAAGAATGTAATTCCCTTCATTGTACCTGAGCAGTTCCCGGAGTTTTCTCCAGGAGTTCTTAAGAGATTTTTTGGGATTCAGGATCCCGCTTGCATTGATGAAGGCTTCAAGCGGCTCGAACATAAGGTATTTGTCTCTAAGGGACTCTGCCAGAATTTGAGAAAGAATTTCCGACCTCTGGAAAAACTCAGCTGCTCCGGTGGTAAATTCGAAGGCCCGATCGATATCTTCCGAATCAAATCTTTCAGCTGTGATCTCGGCTAGAAGGAGTGCCAGGTCATTGTCTCTTCCGGCTATGATCCCGAGGGCTTCCAGAAGCTCCCCCACGGGTGCTCCGGATTCCAAAGAACCTTCCCATTCCCGCTCTAATTCACTGTTTTGAGCCTTTTCGGCAAGTTCTGCAAGTCTGGACAATAGTATTTCCTCTCCGGTAGTATTGGTCAGGACATTCGCCTAAAAATAACATTCTGCACTTCGCGGTGTTAGTCTAGTGTTTGAGAGGAGAGTTCCATGGACAGGCGCGAGTTTCTTGAGAAGGCCGGAAAAGCCGGAGGTGCACTGCTTCTTTCATCTCTTGCGGGCAGAGCATTGGCCGGGGAAATGGAGCAGGGAATGGATGAACTCTGGAGTAGCGGCACCTTCTTGCAGGACTGTGTTGATGCCTCCGCAGAGGCTGAAGGGCTCATAAAGGCCAAAGTTGACGGAATCTGGAGGGACTACAGTCCGGTGAACCTTCCGGAGGAATTTCTGGACTGGAACCTGCAGGCCCGCATTGAAGTTCTGGACAACATACTTGCCATGGTTACGGGCCAGGGCGGTTCGCCGCCTTCCCTTGCAGGCCCTCATAATGCGGCCATGGCCACAAGGGGAGCAAGAAGGAACGACAGTATTCTCTCTGTGAACAATGCCTTCAAGGGGATGGGTCTGTGTCCTGACAGAAACATCATCGCCGGGAAGATACAGCACATGAGGGATACCTTCGAAAGCCCCATGCCTGAAAAGATAGCATTTCTCAAGGATCTCTATTCAGACAGGACCAGTTTCGACACCACCAAACTTATCAGCCTGGAACTCTACTCCACTCCCACCTTCGAGACCCATACCTTCATTAATCTCATGCATGAACCCGTTACGAGCCTTGTCTTCCTGGATAACAAGTCATACGAAGTCAGGGGAATCGGACAGCTGGTGGACTACACCGAAGAAGACGAAGGCGGGTACGCATCTCAGATAGTTGAGTACACAAATATTGCCCACTCATATTTCCATGGAGAATTCCCCAGAATGTTTCCGGGAATACTGGTTCATGTGCTGGAAACCTTCGACAACACTCCCGGTACCGGCCGCGGAGTTCTGGTAAACGGTTGAACTGCAGGCTGGTAATCTGTGATCTCGACGGGACTCTGATATCCGTTTCCAGTGAGGTGGTGTTCGTACGGGGGCTTCTGCGCCGCGGTGTTCTTTCCTGGGGTGTTCTCTGGAGCTTTTTCTGTCACTACCTCAGGCATCCTGTGAGAACCTTCACCGAGGGCAGGGGCTGGAATCGGGGATATTTCCGCGGTCTTCCAGTTTCCGTGATGATTGAAGAGGTGAGGGAAGATGTTCCATACATTCTTAAAAAAGTACGTCCTGAGGTCCTTGATCTTCTGATGGAAATGAAGAGCCGCGGCGCGGTGCTATGCATTCTGTCTGCCTCCATATCTCCCCTTGTTCAGGCGGTGGCCAGAGAATTGGACATTCACTGTTTCAGGGGAAGCATCCCCGCCGTGAAGAATGGGAAATGCACAGGAAACCTTGTGGGGCAGCGCCCATGGGGAAGAGCAAAGGTAGCACCGGCACTTGCCCTTATGGATCAGTACGGTGTCACCCCGGAAGAAACACTGGCCATCGGTGATTCCTGGTCCGATCGGCATGTTATGGGGATCTGCGGCGCAGCTGCTGCGGTGGATCCCGGAGGAAAGCTGGCAAAGCTGGCCCGGGAAAGGGGGTGGAGGATCATTGCAGGAAGAAAGTAGGTCTGCCAGGGCACTGGGTGCCTTCTCAGGAGGTCTGGACGGCATGCTTGCAGCAAGGCTTCTCATGGACCAGGGCGTACATGTGGAGGCAATAACCTTCGACAGCCCTTTTTTCAATGTGAATGCAGGGAGAAAAGCTGCAGAGGAACTCGGTATTCCCTGGAGATCCGTAGATTTCACGGCGGACATCCTGGCGCTTCTGGAAAATCCGCCCAGCGGTTTCGGCAAGAACATGAACCCGTGCATAGACTGCCATGCCGCCATGTTCCGTCGTCTCATGGAAATTGCCCTGGCCGAGGAATATGACTTCATTTTTTCCGGTGAGGTGGTGGGGCAGCGTCCCATGAGTCAGAACAGGGGCTCCCTGAACAGGGTAAGGAATCTTTCGGGTACGGCTCATATGCTTCTTCGCCCCCTTTCTGCAAAGATCCTGCCGCCCACTCCTGTGGAGGAAGCCGGGCTGGTGGACAGGGAACAGCTGCTGGACCTGAACGGAAGGGGCAGAACCAGGCAGATCGAGCTTGCAGAACACTATGGTTTCTCTTTCGTTCCAGCCCCCGCCGGTGGCTGTCTCTTAACCGACCCGGGGTATTCGAAGAGACTTGGTGTGCTGAAGGATAATGATCTTCTTACCGCAGATAATGCAAGAATGATAAAATACGGCAGAATGTTCATTCTGGACCACGCCGTGGGTCTTTCGGGAAGAACGAAAACAGAGAATGAGGCTATAAGAAAAGCCGGTCATGGATATCTGGTGGACATAAAGGGTGTTCCCAGCCCTCTTGGTGTGCTTCTTGGAAAAAACACCCGGAAGAACGTCAGGCTGCTGGCATCCATCGTAGCTTCCTATACCAGGCAGGAAGCTCCACTCACTGCGGTTACTTCACATGGTGAGTTTACCACGGAAAAGATGACTCCTTCAGAAAGGGATAAATACTCTGTGATTCTCTGATCAGTCCCTGAGTTCCCCGAATAGAAAGATCATCCGGCTTTCCCGCCAGTCAAGTATCACAGGCTGATCCAGCATCATTGGTGGAAAGCTGCCCTTCACGAGCCGGAGTTCCAGCCTCTCGCTGATCCTGCTTCTTGCCTTGAAGGATTCGCCGATGATCCGGTGCGCATCTGAGAACTCGAACCAGTTGTCTTCGTCGAACTCCATGAGCCACAGAGCAAGGGCAAGAGCACCGAGAAACCCGCTGTGAAAACAGTCAACATAGGTTCCGGTAGCCCTGACGGATGTGTTCTGCTTTACCAGGGCCATGAACGAGGACGGATCTTCCGCCAGGGCTCTGAATTCATCTGGGCTTTCGAATGAAACGGTATGTGAATCAAGCTTGAAACAATCAGGCAGAATTCCGTTCCTCAGACGGTTGATAAGCTCCTCCATCTTTCCTCCCCTTTCAGATAATATGGGTGAGAAGAGGGCGGGATGAACACCCGGGGTTGACAGCGGTGAATAGTGGCATTAGAGTACCATTGTACCATAATTAGAAAGGCGGCAACATGTCACAGGCACTGAACATATCAGAGGGGGCGTCAATTGCCATGCACGCCCTGATCCATCTTGCGGAGAAAAGGGGTGAACCTGTAAGCAATTCGGCCATTGCAGCAGCTTTCAACGTAAGCGCCAACCACTCTTCCAAGATCATGCAGCGGCTTCTTAAAAGTGGATTTGTAACTGCTGTCAGAGGTCCTGGAGGGGGCTATACCCTTTCTAAAAGACCATCCGGGATATCACTTCTGGATGTTTATTCCGCAATAGACGGGGAATTGTCGAACACCGGCTGCCTTTTCGGCAGAGGCAGGCACTGCTCTCTTCAGAAGTGCCTTTTCTCTGAGCTGCTGTCAGACACGGAGAAACTGGTGAAGAAACACCTGGGATCCGTAACCCTGGCGGACTACATTTCGGCGGAAATCGGCC
>CAZNFQ010000017.1:0-30649 GCA_964571965.1 uncultured bacterium | reverse complement strand
GAGCAGACAGAGGAAACTCCTGTCGAGGAACCCGAACAGGCGGATGAAGAGGAACCTGCAGCTGAAGAACCTGAGCAGTCAGAAGAAGCTGTGGAGGAACCTCAGAAGGAAGAGCCGCAGGAACCTTCCGTCGAAGCAGCTAAAGAACCAATGCCTCAGGCCTCGTATGAGATTCTTCCCGGTGATTCATCGGCACTCTGTTCTCTGAGGATCGATTCGGGAAGCATCCGTGTTCTTCGAAGTCTGGTTACTGCCATGTCAGGAGAAGCCACACTGGAAGGAGATATTCTCAGCGGGCCGGGAATGGCCTGGATGGGGCAGGGAAGTCTTACCCCTGTTGCGGTGGATTATGAAGACGGCATGACCGTACGAATAGACAGGCTTGCAGTAAGGCCTGTCGGAGTCACTAGCAATCCCACAGGGATCGAGACTGTGCCCTCACTCAGGAAACTGGAGGGCGAATATGGTGGAACACTCCTTCTGTTCATTACCGGCAGACAGAAGAAAATTACCGTGGTTCCCGGTTTGAGAGTAAAGGCGGGAAGTGTTCTCGCCGCAAGTCCCGAAGTAATCTTCTCCGAGGAGGAAGACGGTTTCCTGTCTGCTACAGGTTCCGGCAGAGTAATTATTACCGGCTGAGACTTGCACGAGGTGTGGCGGATGTTCTATTATCGGTGCTCGTGTGGGGATGTAGCTCAGTTGGGAGAGCGCTGCCTTCGCAAGGCAGAGGTCGGCGGTTCGATCCCGCTCATCTCCACCATTTTTTTTGAACAGGCTGGTAAATGAAAAAGCGGCTGAATAACAATGGTGAATCCCAGTCAGGGGCTGTATGGCATGTACAGCCGGGGAGAAGCCGCATTCAGAGAAAAACTGTGGCCGGCGGTTTCAGGACCGAATATCCCTATGCCGGAGTGGTGGTTGTTTCTGAGAACCTCTCTCCCGATGAGGATTCATCTGCCTCTATTGCCGTAGAAACCATAAGGGATGTGTTCGCAGAGGGTGTTGCGTTCGGAGTGGAGGATGCCCTTGCTGAATCCTTCGAGGAAGCATCGGATCTCATAAGGGCCAAACAGCTTGGCGGATGCAGTGCAGCTGCTATCGCATTCAGCGCAACCCATGTATGGTATGCTCTCGCTGGAAACTGCCGCATATACAGAATCGATTCCGACGGCATAAGGTGTATCGTAAAGGACAGATCCAGAGCATCGGAAATGAACATGCAGCCGGACCACCCCGATTACATGAAGACCATAAGGAACATGGACTGGTGGCTGGGGGCTTCATCCGAAGGGAAACCGGTTTGCGGTCATACAAGACTGAGGCGGGATACTACCTATCTGGCAATGACTTCCAGCAGCTGGATCCAGTTCGAGAACATCAGCCCCATCCATAACAGGAAGGGTGTCAGAAGAACCCTCAACGGATGGCTCACATCACTCTCCCGTGATTTGAAGCTTGCATACAGAAGGCAGGGCGGAGCACTGGCTGCCGTCTCCGGGGCCAGGGTGCAGTCGGGGGGAGTAGTCTCCTGGAAGTCCATCGGTATATCAGCTGTTTCTCTGCTTCTTGCCGGGTATCTTGTTCTCGGCAATCCTTTCAGATGCAGTGATGAAACAAGCGTGAGATCTGATCTCTTCTCAACCGATTCCATTTCCGAGGAAATAGTACAGCCGCTCATGCCTGATTCCACAGATAGCGGCACCAGTATCGAGACTGATGCAGGCCTTCTTTCAATGCTTGCCGACAGTATGTCTTCTGATTCCGTGGAGGTCATGCTTCCGGATATCTCCCGGGAGATACCACTTCAGACCGTGTTTATTGGTGAATCCTCTGTTTCTCTTCCATCCGATTCCTTCCTTGTGAGCATAAACGGAGAACCGGATATGCAGTGGGAGAATTTCGCACCCGGTATTTATTTCATAAAAGGAGATACCGCTTCAGAAATTCTTTCACAATCCGTATCCGCCATTTATCCGGAACTCGAGGTTTTTCAACTGAACCGGATAATAACGGTACGGGAAGGCGGTGTTGCCGAGAGTGCAAGCTGGCTTTCAACTCTCCCTGCTGATTCCGCCGCCACCACAGGAGTGGTCGTGGAAACAAGAAGCAGCGTTGCCGGAGGGGCTTCATGGATAAGGAACTATCCGGTGTTTTCCAATGGAGACAGAGATGGGCGCAGCAGTGAACCGGGAGGTTTTTACGGTGATTCGCTCCCCGGCGTTCCTCTGCTTAGAGACCCCTCTGTCTACAGGCTCATTGTGGTTCGATAGTCTTTCCTCCTTGAAATATTCCTTGAATTTGTCTATCTTCTCCCGCCGGCCACTCTAGGCGGGGAGTCAGCGGTGCCCTGTACCCGAAATCCGCTATAGCGGGGCCGAATACCCGGCGCGGCGCTGTACTTCGTTGTGCGTCAGGAACACTGGATTTAATGAACAGGACCCGCGCGGCGCGACGCCGTGAACCCGGTCAGGGCCGGAAGGCAGCAGCCGTAAGTGGAGAGTTGCGGGTGATGCGGAAAATCTTGTTCTGTGCCTTTGTTTCAAAACATTTCGGAGTCACGACAATCCGGGTGAGTGTCCGGCACTTCCATTCAGACAGGGGGTCGGTTTGAGCTATCTTGTTTTTGCACGGAAGTGGCGTCCTCAGACCTTCAGTGACGTGATTGCTCAGGAACACGTTACCATGACCCTGAGGAACGCCATCGAGAGTCAGCGTATCGGCCATGCATATCTTTTCACCGGCCCCAGGGGCGTTGGAAAGACCACAACAGCCAGAATACTGGCTAAAGCTTTGAACTGCGCAGAGGGTCCTACTCCTGATCCCTGTATGGAGTGTGAAGCCTGCAAAAGAATTGCAGCAGGTGGGCACCTCGATGTGCTGGAGATAGACGGAGCCAGCAACAGGGGCATAGACGAGATAAGAGATCTGCGGGAGAAAGCCCGTTATGCGGCAGCAGAGGGCGGATACAAGATCTACATCATCGATGAAGTCCATATGCTTACCCGTGAGGCGTTCAATGCCCTTCTTAAAATACTGGAGGAACCTCCGGACAGGGTCATTTTCATCTTCGCAACAACTGAACCCCGGAAGGTGCCGGCAACCATACTGAGCAGATGCCAGCGTTTTGATTTTCGGAGGATACCGTCTGCTGTCATGGGGGAATACATCAGCAGAGAAGCCTCCGGAGAGGGAATTTCCATCACACAGGACGCTCTCAGTCTGGTTTGCAGAGCATCGGGCGGCAGCATGAGAGATGCCCTTTCCATAATGGATCAGCTGGTAAGTTTTTCAGGGGTGGATATCTCTGGAGATTCCGTTTCAAGGCTCCTTGGACTTGTTGAAGCTGACTTATTGGCGGACATCTGCAAATCTGTGTTTCACTCTCAGGGCAATCTGACCCTCGAACTGGTGGAAGACGCTCTGGTTCGGGGATACAGCATCGAGGAGCTCATCGATGCGCTTACAGGTTTCCTTAGAAACTCTCTTCTGGCGGCAACAGGGGCGGAAAAAGGCATAAATGATCTTTCTGACAGCGAGATAGATCTTGTTCGCTCGACTGTGGCTGGTGTTTCCGATGTGCATGTACTCAACGTTCTCAGGCTGGTTGCAGGAGCATCGGAACAGATCAGACTGGGCGCATCCCCAAGAGTTTCGATCGAAGGCGCGCTTCTTACGGCAGCCAGACTTGGTGTTGCATTCGGCCTGAACCAGCTCCCTCCGGTAACTGAGAAAGTTGCCAGAATAGCGGTGAAGCCCTGTGCGGAAAGTATTCCCGCGGTGGAAGCCCCTTCCGGAGCAGATGAATTAACCAAAGACGAACCTGTACCCCAAGGGAATACTTCTGAAGGAGACAGAGAAAAGGAGAATTCCATAATAAGGGAAATCTCCGGCCTTTTCGATATGATACCGGAAAACGACTAGGAGAATAAAATGAACCGTCAGATGAAGAAGATGATGGCCCAGGCCCAGAAGATGCAGCAGAACATGATGAAGGCCCAGGAGGAACTGGCAGAGGAAAGGGTGGAGGGCACAGCCGGCGGCGGTATGGTTAAGGTTACGGTTACCGGCCAGTCGGACATCGTGGGGATCTCGATCTCTCCCGAAGCAGTTGACCCGGAAGATGTTGAAATGCTCGAGGACATGATACTTGCCGCAATATCGGATGCAGTGGAGAAGAGCCGGGAACTCGCCCAGAAAAAGATGGGCGGGTTTGGCGTTCCAGGCGGTCTCGGGGGACTGATGTGAAAGAGTCCCTTGTAGATTCCCTGGCATCATCACTGGGGAAACTACCCGGTATCGGGAAAAAAACCGCTCTGAGACTTGCGTTTGCTCTGGTGGATGACAGGGAGCTTGCTTCGGAGCTGTCCGCAGTTCTTTCGGATACCGTGCGGGACATCCGTGAATGCAAACTGTGCAGGAACCTTACCGCCGGTGACATATGTGAGACCTGCTCGGACCGGTCAAGAAGAAATACCATCTGTGTTGTTCATACCCCCGCTGACCAGAGATCCATGGAGGATACCGGTTTATACAGGGGCTTATACTTCGTTCTTCACGGAAGTCTGGCTCCCCTCGATGGAACAGGCCCATCTGAACTGGGTATTCCCATGCTTGTGAAGAGAGCCTGTGATATAGAGGCTGATGAGGTCATCCTTGCCCTGGATTCCACCACCGAGGGGGAGGCTACATGTTCCTACATAGCAAATCAGCTTGCAGCCCGGGGCATTAATGTTACTCAGCTTGCAAGGGGACTTCCTCCCGGGGCGCTTGTGGAGTTCGCAGATTCACTTACTCTTTCCCAGGCCCTAAAGGGCAGACGCGGCTTCTGATGGCTCTTAACTGGCCCAACAGGCTCACTGTGGCCAGAATTGTCATGGCTCCTGTGGTCATGATCCTCCTTCAGGAGGGAAGCAGGGGAGCAAGATGGATGGCCCTGGCGGTTTTCGTTACCGCCGCCCTTACCGATCTGGTAGATGGTCATCTTGCAAGGAAATACGGATGGATCTCCAACCTGGGGAAGTTCCTCGACCCTCTGGCGGACAAGCTTCTTGTAGCCCTTGCATGGATAGGACTGGCAAAGCTGGGGCTCATTCCCCAGTGGACCACCTACATAGTAGTAGGCAGGGAGCTTCTCATCACTGGTCTCCGGTCAATCGCCGCATATGCCGGAGTGCTCATACTACCCTCTGGACTTGGTAAGTGGAAGGCAGCCATTCAGATGTTAACAGTGTCATTCTACATGCTTATTTCCGTTCTTGAAAGGTCTTCCGTATCAGAGGGCATACTGCTTGCGGGGAATATTACAGTATGGATCGCCATGATTCTTACCGTGGTATCGGCAATCCATTATCTGTGGAGGAACAGGCTTCTCATTCAGAGGCTGGGTATGTGATGAGGGGTCTTCTGCGGTTTTTCGGCGGTGCTGTTTCCACAACTCTCTGGACAGGATATTTCCCCCTGGGACCGGGTACAGTGGGCAGTATAGTGGCTTGCGTTCTCTTTTACCTCTGTCCTTTTCATCTCCGTTTTCCTCTTCTTCCCGGTATCCTTCTGCTTGCCTGGGCAGGCTGCGAAGCCGGGAAACGACTCTGGGGAGAAGATCCGTCCAGGGTTACCATCGATGAGGTTGCGGGTTGCTGGATAGCATGCCTGGCTGCTCCCGCAGGGTGGGGCCTATGGGGGATTTTCGCGGCCCTCATTCTATTCCGTGTTTTCGATATTGCTAAACCATGGCCGGTGAATGTTCTTGACAGGATCAAGAGCGGTCTCGGGATCCTGCTGGACGACGTTGCAGCAGGACTCATGGCCGCGGCAATACTCTTTGTTGCAGGCTCTATCATTTAGGAGGGCGTTTTGTACAAAGAATCGGCGATGCTCATCGTGGGTGACGAACTGCTCAGCGGAAGAACACGGGACGTTAATCTGAAGAAGTTCTCCGGGATTCTGGCTGACATGGGTATTCCTGTGGTGGAGGCCAGGGTTGTAAGGGACATTCCTGACGAGATTACTGCAGCTGTCAGGGACCTTGCCGTAGAAAAGCGGATTCTGCTGGTCACCGGGGGTATGGGGCCCACGGACGACGACCTGACCGTGCCAGCCGTTGCCGATGCCTTCGGTCTTGTGCTGCACAGATCCCCTGCTGCAGAAGAGATGGTGCGTGCCAGGCAGGAACTGTACGGTCTTGGTCTTCCAGCGTCGGCTTTAAGACAGGCTGACATCCCTCCCGGGGCAATACCCGTTCTGAACACCTCAGGCATCGCTCCCGGAATAGTACTCATAACGGAAGGCAGAGCAGTCATATGTATGCCGGGGGTGCCTTCTGAATCGGAAGCTCTGCTTATGCCATGCCTCGACGCTGCGGGGGTCGTTCAGGGCAGCAGGGACGAAATTCTTTTCATAAGAACCTGGGGTCTGAAGGAAAACGCTCTCTACGACAGCCTGCGTGGAACGGCTGAAAGGCACGGCGTGGTTCCTTCTTTTCTGCCCTCTCCCGGCAGGGTGGACATCAAGGTGAAAGGACCGGGAGCCGCCGGGTTTTCTGCAGAGGTACGTAAATCTTTGGGTAAAAGGGTTTACTCTCTGACCAGGGACGAAACCCTGGAAGAGATTCTTGGCAGAAAACTCATGGAGAGAGGCTGGTTCATGGCTGCGGCAGAGTCCTGCACCGGCGGTGGAATAGGAGGCGGCATCACCTCTGTACCCGGAGCTTCCCGCTGGTTTGCAGGCGGTGTGGTTTCCTACTCTGACTCGGTTAAGATAAATGCACTGGGAGTAAGCGCTTCCACCCTTTCCAGGTATGGTGCGGTTAGCAGAGAAACGGCGCTGGAAATGGCAGAAGGGGTTCTTACGGTTACAGGTGCTCACTGTGCTGTATCCGTAACGGGCATAGCAGGCCCCGACGGCGGCACACCTGAGAAACCCGTGGGCACGGTATGCACAGCTGCAGTTACCCCTGAGGTCAGACGCAGCCAACACTGGAGACTTGGAGGCAGCAGGCAAACGGTCAGGGAGGGAGCAGCCTCACGGGCTCTCGGTTCACTGCTGGAGCTTCTTGTATGAGGCTTTTCATCGGCCTGGAACTTCCCCACGCAGTGAAAGATGCTCTGGGGAGCTGGAGGAAGCAGCTTACCGGTGAGTATCCGGCTCTGAAATGGACCAGTCTGGAAAACCTGCATGTTACTCTGCGTTTTCTAGGTAATGTGAACGGTGATTCGGTAATTTCCGAAATGGAAAGGCTTCAGCTGGAAAGGTTTCTTCCAGTTGAGTTCACACTGAGCTTTGCGGGAACCTTCGGCAGGCCTCCATCAATTCTCTGGCTCGGCGGCAGCTTTTCCCCGGGTATTATGGAAACAGCTTCCCTTCTGGGACAGATACCCGATGAAAAGGGAGCGACAGAGTGGAGAAGATTCATACCTCACGTTACCATCGCAAGGGCAAGGCAGGGGCATACGCTTCCGGAAATACCGTTTCCCATGAAGCTTACCGGATGTGCCGGTTCGATAGTTCTTTTTGCCAGTACACTTACTCCATCCGGCCCCGTATACTCATCGCTGTTTTCCGTCCGTTCCTGATCAGTCCCTCCTTTGACGTCCTGTAAATGGAAGATGAGTTACCTTCCCGGCGTGGTGCCAACCTTACTTTCGAGCCGGCTGACCAAATCAGAAGCTTTTGTTGCAGGTATGGGCAGCCCCTGCAGTTGGCATTTTTGCCTGCGGTTGTATTATTGATGCGGAAATGTTTAAGCTGGAGGTATCCATGAATGCTCGATTCTTTGTTCTTGCTTCGGTTCCGGTCATGATCATGTACGGCTGCGGTGAACCCCATGCAGCAACCGAAACAGATTCTGACCCCGTGAATTCCATTCCCCATCACGATCTTATTATCGCAGATTCAATAGGTGTAGAGCTTGGTGATTCCAACTACGTTTTCGGTTCCATCGAGGCGGTATCTCATGCTGAAAACGGAAATATTCTTGTTTTGGACCGGGCAGCCTGCACTGTGCTGGAATTCACCCCTGAAGGTGATTTCATAAGAAGAATGGGGCGCAGGGGATCCGGGCCCGGAGAATTTCTCAACCCCCTGGCCATGACCAGGCTGGGAGACGGAAGGATAGCAGTACTCGATTCGAATCTCGGTGGAATGTTTACATTCTTCCCCGATGGGACCTATGAGGGATTAGCCCTGGAAATGATGGGAGAACCGGTTCTTTTTCTTTCGCCTTCAGCCGGTAATACCTTTATCGGGACCCGTAACAGCTGGGCCAGGGAAAATGACGAGTTCATCTGTACCGCCGTTGTTGCCTGCTACGGTCTGGGTGATGAAGAACCCCTTCAGATTTTCTGGCAGAATTCATTCCCCTGGGATTTCCAGGATATCACTCCCCTGATCAAGAATTCTTATTTTGCCCGGACATGGGCTTCCGACAGAGACGGAAACGTTTTTGTTGCACCGCGGTCTTCGGATGTCTATTCCATCAGTGGTTTTTACCCGAATGGAGAAGAGAGTGTAACCATAGAAATGGAAATGGATCCCGTGGCGAAAACACGGTCAGAGATAGAAGAAGAAGCCTATTTCTGGAACCGCCGCGCCGAAAACATGGGAGCCCAGGGTCCGTTCACCTATCAGCCTGATGAGAACAGATGGATGATTCACTCCATGGGAATTGACGGAGAGAAAAGACTGTGGGTGAGAAGAGGCACCGAAACGGTTCCAACCTTTGACGTATTCGATCTTCAGGGGGATCTTCTCTTCACGGCATCCATACCTGATGTGAGCGGTGAAAGGGGTTTGTTCTGGGAGGTAAAGTTCGACGAGTTCGGTATCCTTGCCTATTCGCTGGATCCCTCGGAAGGATATCAGAAGCTATACCTTCTTGAAATGGACTAGACTTGCATGGGGTACATATGTTTACTATAGTAGTCTTTGATGGCAGGAGTAGGGTCCCCTCATCAGGGTCACAAGGGTTTTTTCTCGAAAGGTGTTGCCATGGCAGACAAAGCAGTTAATTCAGACAAAAGGAAGGCTCTGGACGCAGCCTTCCTGCAGATCCAGAAGAAGTTCGGAACCGGTTCCATCATGAAGCTTGGAGAAGCACCTGAAATGGTGGTGGACTCATTCCCAACCGGATCTCTTTCCCTTGACGTAGCTCTGGGTGTTGGCGGAGTTCCAAGGGGCAGGGTTATTGAGGTTTTCGGACCTGAAAGCAGCGGTAAAACTACCCTGGCCCTTCACATGCTTGCAAATGCCCAGAAGGCCGGGGGAGAGGTTGCCTTCATCGATGCGGAGCATGCCCTGGATCCGGCTTACGCGGAAAGACTGGGGCTGAACATCGACGACCTGATGGTATCTCAGCCCAACAGCGGAGAACAGGCCCTTGAGATAACTGAAACTCTGGTGCGTTCCAACGCCGTTGATGCAATAGTAGTCGACTCCGTTGCCGCACTTGTGCCAAGGGCTGAGATCGAAGGGGAAATGGGAGACAGTCATGTTGGGCTTCAGGCAAGGCTCATGAGCCAGGCTTTAAGGAAACTCACAGGTGCGGTTTCCAGGTCGAAGTGTACCGTTATCTTCATTAATCAGATAAGAATGAAAATAGGCGTAATGTTCGGCAATCCAGAAACCACCACAGGCGGTCGAGCCCTTAAATTCTATTCCAGCCTCCGTCTCGATGTAAGAAGAATAGCGTCAATAAAGAACGGCGACGAGGTGGTGGGAAGCAGAACCAGAGTGAAAGTGGTGAAGAACAAGGTGGCTCCACCCTTCAGAATGTGCGAATTCGACATTCTCCACGGGGAAGGAATATCCAGAACGGGCGAGCTTGTAGATATGGGGCTCGAGAACGATATGGTCACCCGCAGGGGAACCTGGTACTCCATAGACGGCAAGCAGATCGGTCAGGGCCGCGACAACGCGAAAACATTCCTCGAGGAGAACCCCGAAGTGGCCGCCGACCTGGAAAACAAGCTCAGGGAAAAATACAATTTGAACAATGCCGGGAGAAAACCGGAGGAAACAACATAGAAACGGTGGTTTCCCTTGAGAAGCTCACAGGGAAAAGGGTTCGGGTAACCCTGGCATCTGGCGTTTTCGTCGTGCCAGAAGGTGCACTGACCGGGGGCACCGACTCCGCCGATGGGGAATACCTGGAAAAACTCCAGCTTCACGGTGCAAGAACCGACGCCCAGAGATTCCTCGAATACAGTGAAAGGTCCACCGGGCAGCTGAAAAAGAAACTCACCTCCCTGGGTTATTCCGAAAGCGTGTCACTGGAAATAGTGGAGTGGGCCGAAAAATACGGCTTCGTGAACGATGTAAGGTTCAGTGAACTGTTCATTAAGTCCAGAACCATGGGCAAGCTTCGTCTCAGGGTGGAGCTATTGAAGCGCGGAGTAAACCAGGCTGCAGTTGAACAGGTTCTTTCCGGGTATTCCGACCTGTCCGAGTTCGATGAAGTGGTGGCTTCCGTCAGGAAGAAATACGGAGGCATTCAAGACAGGGAAAGAGCTCTGCGCAGAGCGGCAGGGTGGCTGCAGCGCCGGGGTTATTCAGGTGAATTCATTCATCGTGTGCTCACGGAGGCCATGTGAAACACAGGAACAACAGAATATTCTGGTCTGCAGCCGGTTCTCTGCTCATCGGTTCAGAAGTTCCCCAGGGCACGGAAACCCTTCACGGAGAGCTTCTTTCTGCTCTTGAGTATCTTCCGCCTCTTCCCGGGATCAGTTATGCCATTCAGGGGGAGGATCTACCGGGCAAACGGGGCCGCTATATCTATACCATTTCATGGAAAACTCTCAGAGAACTAGGATTTCAGCGCCCATTGAGAATAAGTATCCGGAATGGGCCTGAACTTCTGGCTCCCTTCTTCAGAAAATCAGTAGCAGTTATTCCGCAGGGTTTTCAGCACAGGGTTCCCGGCAACCTCCGGGCGCTGGCACTGGTGGGTAAAAGTGCCGCTTTCAGGCAGGCAGGTTATCATCTGGTTGTCTGCTCCGCCGTGTATATTCCTGAAGTGTGGAACCTTCTTCAGCGGGGGAATTGCTCTGTCTGTACTCCTGATAAACTTGTACAGCTGGTTAATACACTTGACTTTTCACACTGAATCAATCAGATTTGAGACCCCTCGGCACGTTGTTGTCCGGGGTTGGGCTTAGATACACCCGGCTTCTGCCGGAAGCCCCCGACGGTTGAAAGAAGTACAATAACATAAAGAACACCAACCTTTTTCGGAGGATTGGAAAGTGAAGACCTACTCTGCAAAGGCCGGAGAGATCAAGAGAGACTGGTGGGTGGTAGATGCCTCCGATCAGACCCTCGGGAGGCTCTCGGCAAAACTTGCCATGATACTTCAGGGCAAGAACAAACCGGTGTACACACCTCATCTGGACACCGGAGATTTCGTGGTAGTGGTGAATGTTGAAAAGATGCGGATAACAGGCCGCAAACTCGACCAGAAGATCTACTACCGTCACACCGGATACGCCGGGGGCCAGAAGGCCACTTCAATGCGCGACATGATGGAGAAGCACCCTGAAAGGGTTCTTACCCACGCCGTGAAGGGAATGCTTCCCAAGAACAGGCTAAGCCGCGCCCAGATCAAGAAACTCAAGATTTTTTCCGGTCCCGAGCATACCCACGCTGCACAGCAGCCCAGGGTACTTGAGATCAAGTAGTCAGGGGGCAGCATGGAACAGTATATAGGAGTGGGAAGAAGAAAGTCGGCAACTGCCAGATGCTATCTCAGACCAGGATCAGGCAGAATCATCGTTAATCACAAGTCACCTGCAGAGTACTTCGGTGAACTCAGGCAGAAAGAACACGCCTTTGAACCACTGCAGACAGTTAAGATGACAGGTTCTTACGACCTTGTGGTGAACGTCAGGGGCGGAGGCATTACCGGTCAGGCCGGAGCCATTCGCATGGGTCTCGCCAGGGCTCTGGTCGAGGCGAATCCCGATTACAGGTCACCTCTTAAATCCGCAGGAATGCTTCGTCGTGACCCCAGAGTAGTCGAAAGAAAGAAATACGGACAGCCAAAGGCAAGGAAGCGCTTCCAGTTCTCCAAGCGATAGGCTGTATTTTTAACACACACGGTGGAAAACGGCGGGTGTCTGGTGTTCCCGTAAGGGAATGGCACCCGCTTCCATCGGAGGTATAACCGAAAGGAAAGACCCAATGCAGATCCCTTCGATCCAGGACCTGCTGGAGGCCGGAGCACACTTCGGTCACCAGGAAAAAAGATGGAACCCCCGCATGAAGAACTACATCTTCATGTCCCGCAATGGTATCCATATCATCGACCTTAAGAAGACCCAGAAGAATCTCGAAGACGCCATAAACCTTGTGAGTAAAATCGTTGCAGGCGGCAAGGACGTCCTTTTCGTGGCCACCAAGAAACAGGGACGGGAGAGCGTTAGAGAGCACGCTGAACGGTCAGGCATGTTCTACATGACTGAGCGCTGGCTCGGCGGTACCCTTACCAACCACAACACCATATTCAAGAGCATTCGCCGTCTCGAAGAGCTGGAAGACATGGAGAAAAAAGGCTGGCCAAAGGGGTTCAAGAAGCGTGAGATCCTCCAGAAGACCAGAGAGATGGAGAGGATCAACAAATACCTCAAGGGAATAAGGCACATGAAGGGCCTTCCCGGAGTCATCGTGGTGGTGGACATAAAGAAGGAGGCAATTGCGGTGCAGGAAGCCAGGAACCTTGGTATTCCCTGCATAGCAGTAGTCGATACCAACTGTGATCCCACGGAAGTAGATTACCCCGTTCCTGCAAATGACGACGCCATCAAATCCATAGATCTGATCGTTGGTTCTCTGGCTGATGCCGCACTTCTCGGTGCAGAGGGAAGAAAGCGCAGGGATGTGGAGGAACCGGAAAAACCTGTAAAGAAGTCTAGCGCCCCCAGGAAAGAGGAAACTCCGGAAGAGGGAGCAGCAGCTCCGGCAGAAGAAAATAAAAAATCCGACCCCGAGAAGGTCGAGGAGGAATAAAATGGCCATTGACGCTAAAACCGTAAAAGAACTCAGGAAAATCTCCGGTGCGGGGATGATGGAGTGCAAGAAAGCCCTGGACGAAACCAACGGGGATCTTGACGCAGCACTGAAGCACCTCAGGGAACAGGGAGTGAAGGTTGCAGCCAAGAAGGCTTCAAGACAGGCTGACGAAGGTCTGGTTTACGCATACATACACGGCCCCGGCAAGCTGGGGGTTCTCGTGGAGATCAACTGTGAAACCGATTTCGTAGCCAGGACCGATGCGTTTCAGGACTTTTGCAAGCAGGTTGCCATGCACATTGCAGCCAGCAACCCTGAGTTCGTGAACAGAACCGATGTTCCTGAAGCTCGTGTAAAAGAGGAGAAGGATGTTCTCTTTAATCAGCTTGCAGATTCCAACAAGCCGGAGAATATTAAAGAGAAGATCGTAGAAGGCAGACTGGACAAGTTTTACAGCGAGATCTGCCTCCTGGAACAGGAATGGATTCACGATTCCGAGGTCGGGAAAGTTTCAGATGCTCTCACCGCGGCTATCGCGAAGGTAGGCGAGAATATCGTCATTAACAGATTTGCAAGATATCAGATAGGCGGCTGACATGGAAGACGGTTCCGGTAATCCCCGAAGAGTTCTTCTCAAACTCAGCGGAGAAATTCTAGCTGGCCCCGGGGGGAGGGGATTTCACCAGGAAACCGTTTATACAGTTGCCAATGTTCTGATCGAGGCTGCCCGGAGAGGTATTGAACTGGGAGTAGTCACCGGCGGAGGTAACTTCGCAAGGGGCAGAGAGCTTTCAGCCTTCACCAGAACTAAAGCCGATTATATAGGGATGCTTGCCACGGTAATGAATTGCCTGGCGGTTTCCGACGCAGTTGAAAGGCACGGCGGCAAGTCCGCCGTGCTTTCCGCTATACCTGTGCCTGAAGCTGGTGCGGAGATATTTGCCCCCCATAAAGCCCGTGAGCTTTTTTCCGGGGGCCGTATTCTCTTCTTCGCCGGGGGTACCGGAAATCCTCTGCTTTCCACCGACACCGCAGCGGCTCTCAGGGCCTCACAAACCTCTTGCAGTGTTCTTTACAAGGGTACCAAAGTAGACGGGATCTACAGCAGTGATCCCAAGACGGATCCCAATGCAGTGCGTTATAGTTCTCTTACCTGCGGAGAAGTTCTTGAAAAGAACCTGAAGGTGATGGATGCCGCCTCGGTTGCAGTGTGCAGGGACAACAGGCTTCCTATAGTTGTTTTTGATATTACCGATCCGCATAATTTTCTTGAAATACTTGAAGATCACAGTTTAGGTACAGTTGTAGAGGGGGACTGAGATGTACGAGGAAATTCTTCTTGACCTGGACGAAAGAGCGGAGAAAACCCTTCGCAATACCTCAAAGGAAATGTCTGTCATTAGAACTGGAAAAGCAAGCCCGGCTCTTCTCGACAATATCAGGGTAGAGGTATGGGGAGACACCCTTCCCCTGAAGCAGGTGGCGGGTATCAGTGCGCCTGAACCAAGACTTCTGGTCATACAGCCATGGGATGCATCCACAGCTCCGGACATCGCAAAGGCCATTGAATCAAGTGATCTCGGTCTAAGGGCAAATGTGGACGGTCCAATAATAAGAATACCCATTCCCAAGCTTTCCGAGGAAAGGCGCCGGGACCTTATCAAACAGGTCAAGAAACTGGCGGAAGACGGTAAAACGGCGATCAGGAACATACGCCGTGACGCCAACGATTCTCTGAAGAAGGCATGCAAATCCGGAGACATAACCGAGGACCAGGAAAAGAAGTCCATGAGCGATGTCCAGGAGATGGTCGACAAAGCGGTAAGCGAGATAGACAGACTGCTCAAGCTCAAGGAAGACGAGATCCTTGAAGTCTGATCCTTCGGGAATCCCCAGGCATGTAGCAATTATCATGGACGGTAACGGAAGGTGGGCCAGAAAACGGAGCCTTCCCAGGATCAAGGGACATGATGCCGCTGAGAGATCCATCCACGATTCCGTGGAGGTTTGCGGTGAGCTCGGGGTGGAATTCCTCACACTGTATGCTTTTTCCACAGAAAACTGGTCAAGGCCCAGAGCCGAGGTCAGTTTTATCATGAAACTCCTGAGTCGTTTCCTGAAGGACAATATCGACGATCTTCACAGGAAGAACGTTAAGCTTAGAACCACAGGAAGACTTGAAGATATTCCCAGGGGAGCCAGGAACGATCTTCTGGACGCAATTGAAAGAACCTCGAGGAACACTGGTCTTAACCTTATTCTGGCACTCAGTTACGGCGGCAGAGCTGAAATAAGGGATGCTGTGGAGAAAGTTGCAAATCTTGTGCATTCAGGCGAAATTCAACCTGAAGACATCACCGAGGACACCATTGCCTCTTGTCTTTACAACCCTGACGTGCCTGATCCCGAGCTGATAATTCGTACCAGCGGAGAACAGAGGCTCTCGAATTTTCTCATGTGGGAATCTGCCTACAGTGAATTCTTTTTTACACCGGTATTGTGGCCTGATTTCAATAAAGAGGAACTCAGGAAAGCCGTTGACGATTATTGTTCGAGGGGAAGAAGGTTCGGTGGGCTGGAGAGTTAAATGACGTTTCCTAAGCTCTACGGCAGACTTCTCATTGCTTTGCCGGGTATCGGGCTTTTTCTGATTGTTATCTTCAGAACTCCACCCATCTGGAGTCTTTATCTTTTCTCCGCACTTTCTGTCCTTGCTGCCTGGGAGGCTGTTCCGCTCTGCTGCTCCCTGGGGATCGGTTCCTTCAGCAGAACTCTTGTTTCCTTTTCAGCAGGTGTATCCACACTTTTCACCGCAATTGACCACCCCCTGTCCATGGCTATCCTGCTGCTTCCCGGTACAGCCGTTGCCGTGTGTGTAATGTTCACCAGAGGCCCCGGCCACTCAAGACGCAGAATTGCCGGAACCGCTTCCCTTGTTTCCTTTTATGCAATCGGTTTCGGCATCCTGGGAAGACTTTTCCTGCAAATGGGCCCCTGGAGCGTTCTGGCAGTGCTTGCACTATGCTGGATTGGCGACAGCGCCGCGTATTTTACGGGAATTGCATTCGGGAAGCACAAACTTCTGCCCAGCGTCAGCCCGAAGAAATCCTGGGAGGGGTTTTTCGGGGGGATAGCCGGTTCCATGATCGGCTCGGGTCTTGCGGCTTATCTGGGAGGTCTGCCTCTTTTGCCCTTTCTGGTCACGGGTCTGGCCGGAGGCATCGCCGGCGTGCTGGGAGATCTTTTCGAATCATCCATAAAGAGGGACGCAGGGGTTAAGGACTCCAGTGGCCTTCTGCTTGGTCACGGGGGAATCCTCGACCGCTTCGACAGCTCAGTGGCAGCCGCTCCGGTGGCACTCATCGTTCTAACCCTGTTCGGTCTGGGCAGCTGATGCCTCGCGCCGTGGCTGTTCTGGGTTCCACTGGCTCAATAGGAAAACAGGCCCTTGAGGTAATAGATAAGAGTCCTTCTCTCTCGCTGCATTCAATCATGTGCAGAACATCCACGGGACTTCTGGAAGAGCAGAGGTTAAGGTATAAGCCCTTTTTCGCTTCCGCGGCTGCTCAAGGTGATCCCGAAGAGATCCTCCTGAAAGCCGTTGAAGGAGCTGACATCGTTCTTAACGGAATAGTGGGAAGCGCAGGGCTCAGGGCCAGTCTTCTCTGTCAGGAGCTGAATAAGCCCCTGGCACTCGCTAACAAGGAAAGTCTGGTCATAGGTTCCGATCTAATGAAACCTCATCTGGAAGCCGGTCTCGTTATTCCGGTTGACAGCGAGCACAGCACTGTATTCAGATGCCTCATGGGCGAAGATGAAGCAGCCAGATCCATTACCCTTACCGCCTCAGGCGGTTCTCTGAGAGATATCCCCATGGACAGCATCTACAGCGCATCCCCGGAAATGGTTCTGGATCATCCCACCTGGGAAATGGGCGGACGAATCACGGTGGATTCAGCCACAATGGTTAATAAAGCCTTCGAGGTTCTAGAGGCCAGAGCTTTGTTCCCCGGTGTTCCCGTGGATGTTGTGGTTCACAGAAACAGTATTGTTCACTCATTCGTGCAGTGTGCGGATGGTGCCTGGAAGGCTCTCATGGGTTTACCTGACATGAAAGTGCCCATAGCATGGGCACTTCATTATCCTGGTTTGCCTGCTCTAAGGGTCGCAGATGAGTCTCCCCTTGACTGGGGAACCCTGGCCTTTCAGGAACTTGAGACGCACAGATATCCCGCATTCAACGAGGTGCTCAAGGCAGGAGATATGGGTGGTACTGCTCCAGCCGCCGCCAACGCAGCGGATGAGGTGGCGGTTGCAGCATTTCTTTCCGGGGAAATTCCCTTCGGGGAGATCCCGGGGATAATCGGACAGGTGGTTGAACAGTTGGGATCCAGGCCCGTTCACTGTCTTGAACAGCTTGAAGAAACAGATGAAAAGGCCCGTGCTGCTGCTCGAAAGGCGGTTGAACAACTATGCTTACGGTAATCGCTGTAATAGTCGGACTGGGGATGATAGTTTTTTTCCACGAGCTGGGTCACTTTGCGGTTTCCAAGGCGGTGGGGCTTCCAGTGGAGCGGTTCAGCATAGGTTTCCCGCCCTTCATGTTCCGGAAGAAAATGGGTGACACTGAGTACTGTCTGGGAGCAATTCCCCTTGGCGGTTACGTTAAGGTCGACCTGGGGGTAGGCAGCGGAGAAGTATCCCCTGTGAAGTGGTGGAAGAGAGCACTGGTGGTTCTTGCAGGACCCCTTATGAACCTTGTTCTGGCGGCTTTCCTCATGTTTACCGTTCTTGGAGTAACAGGCACTGAAATACCCGTTACACAACCGGTGGTGGGAACCATTCACATGGAGGGACTTGAAACCGGCGACAGGATCGTAGAGGTTTCAGGAACTCCGGTGGCTGACTGGCAGGAATTATACACCGCAGTCGAGGACACTCCCGCCGGAGAGTTCACCGTTGAAAGGAACAATGTCCGGATCAGTGTGCCTTACGATCTGTCAGCTGACAGCATTCCCGGGTTCACTCCTTTCATTTCAACCGTGGTGGAGTCTTCCGTGGGAATGCCTGCATATGAAGCCGGTATCAGATCCGGAGACAGCATTACAACCGTTAACGGTGTTTCTCTTGCAGATTTTGCCCAGCTTCAGCAGGAAGTGGAAGCTAACAGGAGCAGATACATCGAGGTAGTCTTTGAAAGAAACGGGATTGCCGATACCGCATGGGTGGAACCAATGGATTACCAGGGAAGGGCTATTATCGGTGTAACCTCCCTGGGAGAAACCCGGACCCTCAGACTTCCAGTTCTTCAGGCCCTTAAGGTTGGAACCACAGCGGCTCTTCAGGGGGCTGTTTCCTTCTATGCCGGTTTAGTGAAGCTTATCGCCTCACCTGTTCAGCTGGTGGAGATGTCCGGTGGACCTGTGTTCGTGGCTGAGACCCTGGGACAGCAGGCGGGATTCGGCATATCAAGGTTCCTGGAGACAATTGCGTATTTCTCCCTGGCCATAATGGGTTTCAATCTCATCCCTCTTCCGGTACTGGACGGCGGTCAGTTCCTCTTCATACTTTTCGAGGGGGTAAGGGGAAAACCAGCCTCTCCCAAAGTCATTCAAACTGCACAGCAGATAGGAATATTCGTTCTGCTCATTCTCTTCGCGGCGGTTATCTTCCGGGACGTGTCCAGGGTAGTGACCAGGGTTCGCTAAAGGAGCTGCATCTGCTGCTCTTCCTGCTGCCTTTGTATAAGGAGCTGTTCAAGCTTCGAAGCCGAGTCGGCAGCTGCTCTGAAGAAAAAGGGCCACAGTTCGAAATGCCTTTCTGAAATTGCTTCCAGCTCCATCAGCATTTCTTCACCGGGTGGAGGTGACCAGCCGGATGAATCGGGAATGTATGCAAGATTTCTGGCCAGCATTCCCGCTGCGGTTGATATCAGCTCTGTTTCTGCGGGGGTGAAAACCGGTTCGGGTTCACCGCCGCAGGAAAGGGCTGTGAGAAACAGAAGAAAAGCAATACGTCTCGTTTTCATGGAAGTAATATGCAAATTCCTCCCTGTTCGGGCACATTCCCGGCTCACATTGGTATAATAGGATATTGGGAGGTGTGTTTTACACGGAAGGGTGTACCTTGAGGTATTTCATTCTGCTACCGCTGATGGTTTCCGCTGCCCTCTATGCAACGGAATATGGACGTAACAAAATTACCGGTACCGACCAGGACTGGTGGGTAATACACTCTCCGCACTTCGATGTCTATTTTGAAGAAGGCACCGAGAATGTGGCAGAAAGCACCGCTGTTATTGCCGAGAGGGAAATACGGCTGCTCAGCGATACCTTTGACTATCTGCCGTCGGAACCGATTCCCGTGATCGTTTACCGTTCCCCGTCCAGATTCAGACAGACCACCCTTCTTCCATCTGAACTGGGAGAGGGGGTGGGCGGATTCACCGAATATTACAAGGGACGGATTGCCGTACCCTTCGAAGGGATCTGGAGCGATTACCGTCATGTTCTGGCCCACGAGCTTAATCATGCTTACGTTTACGACATGATGTACCGCAGGGAACTCACGGACATCATACGTTCCAGGGCACCTCTCTGGGTTATGGAAGGTCTGGCTGAATACACATCCATAGGCTGGGACACCGCCAGCGAGGTTGAGTTCCGTGACATGGTGATCAGCAACTCCATTGCCACGGTAGGACAGCTTAACAGAAGGCAGGACTACCTTGTTTACAGGGAAGGTCAGGCAATTTACCACTTCATGGAGGAACGGTACGGCAGAGACAGATACCTTGAGTTCGTAAGACACATGCGAAGCCGTGAAGGAATAGAAGGTGCCATGAACGCCGCCTTCGATATGACAGTGGCCCAGTTCAGCGACAGGTTCATAGAGTGGGCAAGGGAAACCTACTGGGCTGAAGTGGCAGACGGCGAAAGCCCTTCGGACATCGGAACTCCCATCATGAGGGGAGAAGGTCCCAGAGCCGAGAGGCTTAATCTTGCAGGTCCCGTTATTTCACCGGATGGATCAGCCGTTGCCGGATGTGAATACTACCATGCCAGATTCTCGGGTGTCGTGCGTTCCGCTGTGAACGGGGATGAGATAAACAGGTTAGTGCAGGGAGGGGGAATATTCGAGGAGAGTGTTTCTCCCATGTACAGAAGTATCTGCTTCTCACCCGGTTCGGATTCGGTGGCGGTTGCATTTCACCGTCAGGTCAGTGACGGGCTTAAGATATCAGCCCTGGATGGAGAACAGGTTGAACTGCCCCTGGATTTCGAACTGATCAGAGATCCTGTCTGGAATCCCTCCGGTGGTCAGATTGCCTTCAGTGCACTGCAGGACGGCAGCCTCGACCTTTGGCTGTGGGATATAAGGGAGAGAAGTCTTACCCGTATAAGTGACAATGAGCAGGGAGAGTTCGATCTGTGGTGGGGCAGGAGCGGGATCTGGTGTGTTTCTGAAAAGCCCGATGAGGGGCTGCGCTCCATAATGCTCTGGCAGACCGACGGTTCCGTGGAGGTCATCCATACGTGTTCAGAGGATCTTTCCTCTCCAATCGAAACCCCTGATGGGCTTTTATTCATCTCTTCAGAGCACGGGCAGCCGGACTTTTTTCTCTTTACCAGCGATACCATTCCCCCTGTGAGGCTTACCGATCTCTATATGTCTCCGGACTATCCAAGCTGGGCGGATTCGTCCGAGGTGGGGCTGTTCCAGTCATACGACTGGACGGGACCGGGGCTCTACGTTGCAAGGGATCTGACAGAGAGACGGGTGAGTCTTCCTGACTCGGTTCACATCTGTTCAGATGTCTCGGCACGTTCCACTGCCGGGGACACGGTTTCATCAGGTTTCGAGACAGGCAACTGGCGGCTGGGTCCATATCAGCCTGAATTCACGCTGGACCTGGTAAGTGCCAATGCGGGATTCGACAGCTATTCAGGCCTTACGGGAAACTCATACTTCATATTCAGCGATGTTCTTTCCCGGCACAAGATGGGGGTTCTTGCCAATTTCAGCGGTCAGGTGAACGATATGGACCTGGCGGTCTTCTACAGTAATCTTGCAGGCAGAATACAGACCGGAGGCGCAGTTTACCGTTTTGCTTCCAGGTATGTGTTCGAAGACACGCTGGGAAACAGAGATTACGTCAGGGACATTAATCTCGGATCTAACCTGGGTTTTCAGTACCCCTTCACCAAGGCCCTCAGAACAGGGCTTTCAGCCAGCTATCAAAGGGTTTCCAGAGAGGGTCTCTGGTCCAACGACATGCTTTTCAGGGAAAACATATTTTCTGTGAGAGCCAATCTTGTGTATGACAATGCTCTCTGGGGTGCGGTTGGCCCGAGGGTTGGAAACCGAATGAGTCTGGATTTCGATTTTGCTCCGGGTCTATGGGATAACTCGCAGTATTTCACCGGCATGTTCGATCTGAGGAACTATACCTGGGTCTCATCCGAGGTTACCCTGGCTTCCAGGCTTGCGGGAGGCATGAGTTTCGGCGAAGACAAACAGAGATTCTTCCTTGGCGGAGCTCTTCCCCACAGGCGCAGTACAGGGGATGTGGACGGGGTCGGAGACCTTTACCAGTTCTACACGAGTTATGCAGACATTCTTCGGGGATGGGACTATGCCACACTGAATGGAACCAGATATGGAGTTGCCTCTCTCGAGCTCCGATATCCCATACTGAACTATCTCAGCCTTGCTGCTCCCATTCCCATGACCCTTACCAGAGGCAGAGGAGTGATCTTCACAGATCTGGGTTACGCATCCGATGACCTTTCATCCTTCAAGGGAGCATCAACCGACGGGGGTTACCGGCTGAATGACATCAAGATGTCCATTGGAACCGGATTCAGGCTGAATGTGGGCTTCTTCGTTCTCAAGACTGATATTGCCTGGCGTACTGATCTATCAAGCATAAGCCAGAAACCTGAATATTACTTCACTCTGGCCACCGAATTTTAGCAAGGAGGTTTTTTACCGGCATGAGATTACTACTTCCCGTTCTGTTGATAGCGGCATTCTCCGCCATGTCCTGGAACTGTCCCCAGTGCGGCACGGAGAATCAGGGTACATTCTGTACTGAGTGCCATCTTCCCGAACCTCCTGAGGGTATGGCTTTCGTTCCTTCCTGTTTAGTTGAGATCAACGGAGAAACCGTTGAGGTTTCAAGATTCTTCATCGATTCAGAACCTGTTTCCTACAGAGACATCATTCCATGGCTCAATAATTCCGGGTTCGGAGCCCGTGAACTGGGCGCAGTGATCACCGGAGGCGGAGAGGAATCCATGGAGTTCCTTGCATTCACTCCGTTCACAGGCGATGAGAACGGTGGAATCACCGTTCCATCTCAGTGCCTGGAGAACCCTGCCGCTTCCATTACATGGAGCGGTGCCCAGTCGTTTCTTTCTGAAAGAGGGAAAAGACTGCCTACCCTGGGTGAAATGTACGCTGCTCTGGATGCCGGACTCATCACACAGTTCGATGTATACGAAGCCATGCTTGCATTTTCATCACAGCTGAGGGCATCTATGGGTGAGATGCTCGGTACCCTTTCCACCCAGGCAATGTTCGCGGGATACAGCACTGCCCGTGAAAGGGTGATGTGGGAGCTCACAGGAACCGTATGGGGAGGCGACCCCATGGAAAGAGCTCCAGCTCCGAGTGTGTCTTACATTACGGTTCTGAAGCCGGTGGATCAGCCTGAAGTAACATCGATTCACAGGGACAACGGATATTTCAACATAATTTTCAGAGGGGCCATCGAGGTTCCCGAGTAGTTGATGAGAGGAGTACATGAAATGAGGATTCTTTTCGCATTCATTCTGACAGTAGCCCTTCTGTCCGCCTGCGGGGCCAGAGAGGTTACCAGAACCGATACCGATACCGTTACGGATCTCAGTGGAAGATGGAACGATACTGACGCAAGGATCGTTGCTGATTCCATTATTGACCAGTGTCTCAACGGCAGGTGGGTGGCGTCTTCCAGACTGGTTGAATCAGGCAGAGGAGAGGCCCAGCAGCCTGTAATTCTCGTAGGCGGAGTCAGGAATCAGAGCATGGAGCACATCAATGTAGACGTGTTCATGTCTGAAATAGAGAGGTCTCTGCTGAACTCAGGCGAGTTCAGAATCGCTTCCGGCGGCAGGGAAAGAGATGAGATAAGGGACGAAAGAAGGGATCAGACCATCTTCGCTTCACCTGAAACCGCCGCTCAGTTCGGTCGTGAAATAGGAGCTGACTACGTAATGACCGGAACGGTGAATTCCATAGAGGACCAGGAGGGTGATACCAGGGCTGTTTTCTACCAGGTTAACATCGAACTTATCGATGTGGAGAGTGCCCTGAAGGTCTGGATGGGTTCAACGGAGATCAAAAAGATCATTGAGTGGTAGCGTGAAAAAGGCTCTTCTATTAGCTGGTCTCACCTTCCTTCTCGGATGTGCGTCTTCATACACCAGCACAATGGGACCGGTTATCAAGGATCTTGACCGGGGTATGCCTTTAGAGGCAATGGGCAGGCTGCGGGAGGTTTTTCCTGACAGCTCAGGCAGGGACAGGCTTCTGTATCTTATGGAACTTGGTAACCTTGCCCGTTACTCCGGCCAGCATCTCATTGCCCAGACCGCTCTGCTCAGGGCTGATCAGCTCAGCGACCTTCTGCGGGGCACGGATATCGGTCAGCAGGTCCAGTCCATGATAACCAGCGATCTGGCTCTGGAGTTCAGGGGAGCTGACTACGAAAAGGTATTCATCAATTATTGCCTTGCCGCAAGCTATGCCGAAAATGGAAACATCGGAGATGCGGTAGTAGAGGCCAGACGGGTAAACGAGAAACTCAAGGAGTTCAACACCTACTATCAGGAGAATCCGAACAGATACACCGACGACGCTTTCGTGCGGTACTTCATGGGTGTTCTCTATGAAATGAACGGCGACTGGGACGACGCCCTCATCAGTTACCGGCTGGCCCTTGCAGCCTATGATTCGGTCTACGCAAGGGATTACGATCTTGCTGCTCCCTATCAGCTTAAAGCCGACGCAATGCGTCTGGCTGACTTCAACGGCTTCGAGAGCCTGTTTCAGGAGTTTCAGCAGAGGTGGCCCGAGATAGTTTACTCCAGACCCGCCGGAAACACCGGAGAAATCGTAGCAGTTGTGGAAACGGGAAACATCTCTCCCAGAATTGAAAGAGATTTTTCGGTGTATTCCGATGACAGGGTTTACAGGATAGCTCTACCCGTGATACCAGACTTCCCCAGAAGGCGTGTTTATGGAACCTTGTACGCAGGAAACTTCCAGTCGGACATGTTCCTCGTTCAGGACATGAACGGAATAGCCCGGGAGAACCTGGAGGACCAGGCAGGCAGGAATGTTCTCAGGGCGGCTGCAAGGCTTGCGGTGAAAGCCGGGGTCTCGGATCTGGGCGAGAATCTGGCCGGTCAGCTTACCGACAACGAGAACGTCGGTACCGGAGTGGGACTTATATTGAGCATCTTCGGAGCGGCAACAGAGCAGGCGGACCTTAGAGCATGGCTCACGCTGCCGGCTCAGATACACATGGCCAGGTTAACCCTTCCCCGGGGCGACTGGCCCCTTGAGTTCACCATAAACGGCAGAAGGTTCACTCATGAGCCGGTAACCGTTGAACCTGGCAGAATCACCCTTGTATTTCTAAGAGAGGAGACCTGGTATGGATCTGGCAGCGTATATTGATCACACGCTGCTGAAACCCGATGCCACCGAGACCATGCACAGAAAACTGTGCGAGGAGGCAATCGAGTATGGTTTTCACTGCGTCTGCGTAAATCCGATATGGGTGCCTTACTGCAGTGATATCCTTATTGGTTCCACTCCTCTGGTCTGCTCCGTTGCCGGGTTTCCCCTGGGAGCATCTCCTTTTACCGCGGCAGAAGCCCAGTGGGCAGTGGCAAGGGGCGCAGGCGAGATCGACATGGTGCTGTCCGTGGGTCTCTTGAAAACCGGCAAAACAGCCGCAGTGCTTAACGGGATAAGAGATGTTGTTGAAGCCGTTCCCGGAATTCCTGTTAAGGTAATTCTGGAGACATGCCTCCTCACGGACCCTGAAAAAGTCCTTGCGTGCAGGTTGTCTGAAGAAGCAGGTGCAGCCTTCGTAAAAACCAGCACCGGGTTTGCCGGAGGAGGGGCAACCGTTCACGATGTGGAGCTGATGAGACAGGAAGTAGGTTCCCGTCTTGGTGTGAAGGCTTCCGGGGGTATAAGAACCCGTGATAAAGCAGAGGCAATGATCAATGCCGGAGCATCAAGAATCGGAGCAAGCAGCAGTATAGCAATGGTTAATGGAAATAAAAAATAGACCAATGGTAAAGAGAACGGGCAACCGGAGGGGTCGGCCGGTTGCCCGTATGATGACCCGGATCAAATGGGTGAAACTGTTATCCCTGCGGGCCAGCCCGGGAGGGGGTTCAGACCGGCCATGCTACAAGGATGAACGCAGGCAGTGCAGTGATTGCTATCCAAAGCAGCAGCCAGCTTCTCAATCCGGGTTTGTACATCTGGTATCCTCTCTTTCAACAAAGCATTACTCAAACACGATATAGGAAGCAAGAACCTTGCCAAAAAAAGAAACTATCATATTGAACGAAGCGCAAAATGAAGCAGTGGAATACAATAGCGGACATCTGCTCGTTCTGGCAGGAGCCGGCAGCGGCAAGACAAGGGTCCTGACCGCCAAAATTGCTCGGATTATTGACACCGGCATTGCAAGACCCTGGGAAATACTTGCCATGACCTTCACGAACAAGGCCGCAGGAGAAATGCGTGAGAGGGTGCACAGCCGATTATCAGCTTCCAACATACGGCTCAGGATGGGAACTTTTCACAGTATATGCGCATGGATCCTCCGCAGGGAAGCAAGGTCTCTCGGTTATCCCGAGAACTTTTCAATCTTTGACGGCGATGACCAGACCACTCTCGTCAGAAGGCTCCTTAAGTCCATGTCACTTCCGGTGAAGATCACTCCTTCGGCGGCAAAGGGTTTTATTTCCAACAGCAAGAATGACCTGTTAACACCTGAAGACACGCTTTCCACAGCTTCAACTCCCTATCAGGAAGCACTGGCCGCTATCTATGGTGAATACCAGAAGGAGCTTCGAAAGAGCGGAGCATTTGATTTTGACGATTTATTGACAGAAGTACTGGCGGCCATGCGTCATAATAGTGACACGAAGAAGCACTACGGCAATATGTTCTCGAGGATCCTCGTAGACGAATACCAGGATACCAACAAAGTACAGAACGAAATACTGAAGGAATTCACAGGAGAGAGAACAGTTGTCACGGTAGTAGGCGATGATGACCAGTCAATATACGGTTGGCGCGGCGCCAGGGTGGAGAATATTCTTCGCTTCCCGGATGAATTCAAAGATGCGATTACCATAAGACTTGAGACCAACTACAGATCAACGGGAAACATCCTTGCCGCCTCCTCATCTCTTGTGAGCCACAACCGGGACAGACACGGAAAAACCCTGAAGCCCGTTACAGGTCCCGGCGAGAAGGTACGGGTGCATCAAACCCTTACTCCGGAGGACGAGGCACACTTCATACTGTCAGCGGCCAGGGACATGAACGCTGATGCAACTCCCTGGAATGAGATTGCGGTTCTTTTCAGAACCAATGCCCAGTCCCGTCCTCTGGAGACCATGTGCAGAAGAATGCAGATCCCCTACGAAGTAGTTGGTACGGTCCGATTCTTTGAGCGCGCGGAGATAAAGGACATTGTAGCCTACCTGAGGATAATCGTTAATCCCGTGGATATGGCCAGTTTCAGGCGAGTTCTGAACAAACCGGTTCGGGGAGTGGGCTCAAAGGGGCAGGAAGCCTTTTTCAGATGGGCCGCCGACCACGGCACCGATGTTGTCACCACCCTGGAGAAGAGCGGTTCGGTGGAGGGCATCTCCAACAGGGGTAAAAAAGCGCTGGAAACCCTGGGGAAGAACCTTCGTCACTGTATGGACGGCGTGAACAAAGGAGATACGGCAAGTGACATCGTGGACAGGGTGCTGGATTTCACGGGTCTTCCGGATCTCTATACAACGGGTGAGATAGCAGACGAAAGCCGCATTCAGAACATTCAGGAATTCAGAAGGTACGCAGCGGAATACGACGGCAGAAATCCTGATGGGGGCCTTCCCGGGTTCCTTGCAGAACAGAGTCTTCTTTCAAGTTCAGATACCTGGTCGGGAGACGAGAAACTGGTTCTCATGACCCTTCACAGCGCCAAGGGTCTGGAATTCGATGCCGTTTTCGTATCCGGTCTCGAAGAGGGTATGCTCCCGTTCATAAGGGCCCAGGAATACGCGCCGAAAGACCTTGAAGAGGAAAGAAGGCTTCTGTACGTGGGAATGACCAGGGCCAGGAAAAAGCTGTTCCTCACCTGGTGCGCCCAGCGGCCAAGACCCGGAAGCTTCCCCCTTGGACCAAGCCGTTTCCTCACGGAAATAGCCGCAGGTGAGCAGACGGTGGAGCCTGACCTTCCCGAGGATGTTCCAGCACCTCCGCCACCCTCTCCATCGGGAACCGGTTACAGGAAGGGCAATCTCGTGAAGCATCCCAGGTACGGCAAGGGGATTGTCATTGCAGCAAGAAAACGCGGCGGAGAATGGGAGCTTAGAATAAATTTTGGATTCGACGAGCCGAAAACACTTCTCACCGGTTATGTTCCAATACCGGTGCTTAAGGAAAAAGCCTCTGGAACCGATCTAGATTAGAATTGGAGCTTGTGAACATGGAACTCTATCTTGATACCGCTAACGTAAAAGAAATAAGGGAAATAGCGGCCTGGGGCGTACTCTCCGGTGTAACCACCAACCCCACGCTGATCTCCAGGGAGGGAAGAGACTTCACGGATGTTATCCGCGAGATATGCTCCATTGTAGACGGTCCCGTGAGTGCGGAAGTTCTGAGCGAAGACCTGGATGGAATGATAAAAGAGGGCCGTGAGAAGTCTGGCTGGCACGAAAACGTGGTAATCAAGCTTCCCTGTACACCGGCAGGCATCGGCGCATGTTCAGTGCTGGAAAATGACGGCATTCCATGCAACGTAACCCTTGTGTTCTCAGCCGGACAGGGATTTCTTGCCGCAAGTGCCGGCGCTTCCTACGTGAGCCCTTTCGTTGGAAGACTTGATGATGCGGGAACAGATGGAATGCAGGTGGTGGAGGACCTTGCGGACATATTCGACACCCACGGTTTTTCCACAAGGATTATCGCCGCATCCATCAGAACACCCAATCACATAACGGAAGCAGCCCTTGCAGGAGCCCACATTGCAACCGTTCCCTACTCCGTTATCAGGAAAAGCATAATGCACCCGCTCACCGACAAAGGCCTTGAAGCCTTCAAAAGAGACTGGAAAGCAGCTAACAGCTGATGATCGACCCAAAGGCTATCAGACGGGAAATCCTGCGGATGATACACAGTGCGGGAAGCGGTCATCCCGGCGGAAGCCTTTCCCTTGTTGAGATCCTTCTGTACCTCTACTGGAAAGAAATGCGCATCAGACCTGAAGAACCGCAATGGGAAGACAGGGACAGGCTTGTACTGTCCAAGGGCCACGGTGCCCCGGCGCTTTATGCTGTGCTGGCTTACCGCGGTTATTTTCCGAAGGAAAGACTGAATCAGCTCAGGAAGTTCGGATCAGGACTTGAAGGACACCCTCACATGAAGAGCCTTCCCGGGCTTGACTGTTCAACAGGAAGTCTTGGACAGGGCCTTGGAATAGCAGCAGGTCTTGCCCTTGGCCTCAGGCTCCAGAACAGAGACTCCAGGGTATTCTGCATTCTTGGAGACGGAGAGCTTCAGGAGGGGAGCATATGGGAGTCGGCCATGTCCTCCGCGGCGAATGCCCAGAAGAATCTTGTGGCCATTGTGGACAGGAACATGGTTCAATTGGACGATACGGTTCAGAACGTGATGCCCATAGATCCCCTTGCCGAAAAATGGAAGGCCTTCGGATGGACCGTAACGGAATGTGACGGTCACAACTTCGAAGACATTCACAGCGCTTTGCAGACTGAGCACCCAGGCCCCCTGGTTGTCATTGCCCATACGGTGAAAGGGAAAGGTGTTTCCTTCATGGAGAACGCAGCACTCTGGCACGGCAGAGCCCCATCCGATGAAGAACTTGATAAAGCGATGGAGGAGCTTTCATGAGAGCCACAAGGGAAGGTTATGTGCAGGGGCTCCTCAGGGCTGCAGAGATCAGTGACAAAGTTGTGGTTGTAGATGGAGATGTCAGCAGGTCCACCGGAACCATAGCCTTCCGCGATAGATTTCCAGAGAGATTCTTCAATCTTGGAATAGCAGAGCAGAACATGGCTGAATGCTCAGCAGGCCTTGCTCTTGCAGGCTTTATCCCCTTTTACAGCACCTATGCCGTTTTCGCTGTTGGACGGGCATACGACCAGATACGCACCTCCATCTGCAACATGAACCTTCAGGTAAGAATAGGGGGAGCCCACGGGGGAACCAGTGTCGGCCCCGACGGCGCAACCCATCAGGCCCTGGAAGACATTGCCGCGGTCAGGGTTTTGCCGAACATGACCGTACTCGTCCCCGCCGACGCCAACCAGACTGCCCAGGCGGTGCTCTCTTCCCTTCAGATAGAAGGGCCGGTTTACATTCGTTACGGCAGAAATCCGGTTCCTCAGATCTATACTGAAGAAAAAAGGGTTATTCCCGGAAAGGGGCACCTTCTCAGGGACGGAAGACATGCCTCTATAATCGCCGTGGGGGCAATGGTGGCTAAGGCACTGGAGGCAGCGGAGATACTCTCTGAAGATGGAATACAGGTTTCAGTTGCGGATATGGTCAGTATCAAACCCCTGGACACTGATCTTCTGGATGATCTGTCCGCAAACGGAGGGCCAATTGTCACCGCAGAGGACCATCAGGTGACAGGAGGCCTCTTCGGAGCCGTGGCGGAGCATTGTTCCAGAACTGAACCCCTAAGGATATTTCCCGTGGCAGTTAAAGACAGATTCGGTTGCAGCGGCACCCCTGACCAGGTCATGGAAAGCTGCGGTCTCACAACTGGAGCCATAGTGAAAGAGGTGAGAAAAGCGCTGAGATAACAACACTTCAATATTGACTTGCGGCCCTTTGTGGGGTAGCTTTCACGGGCTGGTACTACTCTATTATTACTCAACGATTTAACCGCAAAGCGGAGGTTTTAAAGTGGCAAAGGTTTTGATCTGCGACGCAGTTGCCGATTCAGCCATCGAGGCTATTAAAAATGGCGGACACCAGGTTACCGTAAAAACCGGAATGGACCAGGACGGACTTCTGGAAACCGTACCCGGATACGATGTCATGGTTGTGAGAAGTGCTACCAAGGTAAGAGTCCCCGTACTTGAACACTGCAAAGACACCCTTAAGCTGGTTGTCAGGGGCGGCGTTGGTCTCGACAACATCGATGTTGACGAAGCAGAAGCAAGGGGTATTGCCGTAAGGAACACCCCAAGCGCAAGCTCTGTTGCCGTTGCTGAACTGGCACTTGGGCACATGCTTGCCTGCTGCAGATACATTCCAGTTGCCGACAGAACCATGAAGCAGGGCCAGTGGAACAAGAAAGACTACAGCAAGGGCCTTG
>CAZNFQ010000016.1:0-31241 GCA_964571965.1 uncultured bacterium | reverse complement strand
GATGAGCACTATGGCCATGCCAACATTCTCAATCACTGCAAACGGCCCTACCGGTCTGTTGAAGAGATGGATGCAGCTCTGATTCAGCTGCACAACTCTGTGGTTGGCGAAAACGATACAGTTGTACATGCAGGCGACTTCTGTTTTGGAAAAAAGAGGGACATTGCCGAGGGATATTTGAAACAGCTTAACGGCAATCATATAGTTCTTAAAGGAAGCCATGACTACTGGCTAAAGGATGGGCACGAAATCTGGGAGAAAAAGATCGAGGATGAGTATGTAGTTGTATGCCACTATGCAATGAGAGTTTGGCCCCGATCGCACTTCAACAGCTGGCAGTTGTATGGACATTCCCATGGCAGGCTCGAACCTTTGGGGAAACAGTGGGATGTAGGCGTTGATAATAATGAATTCACTCCGGTTTCTTTCCAGAAGCTGAAGACAATAATGGCTGGTATGGCAGACAATTCAAATCTGCTTATGCCTGAAATTGAAAGCGTTACAGATGAAGTTATTGAGGTTATTGAAGAAGCAATTCTTAATGAAGCAGAAAGAGTAAGCCGCGATTATCGCTTCGAGTATTGTCATCTTTGCGGTAATTTGAGGACAGACAGCAGAAAGCTGTATGAGTTAGCAAGGATGAACAGGAATTACGACATTCTAATGAATGCCTGGCAGTCGTTTGGCCTCTCTTCAAATGGATCACTTCATAATCTTCTTATTAGTGATTCCATCCGGGATATTCTTAACTTTACTGGTGCTGAAACACCAAGGGGGAAAGCGCTGTGCAAGTTTCTGGTGAAGTGCTTGCAGAACGGAACTCCTCCTGAGCCTAGGGAGATGGAGAAAGCAATGAATTCGACATGAGTAGCAATGCAAATACTGAAGGAAAGCTAACAGAGGTCAGCAGAGCCAGGGCTGAGGAAATGATGCAGTTCCTGGAAATTGTTTCCTTGAAAGCAAGAGAGATGGGAGCTTATGGGGGATACTCTAAGCTTAAGCATCTACGACATGAGGCAAAATGGGCATACTACGGAATTCAGCAATTTCTCAAGGGCACTCAAAGTGATAAGCTGGACATTAACTCATTTCATCTTTTCCTGGTTGAGTATTTCTCCAATCAAGATCCTGATTCTTCAGGCCAGAAACTTGTTAGATTGATCCGGGATGTATTGCAAGAGGATAGAATTCCCACAGAGAAAGAGATGCGCGAAGCTTACAAGATCAGATTCTCTTTGGAACTTGATGACTAGTTGGTAATCATTCTATTCCAAAGAAAAGAAGGAAATGATGATACATCCGGACACACCAGATCTGATTGAGTTTTACAGTACTTCTGTAGAGTATGGTGAATTCTCCAACTTCGCAAGATTTCCCATTAAGCTGAAAGGCAAGAACTGGCCAACAAGTGAACACTATTTCCAGGCTATGAAGTTTCAATCGGAAAAGGATTCCGAGAAAATCAGAAAATCTAAAACACCTACTGAAGCTGCCAGATTGGGACGGGACAGAAAGAAGAAACTCAGGAAAGATTGGGAATCAGTGAAGATTTCAGTAATGAGAGAAGCAATCAGAGCCAAATTCACGCAGCATGAGGATCTCAGGGAGCTTCTTCTTTCAACGGGGAATGCGAAGCTTGTGGAACGCACTGAGAATGATGCTTTCTGGGGTGACGGGGGAGATGGAAGTGGTAAGAATATGCTTGGCCGATTGCTGATGAAGTTGAGAGATGAGTTGAGAGCCGCGTTATCGAACTGACAAACAAGGTTATTACTAAGATTGAAGAAGGAAGAAATGGCCGTTAAATATGAACCAAAAGTTATTCAGAAATTTGCAGATAAGCTTTACAGCCAGGCAAACTCGATCGCGTTTTCCTATGGATTCCTTGGGGCGATTGTGGGGGCCATTGTTGGTCAACTTGCTTTTAAAAACGGTGGGGCTTTGATATTTGGTGCGGTAGCCTGCCTTCTCGGAGTTGCGATTGGTGTCAGCAAGGGCGCTGAACTAAGGCTTAAAGCGCAACTTGCTTTATGTCAGATGCATTTAGAATGGAATACTAGAAGTTTGAGAACTGCCAAAGAAAAAAAGACTGAGGATAGTTCAGAAAATCCAGGTGAGTAACGGACTAAGGCTATTGGTTGCCTATGGCCTTTTTTGCGAAAGAGCTATTCAGCTGAGAGAATAGTCTGTGATCCAGCTGACAGGATTTAACTGATTGCTTCAGCTGACTGTATCGGGCGGCTATACGTTTGCATGGATAATCAAGTGAACTCATTCAGATTGTTGCAATCACGAGACAGCTGGCAGGTATGTAATCAAGCTGATCACCTTTACCTGCGGTTTCTGGAAATGTATCTTCACACTGTAAGTGATTTTTTTCTTGTGTGTAGCTGAGAGGTGTAAAATGCGTTCGATTATTCTGTTACCTTTTGTTCTTGCATGCGCTGTGACCGCATCGGATCTGCCGGGGGTAACCACCCCGATGGAACCTGTGGAGGTTACCGGAAGCGCCGTTCACCTTGTGGGTTCGGGGCTTCCTTTTTCAATGCCGTTTTCTCCGGTGGAGACTCCGGCACCGGTTTTCGAACCTCCTTCCGAGTATGAAGCCCTTGAAACGGTTGACTGCAGGTTCGTGATTCCGGACAAAGAGGGGATCTACCCGGTCATGGTAGACCTTTTCGGTGAAGACCTGGTGGTTAATCCTGAGATAGAACTCACATCTCAGGCTCAGCAGGCGGTGGACCTTTGCCCGGAGTGGCTGCAGGAGCACCTGATCTGGAAACTTTCGATCCTTACGGAAGACAATCAGGACCGTTACGGTGCTCTGCTTCTTGCCCACCAGGGCCAGAACTACTTCGATGAGCTTGCCTACACCGTAGCTTATCTTTCATGGACCATTCTTGCTATTCCAAGCTGGGATGAGGAAGTTCTCGTGGAGAATGCCCAGGGCATTTATGACAACGATGCCTTCCTGAGTTACGTGAACGTGGTGGACTATACGGGAGCGGATTACTACAGCACCACAGAGTACTACACCATTCAGGGAAGTGATACGGTCTGGGTGGAGATCCCGAAGGAGATTTACTACGATTTCGTGGTTATGCCCAAGGTTTCCGACGAGAAACCCCTTAACGACGAAACTGTTTATAACGAGTTCTGGAGACAGTACCTCTGGGACATGGACGACTCCGGTTATCCTGTCTTCAACCAGGTGCTTAACTCGAACGTTCTGGTGTTCTGGGATGAACAGACCAAAAATTACGGCTGGTCGACTACACCTGAGTTTACCGACAGTCTGCATGCGGTGGACATCATCAGCAAGTGGACCAGGGCAATCATTCCCGATGCTGCATCCGGGAACAGACCGGTGCAGCCCAACATCATAGCCCATGAGCACAACGGCAACTGCGGAGAAACCCAGGATCTTCTGTCAGCCGCAGCCCGTACCGCTCTGATTCCCTGCGCCTGTGTAATGGATATCAACGAAGACCACGTATGGTGCTCGATCTGGTGGGACGGTGAATGGAGGGGCTGGTACGTTGACACGGTGAACAATCACAACACAGCCTATGATGTGGACTATGGCGGCTCCAAGGAATGCAGCTGCATCTGGGCCTGGAGGAACGACGGCTTCACCTGGGACGTGGTGGACTATTACAGCCAGAGCTGCACTTTCACCGTGACCGTTACCGATTCATCTTCCGTACCCGTTGACAACGCAATGGTGCAGATCGCAAGTGAAGGCTGGCAGACAAGCACCATCTACAGAGGAACCTGGGGACAGACCGACAGGAATGGTGAGATCACCTTTACCCTTGGTAACAACCAGAACTTCTACATGAACATCTCCACGGCACTGGGGAACTTCGGCAGTGGAGGCTTCGAAGAGGTTATAAACAACAGCATTGCCGATCAGAACTATACCTTCCAGTGGAGTCCCCCCATGCTCATGCCCGAGCTCCCAGCAGTTGAACAGACGGAAGGCAGCTGGACGAAGTACCTGATCCAGGTCGAATACGATCTTCCCTATGATCTGATGAACGGAAGGGATTACTACGCCACGCCCAGGTCTGAGTATGCTGAACCCCTTACTGACGGCACCGCGGATTTCTTCATCGTGGACGAGGAAAATCTGGCCCTTTATCAGGGAGGAGAAGAGTTCGACTGCTACGAGCTTCTTCAGGGAGAGAGTGCCGGCGAGGTCTGGTTCTACGCTCCTCACACGGACAACTGGTACATAGTGTTCAGCGGAGACAGGCATCAGGGAGTCAAGACCTTTGCCGATGCTTCAATAACTCTCTGGAGACACGACGGTACCGGCATAGAGAGCGGAGTTCTAAATACCACCGTTGCCGTTTCGCCCAATCCCTGCTCTTCACTTGCATCGGTGCAGTTCACCACTGCCGCCGCGGGCCCTGCATCGGTCACCGTGTATGATGTTCAGGGAAGGCTGGTTCAGAGAGGCTGCAGCGGTATCCTCGAGTCCGGTGCCCATGACCTGGAACTGAGTACATCCGAGCTTTCCAGCGGGCTGTACTTCGTTAAGGTATCCGGGGAAGGTGTTAACACAATGAGGAGTCTTACTGTAATAAGGTAGGTTCTTCATCTTGGAATAACAGCCGGGCGGGGTTTATTCTCCGCCCGGTTCCGTATTTTCTTCCAGCAGTTCTCTGGTGGTACTCCTGTAAATTCTGAACCTCATACCGCCCAGGTGCTTTCCGCCGTACCACCTTGCCACGAGGATCAGGCAGTTCTCGGCGTCCATGTTTCTCATTGTTTCCAGAATGCAGTTCCCGGAGCCGGATTCCCCTCCGTCATTCTTCAGCTCTGAGCCGTCGCTGAATCTTGCAGCCCAGCTAAGGTGGCTTGCCTTTTTCATCTTGTATTTACTGACGAGCCTGGAGATGACCTTATCCGGATTCGTTTCCCGGGGAAGAGGAGTGCCGCAGGCCAGGAACCGGCTTTGTTTTTCCAGAACAGGTGTTCCGGAAACGGTTTCCCTCAGGGTTCGTGCTTTACCTATTAGAAACCTCCGGCTTTGGTCTGCGGCACCTTCGAAGGCCGAATATATTTCCAGGCAGACCGGGCGAAAAGTGTTCTCAGATACTTCTTATTGTGCTCTTCAGTAACTCTGTCTCTTCCAGTTCATTCTGTGAGTACATGAGTTTCAGTAAGTGCTTTTTAAGTCTGCCTGTGCCGTGTTCAGCGCTCACAGTTCCACCAAGAAGAACAGCCCGTTGTGCCAATAGTTCCGTTGCCCTCTCGGAGGCGTCCAGTTCCCTCCGGTTTTTCGGAATGAGATTGGCGTGAAGGTGACCCTGGCCACAGTGGCCGAAGACAACATGCTCAACCTCTGTATCCCTCAGGACCTTGTCCATGTAACTGTGGTATTCCCGTAGTTTTTCCGGAGATACCGCTGTGTCACTGCTGATTTTGTGAATGGACTCATCATTCATGGAAAGACCCGATATGATCCTGTTGATGGTTTCAGGAAGGAGATGCCTGAACTCCTTCAGCTTCTTCCTCTCGTTTTCATCGAACCCCCCCCAGGTATTGTCAGGCGAGATGCCTTTTTCCTCCAGGAGTACGCTCAGTGTTTCCAGGACCAGGTCAAGGTCATCTTCCGAGTAAGCCTCTATGGAGGTGATCAGTACCCATTCACCCGGAGGGTGAACCGTGTGCCCGGTGTTTCCCGCAAGGAATTCCAGGCAGGGAGGAACCATGGCTTCCAGTTCTCTCACTGGAAGAGCGGTATTCATAAGATCCGTTCTGAGATCCCAGAACTGATCTTCGTTGCAGAAAATGGCAAGGGATGCCACGGAATGGGGTTTCTTTGCAAGAATAAGCTCTGCGGATGATATCAGGCCGAGTTCACCTTCGCTGCCGATGAAAAGATCTATGAGATCCATGTCAGGTTTTACATAGAGCCCGGCGGCATTTTTAGGAGGTTGAGGTTTCGATAGGGACGGGAGAACCAGAAGTCCCAGTTCCGGGTGCATCAGTCTTCCCCGGGTGAATCTGTGCTGACCCCTTCTTATTTCCAGGAGTTTTCCCCCTGGAAGTATCACTTCGATTTCGTCTATCCACTTTCTGGTGGAACCATACATGTAGCTGGATGAGCCGGAAGCGTCGGTGGCGATGGTTCCGCCGATGGATGCGGTAGTTTCAGTGGGATCAGGGGGATAGAAGTATCCCGGTTTATTGATCCTGCAGTATTCGTCCACGGAGTCCAGGGTTTCCCCGCACATGACCCTTATCTTACCCGGGGTTTCCGTTTCGTGGATTCCAAGAAGCCTTTCTGTGGACAGAACGGCTCCACCCATTGGAACTGCTCCACCGGCTATTCCTGTTCTTGCTCCTGAAATGGTAAGCTGGACCCGGTCTTCAGAACACTCCCTGATGAAACCGGCTGCTTCTTTACCGTTAACCGGCCAGGCGGCACACTGGCAGTTGCCTCCGGAAAGGGATGACTCGTCTTTCAGAAGCTCCGGATGCTCCTTCTGAATAAAGTGGGTTCCTCTTATGCTCTTCAATACAGATCCCCCCTTTCCGTGTTACACTAACCACAAAGAAGGAACTTTTGCAATACCTTTCCTGCCCTTGAAGGAACCTTACGCATTGTTCATAGTAGAATCATGGTGTATGAAATTTGAAATACTGCAGAAAGGAAACCAATGGGACAGACCTTTGCCCAGAAAGTCCTCGGCAGAGCTGCCGGTAAAACAGTTCAGCCCGGGGAGATAGTCTTCGTGGAGCCGGACCTTGTGCTTACCCATGACAACAGCTCTGCGATCATTGGCAAGTTCAGGAGCACCGTTCCCGGTGGAAAAGTGAAATATCCTGACCGTATCGCCATCGTTCTCGACCACGTGATACCCGCTGCAACCAGCAAGAATGCAGAGGGGCATGCACTGGTAAGGAAGTTCGTGGAAGAGCAGGGTATCGAGAAGTTTTACGATATCGGGTGCGGTATCTGTCATCAGGTCCTTCCTGAAAAACATCTCACCCTGCCGGGACAGATAGTTGTTGGAAGCGACAGCCATACCTGTACCTATGGAGCTTTCAACACCTTTGCAACGGGAATAGACAGAACGGAAGCCGCAGGCCTGTGGATAACGGGAAGAACATGGTTCAGGGTTCCCGAGACCATCGAGATCAACCTCGAGGGGAACTTCAAGGACAGGATCTCAGCCAAGGATCTGATCCTGACCATAATCGGGAAACTCGGCGCAGACGGCGCTAACTACAAGGCGGTAGAGTTCCATGGAACAGGTCTTGGCAGCCTTCTTGTCCATGAAAGAATGACCATTGCCAACATGGGTATCGAAATGGGGGCCAAGATCGCCGTTTTCCCGGCGGATCGGGTGGTACAGAAGTTCCTGTGCTCGCCTGATGTCTGCGATCAAGCACTTTGGAGTGATGTGGATGCGGAATTCTGCGAAACTCACAATTTCGATCTTTCGGAAATCGTTCCTGTGGTTGCGAGGCCCCATACCGTGGACAATGTATGCGCGGTGAAGGACCTTCCGGAAACCAAGGTGGACCAGGTATATCTGGGTACCTGCACAAACGGCAGAATAGAAGACCTGACCTCGGCCCTGAAGATAATGAAGGGCAGGAAGGTTGCATCGTCTGTGAGGCTTCTCGTTGGAGCAGCCAGCCGTGACGAATATGTAAAAGCCCTGCAGCAGGGAGTAATCGAGGAGTTCGTAAAGGCTGGTGCAGTTATTCTTCCTCCGGGCTGCGGTCCCTGTCTTGGCGCCCATCAGGGAGCTCTGGCTCCCGGAGAGGTCTGCCTCTCCACGGCTAACAGAAATTTCAGGGGAAGAATGGGCGAGAAGGAAGCATTCATCTATCTCGGAAGTCCGGAGACAGCCGCCGCCACGGCGGTTACCGGTGTAATTACAGATCCCAGGGAGGTATAGCATGGCCGTGCATTACTACGATCAGGATGACATCAACACCGACCTTCTCTTCCCGGGAAAGTACACCTACACCTGCGGAACCGGTCCGGAGATCGCCCCCCATCTACTGGAAGACCTGGACCCGGAATTCCACGAAAAGGTTAAACCGGGAGACATAATAATGGCAGGCTCCAATTTCGGCTGCGGTTCAAGCAGGGAACAGCCGGCGCTGGGCCTGCGTCACGTTGGTGTGCAGGCGGTTATCGCCAAGTCATTCGCCAGGATATTTTACAGAAGCTCCATCAACCAGGGTCTCCTTCTGGTTCAGAGCCCAGAGGCTGTTGAAAGCTACTCCCCCGGAGACGAAGTATCGGTGGATGCAGCAGGCGGCACACTGAAGGTGGGGGGAAAAGAATTCTCCTTTCCGCCCCTTCCCGATGAGATGCTAAAGGTTCTGGATGCCGGCGGACTGCTGAACTGGATAAAGGAAAACAATGTTTAGCTGTATTCTACAACTCATCTTCTTTTCGGCTCTTCCCGGGGGACTGGGTATAAGTGCTGGAGCTACCGTATCATCCTTCGATCCAGTGGAGGAACAGTACGATTCCAGGTTCAGAACCCCGGGGCTCTCCTACGGTCTCACAGCAACCCTGGACGCTCCGGGTCCGCTTGTGTTCCATCTGGGAGGCGAGTACTTCACCAAAACTGCTTCATCGGGATGGGACGGAGAGCTGACAAGCCTGTTTTTCTGGGCATTCCCCTGCGGTGAGCTGGGTCTCATGGACGGATTCAGTATGTTCGCGGGACCGGGGCTCGTTGGTGTATCCGGAGACTATTCCGGTACCGATGACTTCGGAAGCTTCGTGGAAGAGAGCGGTTCCAGTGTGGGTTTCGCTGCCTCAGCCGGGGCGGACATAACCCTGTGGGGCCCCCTTTCCGCAAGGCTCGAATACCGGCGGGGATGGATGGACATGAAGAGCGACCGGGTTGAGAAAGACGGTCAGGAAACCGTGATTTATCCGGCGGTGGAGACTGACCTGGGTTATTCACAGTACCTGTTCACTCTGAATTACGTGATCTTTCCCGTTGACGATACAGGTTTGTAAAAATAGAATTGTGAACTTCGCGGAGCCGACGTGGCTCAGTTGGTAGAGCAGCTCACTCGTAATGAGCAGGTCATCGGTTCGAATCCGATCGTCGGCTCCAGCGCTCCGCTCCCGAAGGGGGATCCCAGTTGAATAAACCAATTATCAGCGGCTCCGGCATCAGGGGCATATTCGGCGAAAGCCTTACAGTACAGGATGCCTGCGGTTTTGCCGCCGCTTTCGGTGAGCTTTCAGGTCCTGGCAGGATCGCGGTGGGACGGGATACCAGGAAAAGCGGGCCGGCTGTGGAAGCAGCTGTCTGTGCGGGACTTATGGGTGTGGGATGCACCCCTGTCCTGTTGGGAGTGGTCCCTACACCAACCGTTCAGCTGGAAGCAATGAGAGATGGTTTCCGGGGGGGAATAGCGGTTACCAGCAGCCACAACCCCGGAGAGTGGAACGCTCTGAAACTGATCGGGCCCGACGGTGTTTTCTTAAGAGCA
Organism: uncultured bacterium; assembly: GCA_964571965.1. Lineage (GTDB taxonomy): Bacteria > Fermentibacterota > Fermentibacteria > Fermentibacterales > JCC-6 > Sabulitectum. The sequence continues at coordinate 21,749 of CAZNFQ010000016.1, read as the reverse complement.
TCAGCCAGAGTCAGGCTCATGGAGCTTCTGGACTCGTCAAGACAATGGGTCGGCTATCGTAAAGCAACGGTAACGGAGCATCTTTCCGGTTCAATAGATAGACATGTCAGAACGGTGGCGGAACTTCCCCTCGTCCGCAAAGAGGGCAGACCCCTAAAAGCAGTTCTTGACGTAACCGGAGCAACTGCAGCTTTTCTGGCACCTGCCATGATGGATGCTCTGGGGGTAAGCTGGGAAATGATCAACGGCGAGATGACCCCCGAAGGGGATTTCCCAAGAATTGCCGAGCCCAATACGGAGAGTCTCTCCATGCTGGCAGATGAAGTGGTTAAGAGGAAGGCGGATGTTGGTTTCGGCTTCGACCCCGACGGAGACAGACTTGCTCTGGTGGATGAACGGGGAAGACTGATCGGAGAGGAGTATACCATTGCCCTAGCCCTTGACTACGTTCTTTCGAAGGAGCCGGGTCCCGCTGTGGTTAACCTTTCCACTTCCAGTCTTGCAGAAGACGCAGCTACAAGACATGGATGCACCCTGTACAGAAGCCCCGTGGGTGAGGTTAATGTGATAGAGGAAATGGAAAGGTGCGGTGCCGATATAGGTGGCGAAGGCAATGGCGGAGTGATTCACAGAAGCTGCCACCTTGGTAGAGACAGCGCCGTTGCAATGGCATATACAGTTTCCTGGCTCAGGGAGAATCCGGAAACTTCCCTGTCCGGGTGGGCGGATTCCTTTCCGAAATACATAAATATGAAAAAGAAAGTGGAATTCTCCGGTGATTTCAAGGGTTTTGGCATGATGCTGGAAGAGCGCATGGGAAAACCCGATGACACCCGGGACGGTCTCTGGTGGAAGAGATCCGGAGGATGGGTTCACATCAGACCCTCCGGTACGGAACCGGTGGTGAGGTTCATCGCTGAGAACACCAGCCAGGAAGTTCTCGATGGTGATTATGAAGCTTTCAGAAAGGTTCTTTCATGTGTGGAATAGTAGGCTACGTTGGTCACGGCAAGGCCCTTGATGTTCTGATCAGCGGTTTGAAAAGACTTGAATACAGAGGTTACGATTCAGCTGGATATTCCCTTCAGACAGATCATTCCCTCCTTGTAAGAAAATGCATGGGCAGGGTGGCGGACCTTGAAAAAATGGATGCCGGCGAGGCCGCGGAAGCAACCACTGGAATAGCCCATACCAGATGGGCCACACATGGTGAGCCTTCCCAGATAAACGCCCATCCCCACAGTGATTCCACCGGGAGGATTTCCCTGGTTCACAATGGGATAGTCGAGAACTACAAGTCCATCAGGACCAAGCTTGAGAAACAGGGTATCGAATTCGAGTCGGAAACGGATACCGAGGTACTTGCAAAGCTGGTGGGGTTCGAATACGAAAAGAGCAAAGACCTGTTCACAGCGGTGAAGGATGCCCTGAATCAGGTAAGGGGAGCCTATGGCATCGCAGTGGTCAGTGCAGACCAGCCCTCCACTCTCGTGGCGGCCAGGTATGGAAGTCCTCTGGTGGTGGGGATCGGCGACGGAGAGAACATCGTGGCCAGTGACGTTGCCGCAATAGTATCACATACCCGTAACGTTATCTACCTGGAAGAGGGAGAGGTGGTAGAGATAACCCGCAGGGGTATATCCTCCAATTCATGCGATCCCAAAATGACCAGGGATAGAATAGAGCATGTGGACTGGGACCTCAGCGAGATAGAGAAGGACGGTTTCGATCACTACATGCTGAAGGAGATCCATTCCCAGCCTGAATCTCTGAGGAATGCCTTCAGGGGAAGACTGGACCTTTCAGAGGGTACTGCGCATCTGGGCGGTCTGAACATGACCGACAATGATATGCGCGGGATAAGGCGCATTGTCATTACCGCATGCGGCACATCATGGCATTCAGGGCTCATCGGCAAGTACATCATAGAAAACCTTGCGCGAATTCCCGTTGATGTTGAGTACGCAAGTGAATTCAGATACCGCGATCCCGTTTTGGAAGATGGCACGGTTATGCTGGTGATAAGCCAGAGCGGTGAAACCGCAGATACCCTTGCTGCACTGCGTCTGGGGAAAAGCAGAGGTATCAAGACCTACGGGATCGTGAACGTTGTCGGTTCCAGCATAGCCAGGGAAACCGACGCGGGGGTTTATATCCATGCAGGACCCGAGATCGGAGTTGCCTCCACCAAAGCGTTCACGAGCCAGACCATGATACTGTCCCTCATTGCCCTTGCCCTGGGCAGGGCCAAGGGTACGCTGAACAGGAAAGACGGAATGGGAATCTGCCGGGACATCATGGAAATTCCCGACAAGGTGGAATCGATACTTCAGGGAAGCAGTTCAATAATGGAAATTGCAAAGCAGTTCACATATGCCGGCAACTTCCTTTACCTGGGCAGGGGTGTCAATTACCCCGTAGCCCTCGAGGGTGCCCTGAAACTGAAGGAGATAAGCTACATACATGCTGAAGGATATCCCGCCGCTGAGATGAAGCATGGGCCTATAGCTCTGATAGATGACCTTATGCCGGTGGCGGTGATTGCCGTGAAGGACGCCGCATACGAGAAGGTGATCTCCAATATTCAGGAAGTGAGAGCCCGTAGAGGCAGGGTGCTGGCCATTGCCACCCAGGGTGATACTGAAATCGGTCATCTTGCGGACTGGGTCCTGGAGATACCCCCTGTGGCTGACATTCTCGTTCCGCTTCTTTCCGTGATCCCCCTGCAGCTTCTTTCATACTATGTGGCTGTGGCCCGTGGATGCGATGTGGATAAACCCAGGAACCTCGCAAAAAGCGTTACGGTAGAGTGATGGTGTTACCGGGGAAACTGTCAGCACTGTTTCCCCTGGCCGGAATGAAAAGGTTCTTACGCAGGTTGCTTAAGATCGTGGGCACATTCTTCCACGCCATGTACGTGGAGTGGGGAAGAGACAACGTTTTCTTCAGTGCCGCAGCCATTTCCTTCAATGTTCTTGTAACACTGATCCCCCTCACCGTGATGATCTTCCAGCTCAGTGCCATTGCCGCCATGGGTGATATTTCCGTGAGAGATGAATTCATTAACTGGCTTACGGAACTCAATCCATTCGTGCCCCAGTGGATCATTTCCGATCTGGAGGGAGCGGTACTCAGGGGCAGTTCAACCATAAGCATAATTGGCTTCATTACCCTTCTCTGGATGGTAAGCAGGCTGTTCGGAACCATCAGAACGGCGCTGGACAAGGTGTTCGAAGCCCCCGGAAGGCACATAGTGTGGGGGAAACTATACGACTTTCTTCTAGCCATTCTGGTTGCGGTGTGCTTTGTTCTTGCCGCGGTTTTCACCATTGCGGCAAGGCTTGCTGTGGATTCTCCCGTGGGGGTGTTCCTTACTTCACAGCCGGTTATCGGTTCCGCACTCAGCGGAATGGTTGCAAGGGTACTCAGCGTCACCTTTACATTCCTGGTCTTTTTCCTTCTTTACTGGGCCTCTCCGAACAAGACCATGTCCAAAAAACTATGCGCATTAACCGCAGTTCTCGCCATGGTGTTCTCTACGCTGGGAACCAGCATCTACATGTGGGCAGTAAGCGCTCCGGACTGGGGCATTGTGTACGGTTCATTCATAGGCATAATGGCAACGGTGTTCTGGCTATACTGGCTCTGCGTTATCTTCATTGGCTCGGCGGAGATAAGTGCCGTGGTTCACCGGATGAGGCTCATGGCTAAACGGAGAACTTGATCTCAAGGATGTCTCCGTCCTTCACTATGTAGTCTTTGCCCTGAAGCCCTATTTCTCCTGTTTTCCGCAGTTCCGTTTCATCGGGGGTGGTTCTGAAGAGTTCGTATGGAATGACCTGGGCCCTTATGAACCCGCGTGCAAGGTCAGAATGTATGGTGCCCGCTGCATCAAGGGCAGTGCTCCCTCTTTTTATGGGCCATGCTCTTACCTCATCCTTTCCCATGGTAAGGAAACTTATGAGGTCAAGCAGAGAGTAGGCTTCACCGAGCAGTCTGTCTCTGCCCGATGCTGAAAAACCCATGGACTCCAGGAATTCACCCTGGTCCTCTTCCGGTATTTCACAGAGTTCAAGCTCGAACCCGCAGTCCATGCCCAGGAATACTCCACCGTGTTCACTGACTGTTTTCTCAGCCGGGGTTTCCGGTGATACACCTTCACCTGTCCTGTTGGAGATGACTAGAATCGGCTTAAGTGAAGCCAGGGCGTAGGGAGAGATGATCTCCCTTTCCTGCTGTGTGAGTTCCATGAGTCTCAGGGGAGTTTCGTTTTCTAGGAGTTCCATGGCCCTCTCCATGAGCTGGGCCTCAGCGGATTTCCCCCTGCTCTCCTTGCGGAGACGGGCAAGCCTTCTCTCTGCAATGGCGAAGTCCGAGATCATCAGTTCCGACTCGTTCTGCAGAAATGATTCCTCGAGGTTTCCAAGGGCGTAGTTGTCCAGCACAAGGGCGATAGCCGTGGCCTCCTTGAGTTTGCCGAGGTTTTTGGGGCTGAAAGCCGGTGAGGGTATGTCGGTGAAGGTGACACTGGCCCTTACCACACTTCCGGGATTCCAGTGTTCGGCCAGAAAGTCGACCCGGGGGTCGGGAACATGAACGGTAAGCGGCTTTGATGTATCAGCTGCGGGATTTCCGGCTAATGCCCTGTATAAGGTGGATCTTCCGCAGCCGGGCTGCCCGGCGAGTGCAATCTTCATGTTCTCAACCCCCGTAGGTATTTTTAGTTTGAGAGCCTAATCTACAAAGAAAGCCTATTCGGTGAATACTCTGACAGTATCACCGTCTGCGCTGTCCACGTTTACCTCAAGCTCCCTCAGGGCTTCGATCAGCTCATCAGCGGGGAGATCACGGAGCATGGAGAGGTCGATTCCCTGTTCCTTCACAGCATCCGCCGCATCTGCCGGCATCAGTGCCGAGAGTTTTATTCCTGTCCTTATAAGGCTCATGGGGACCTTCACGTTAACCTTGTCGCCGTCTGCGCTGTCTACAACCACCCTGAGGTAACGGGGCATTGCAGAACCCGGCTCGGTGCTCACGGGAGCTTTGCTTTCAGGCGCTTCTGAAACATTCACTTTCTCGAGAAGGGCGGAAGCCTCATCCGCCGTTATCTTGCCCTCTGCAAGCATTTCGAGAATCTTCATCCTTGAACCGTTCATTTCAACACTCCTTACACGAATGAGAGATAGATCCTCTGTCCATCTCTGCTGTTAACATCTACTTTGAGTCCGTGAAGGGCCGCAAGAACCCACCAGGCCAGGTGCGCGTTCTGGAGAACCCGTCCATATTCTTCACTTCTGAAAAAGGGCGATACGAGAATTGCCAGGGGAACGAAGGGCAGAAGTATCAGCCAGAAAATGAACCAGGGCAGAGGAAGAATCATTCTTCCTATTTTTATAAGCAGGAAAAACGCAGGCATTACAGCACCTCCAGAGCTTCAGCTACAGTTATCTCTCCACGCTTCAGCTTTTCCAGTGTGGTCTCCCTGGCTGGATTGATCTCCATGGACTTGTTCAGCTTATTCACCAGTTTCTCAAGCCTTGCCCTGGCCGTAGGGTAGCTGACTCCCAGGGCATCCTGCAGTTTCTTTATGGAGCCGTAGCTTCTGATGAAGGCAATGGCCAGTGCCAGGTCTTCCGATGAGAGCCCGGCTACGGTTTCCATCTCGAATTGCCCCTCGAGGAAAAGCCTGCAGGAACTGCAGTGAAGTTTTACCGGTGTCATGCCTTTTCCGCACGAAGGGCATCTAACATCACCAATATTCATGTCTAACCTCCATTTCTTCAATACAAACATAATCAAAAATTAAGAATGTCAAGTATTGCAGTCAGAAAGTTGAAATCAAGGGCAAGGATCTGGCCTTATTGACCCGAAGGGAAAAATGTTGCCTATTTAGTCTGATGACAGGGGTGAACGAAGGAGGATGAATGGCTGTTGTATCTGTTATACTAGGCGGCGGCAGGGGTACCAGACTTTTCCCGCTGACTCTTCACAGAAGTAAACCCGCGGTTCCCATTGGGGGAAAGTACAGACTTATAGACATACCTGTTTCCAACTGTGTGAATAACGGCATAAGGAAAATACTGGTACTTACCCAGTACAACAGTGAGAGCCTTAACAGACACGTGGGACAGACATACAGGTTCGACCGGTTCAGCGATGGTTTCGTTTCCATACTGGCTGCGGAGCAGACACCGGAGAACACCAACTGGTTTCAGGGGACAGCCGACGCCGTTCGCCAGGGTCTCGTTCACATTCTCGCCCAGTGCCCCGATATGGTCCTTATCCTTTCAGGAGACCAGCTGTACAGAATGGACTTCTCCAAGTTCATAGGTGATTTCATTGCCTCAGGTGCCGACATAAGCATAGCAACCAAACCGGTTACCACAGAGGAGGCACCGGGGCTTGGGATAATGCAGGTAAATACCGCGGGGAAAATAACGGGATTCACCGAAAAACCTTCACCGGATGAACTCTCCGGTCTTACAAGCGACCAGCAGGGGGTTACCCCTGAAAAACCCTACCTGGGAAGCATGGGCATATACCTGTTCAAACCTGATGTTCTCAGCAGGATTCTGCTGGATGAGGACAGAGACAAGACCGACTTCGGAAAAGAGATAATACCCGGGGCCATCAGCCGATACCTGGTAACCAGCTACCCCTTCAACGGATACTGGTCCGATATCGGAACCATTAGCAGTTTCTTCAAAGCGAACATCGACATGGCAATGCCTGAACCCGAGTTCGACCTTTATTCCAACTTCACACCGCTGTACACAAGGGCCCGTGCTCTTCCCGGAGCCAGGGTGAAGAACTGCACGCTGGACAACACGGCCATATGCGGAGCTTCCGATATAGCAGATTCATCCATAAAAAATTCGATCATCGGCATCAGAAGCTATATCGGCAGCGGTACTTCTGTGAGCAATTCGGTTGTAATGGGTGCTGACTTCTGGAGAGGACATGCAATGGACACTGGAACCTGCTCCAGGGGAGAACCCCCCCTTGGCATAGGGAGAGATTGTGTTATCAGTAATGCAATACTCGACAAGAACGTCCGCATAGGAAGCGAAGTCAGGCTGGTCAACGAGAAGAATCTTGAGAAAATGGACAGCGACGGGATCTACATCAGAGACGGGATCATCGTTGTCCCCAAGGGAGTTTCGATTCCGGACGGAACCGTTATCTAATTTTACTGGGTGATGGCTTCCACCAGTCTTCTTACTATTTCCTTTTCGTCCGGGATTTCGTCGTAGTCAAGGGTTACGGAAGACATGGCGTCGATGTATGCCCGGATAAGGGAGGCTTTGGTTATTCTCTGGTCCCTGTTGTTCTTTGACCGGTTGGTGGAGATAGTTCTTACTATTCTGGTCAGGGCTTCCTCCTGGTCAGGCCTTACAGGTACTGTTAGCCGCACCGAAGGAGAAGACTGCTCTTCTAAATCCGTTATACTGTTTACAAGCCCGCGGGATCTTTCAGTACTGGTCATTCTGACACCTCCTGTGGACCAAAGATACATTTTTCAGAGTTGGCGTCAAGAGAAATATGAAATTCATTACTTATGAAATTAGGGTATTGACGAGGGGTACACTTATCACTAGGGTATTAACACAGTTAGAATAATTGGGTCCTGAATTAAAAAAGGACTGACCGGATTCCGGAGGTGATTTCATGAAGTTTCGGAGTCGATTGCAGGGAGGGGAGACATGCTGATCTTTGGTGGGTCAGGTAAGTCATCCGTCGGCCTTGATATAGGTAGTCACTCGGTTAAGGCTGTTGAACTGACAAGGGCCGGTAAGGGCCTGAAGCTCAGCAAGTATGCCGTGGTCGAACTGACTCCTGGAACAGTGGTTGACGGGGAGGTTGTCAACAGGGATCACCTTGTTGAATCCATTAGGGATGCCCTGGCAAAGGCAGGTATCAAGACCAAAACGGTGAATTCGGCGGTTTCAGGCAGAAGCGTCATCGTTCGCAGAATACCAATGGAGAAAATGACCGAAGCTCAGGCCCGGCAGGCCATCCACTGGGAAGCGGAACAACATATTCCCTTCAGGGTCGACGAGGTGAGTATCGATTTCAAGATACTGAACGAGGAATCGGCTCCCGGTCAAATGGAAGTTCTCCTCGTGGCTGCAAAGAAAGAGGTAATTCATCTCCACCGCAGTCTCATACAGGGAGCGGGAATCAGGACCTCAGCGGTTGACCTTGAGCAGTTCGCGCTGCTTCGAGCCTACCAGAATTCCTACAAGCCCTCCGATGAGGAATGCGTGACCATTCTCAACGTTGGAGCCGACAACACCAACCTGGTCATCGTGAAGGGCGGCGCACCCAGTTTCAACAGGGATCTCGCAATAGGCGGCGGCAGGTTCATCGAGGCCATTCAGCGCTCCCTGGGCCTGGATTACTCCACTGCGGAATCCGTTCTAAAGGGAGAGCTCCCCGAGGGTGTTTCGGAAGTGGATGTAAGGAATGCCGTAAGCAGCGTGATGGAAGAGCTTTCCACAAGCGTGCGCAGATCCTTCATCAGTTTCCAGGCTTCCGGAGAAAGCAGCCGAATAGACAAAATGCTCATCAGCGGCGGATGTTCCCTTATGGCAGGTCTCGCTGATACTCTCAGCGAACACCACGGTCTGCCGGTGGAAACATTCGATGTTCTTGGAGACATGCAGATCGAGGGAGCCCTTGCCACCGACGACAAAGAGAGAAAGAGCATCGAAGCGGTTATTGCCGTTGCCGTTGGTCTTGCTCTCAAGGCACTGGAACCCGGCGATCTTGACATAGACATACTGCCCCCTGAGGAGAAGGTTAAGAAATCCAGGAGGGCTGCCAGCGCTTCACCGGTGATGACGATTCTCAGCTGGGCACCACTGGCTCTTATCCTTGTGGGGGTTGTGGTCCTTTTCATACACTACAACGGCCTGACCAGCCAGAGAGATCAGCTGGACAGGGATATTGCCGACAAGAATGCTGAGATCGCCAGTATGCAGGAGCAGGTCACCAGGCAGCAGGAGCTTACTGCTCTGGAAAACCAGTTGAACACCAAACGGGCAGCCGTGAACGCTCTTTCCCTTCAGCAGAAGAGTACCGTTTACGTTCTCGAGTATCTGGTAAGGGCTCTCTACCCTGAACAGACTGAGTTCGCAGAAGAGTCAGGGAAGGCCATCTATCTTACGGAACTCTCCCTTACGGAAGGCAATCTTCACATTTCGGGCATAGCCAGAACCTGGGGGGACATAGTCGCTTTCCAGACCAGGCTTGAAGAAACAATGCCCGACGGACAGAATCAGCTCTTCATGCTGGAAGATTATGGACAGAATTACAACGTAGCACCTGTTCTTGATGCTGCAGGCAGCGAGACAAGGTATCAATTCAGCACAGACATCGGCGTTAACGCCGCTTCACTTCAGCCGCTGGTCGGCGACAACGTCGGAATGTGATAGGGGGTATCATGAAAAAAACGATACTGATACTGGCAGCACTGATTGCGCTGGTTTTTCTTGTGGGGTGCGATCCCTTCGGATCGGATGCCACAAAGGCTTACATAACCGGAACGATCTATGTGGATGCGGCAATGACCATCCCCGCGGAGGGGGTTGCAGTGGAGCTGATAGCTGATCCCGACAGTTCAGCTTTCTATTCCCAGACCGTGTTTACCAATACGGCCGGGGTATTCTTCATGGATGTCCAGTTCTATCCCTCCATTCCCGACGAAGAAAGCGGAACCGGATATGTACTGCCCACCAGCGTAACAGTTGGATTGGCAGCCCATTATGGCCAGGATTCCTATATCTACAGACCTGTTGATGACGGTTTTGTCCTGTCGGCAGGCGATACTCTTACCGTATGGCCCGTTTCACTTGCCTCATTCGGAGGGGAGAGTTCCCGATGAAGACCGGCAGAATCAAATCGGAACCCGGAAGGGAGGCTGACATTGGCTGTTGATTTTCGGGATCCCCGTCTTCTTCGGTTCATTGTGGGAATTATTCTTCTGGGGGCTCTTGTGTTCGTTTACTTCAACTTCTTTGCCACCGGCGTTCAAGCCGAGATATCAGACAGGGAACAGATCCTGGATGCAAAGGAGATAGAACTCAGGAACCTTCAGGGGCAGTCCTCCGATGACCTTGCAATGATGGGGCAGAGAATAGAGATGTACAACCAGGAGCTCGAGGAACTGAACAGGTTCCTCCCCAGGGAGTACAGCCAGGAAGAGGTGTACACCATGCTCACAGAGTATGCTGCCGCCAGCGGACTTCAGATAATATCTCTGGTTCCCATGGCGCCCACACCTCAAACAGAGTACCAGGTGTACGACTGGCAGCTTACCATGACCGGAAGGTTCCACAGACTGGGTGTTTTCTTCGATCAGCTCACACAGCAGCCCATGATGAGTTCCATAAGCAACCTTCAGGTTCATCAGCTGAAAGCAGCTGAAGGCAAGTTCGATAACATTGAGACCACATTTACTTTCTCGGCGTATGTCGAGCCTTAAACAGGAGGGAGGAAATAGAATGCGTAAATACTTCAACATAACTGCATCTGCTATTCTGGCTCTGCTCCTGATGGCTTCAGCCTGCGGAGAGAGCGAAGAACGGACACAGGACGTTTCAGGGTCCGGGACACTGGTTATCCAGGAGAAAGAACCTGTTACCGGATGGCTCGAGGTGGTTCTTCCGGGAATTCCTGTGGCCATGGACGGCTGCGGGGAACAGATCTGGATACTTACTTCTTCCGGCGTGGCCATGGGGTGGGATACTTCCACGAAGGGATGGAGTTCCATCGAGGCTGAACAGGCGTTCGATATAGCTTCGGATGACCAGTGGATAGCCACACTTTCTCCCGTGGGGCTCACCGTTCTCGAAAACGGTGAAATGACAGAGGTTCCCTTCGGGGAAACGGAAGAGCCAGTGTCGCTGTGTGCAACCGCTGAAGGCTGCGCAGTCCTTTTCCGGGATGGTTCAGTGAAAATGTTCGACGGCGAGGATCTTACCATGGTCCTGGAACCATCGGGAACGGAAGCGGCAGGCCGGATTCATCATGAAAACGGTGTGCTTGCATGGAAAAACGAAAGTGGAACGGCCTCCGTGTACGATATGGGCCAGGGTCTTCTTACCGAGGTAGCCCTTCCCGAGGAAACTGAAACCATTTCCCTTGGAGATGGAACTCTTCTTGCAGTGGCAGGCGGTGAGACATCCGCATACAGAGGTGAGGATCTCTGGGAGCACTACTGCGACGGAACGGTTTCTCCGGGCGGTCTGGTATGTACACAGCAGGGTGTAAAGAACAGCCCCCGGGGTGAAATAATCACAGCGGGTATTTCTTCACAGCCTGACAGGCTGGTACTTCTCGATGACGGTACAGTCTGGTCAATGGCTGAGAACGGGATTGCGGTTTGGGGTGAAATAGGCTCTGTGGAAACCAGACTTCCTGAAGCCGATGTTCAGCTTCTTTCGTACAGAATGTCCGGTCAGACCGGAGAGGGCTCCGCAGGCGGCGGCGTTTCTTCGTCGGACGCATCTCTGGGAGGCGTATTCAGAATTTATGAATCTGTCTCCAGCAGACCTGATCCCTTCACAGAGTTCCCCGCTGCCAGCAGGGATCTCAGGCGTCCCATCGAAGACCTCACCATAGAGGAGCTTCATCTGGTGGGTATCACCATCGATCCCTCGGGTGGCGATCAGGCAATGGTAGAGGATGCCAATGGAGTCGCTTACGTGCTCCGTGAGGGCACTGAACTCAGCAACAACACAAGAATAGCTGAAATAACTGGAAATGAAGTAATAGTAGTACAAGAAGTTATGGTCGGATCGGAGGATGATCTGGGAGGAACTACTTCCATACCCACGATATTCTCCATGCGACTCCATGAAGAAGGTGGTCTGTAATGCGTATGATCGCTATTATCCTGCTGGTACTGGCTGTGCCGGTTATGGCCTACCGGGTGACGGATATCTCGGTTGTGCCAAGCGGCGACCGCACCCAGGTGACCATTGTAACAGATGGTCCAATCAGCTACGAGAAGTTCCTTCTCACAGATCCCATGAGGGTGGTGATAGACCTGGGCGATGCTCTTCATGCGCTTCCGGCAACGGATTTCGCTGTGAGCAGAGGAGGAGTTAACTCCATAAGAACCAGCCAGTACAAAGCTCCTCCAGATGGCATCGTACGAATAATCGTCGACGTGAACGGCGAACTTATGAACTACAGCACTTCCCTTCAGGAGGAAAACCGCCTGGTTCTGATACTGAACACCGACCCGGCAGGCACTCCGTTCACCTCCTGGAGCGCATCATCTCAGGAAGTGCAGCAGGTTGTCAGCGGAGGTAACGTTCCCCCGCTCTCCAATCCCTCTGGAAACCTTTCCGGCGGTGTGACAGGCTCCATGGGCATTACCCAGGGGATACAGGTTTCAGAACCGAACAGTATTGTCAACGACGGATTCCCCGTTGAATGGAACGGCTCAGGGGGCAGAAGGATCACCATCGACGTGGTGGATGCCGACATAAGAACCGTTATGCGTTCCATTGCCGAAGTGAGCGGAATGAACATCGTTATTCCGGAATCCTATCAGGGTACCGTAACCGCCAGGCTCAGGAACATCGGATGGCGGGATGCCCTCAGGGCAGTTCTCGACTCTCAGGATCTCATGGCCACCATGTCCGGAAGCAATACTCTCCGGATAATGAGACGGGAAGACTTCTACAACGAGATCAACCAGATGGCTGTGAGCGAAGCGGAAAGGGAGAACCTGCAGGACCTTCTCACGGAAGTGTTCATCATCAGGTATGCCCAGGCGGAAGACGTGCAGAGCGCAACCCAGTCGGTTCTTTCCGAGCGGGGACAGATCTCCGTGGACAACAGGACCAACTCTCTGATCGTCTCTGACATTCCCAGGAAGCTCAACGAGATAGGAAGGCTTCTTCCCATTCTCGACAGTCCAACGGCCCAGGTGATGATAGAAGCCAAACTCGTTGAGATAGATGCCACTGCTTCAAGGGAGTTCGGCATAGACTGGAGCGCAGGTAACCTTGGCAGAAGCGATGTCCTTACACACGGCGGTATGGAGACCAACCTTGGAGTGGGTGCTCCCACAGGTTCAGTGCAGTTCGGTCACATCACCGACATTCTCGATCTCAACGCAACCATAAGCTACCTTGAAAGCGAGAATCAGGCACATATCCTTTCAGAGCCCAGAATTGCAATCTGCGACAACATGACAGGAAGGGTCCTCAGCGGAAAACAGGTGCCTCTTACACTGAGAGACGCAGACGGCAACACGTATGTGCAGCTCTACGACGTTGGTGTAAGCCTTGAGGTGACACCGCACATCAATGCGGACAACAATGTTACCCTTGAACTGCACCCCATTGTCAGTGATCTGTCCGGCGAATCCACGGCGGAGGAACAGCCAATCATCCTTACCCAGGAAGCCAACACCACACTGATGATAGACGACGGTGCAACTGCGGTTATCGGCGGTATAATGAGAAGCAAGACAACATCCGTGGATAACAGGATTCCCATTCTCGGACACATACCTCTGCTGGGAGACTGGCTCTTCACCTACTCATCCCAGACCGAGGAATCGAGCGAGCTTGTTATTTTCGTAACCCCCCACATCATAAGACCCTACTAGGGGAGGCCTATTGCTTAGGATAGGGCGGGGGATCTGGCGTGGCCGGATCCTCCGCCCTGATTTGAAGGGTGTGCGACCCACTCCCTCACGGGTAAGGGAAGCCCTTATGAGCATTCTGGCATCCCGGATGAAAGATGCAGTGGCCTGGGACCTTTTTTCAGGCAGCGGAGCATTCGGTATAGAATGCCTGAGCTGCGGAGCCGCAGAGGCGGTATTCCTGGACAGATCTCCCGCTAACCTTATGCTGATAACGAAATTCCTAAGGGAACAGTCAGAGGAGTTCAGTTTCAGAACCATAAGAGGGAAGCTCCCCGCTGCAATGGACAGACTGTCTCCCCCTGCTGATATTGTTTTTCTTGACCCACCCTACGACTCCTCTTGTATATATTCATGGATAATTGGTTTTGACTGGACCTCGGTTGTTTCGCCGGGGGGAATCGTTATTGCCGAATCCGGCGGTGCCCGGTTCCCGGAGAACTGGGAACACCGCAGGTATGGGGACACGCACATACACATGATGGAAGTGTAAATTGCCGGACTTGAAGGTTATCTACCCGGGAACGTTCGACCCTGTCACAGCAGGGCATCTGGACATCATAAGAAGAGCAGCAAGAATATTCGCAGAGGTTGAGATAGCGGTGGTGGACAGAAGCTCGAAATCCATCGCATTCGACACCCGCACAAGGCTGAAACTCGTTGAAAGATCCATAGAAGAAGCAGAGATAAAGGGCAGAATAACAGTGGTAAGTTTTGACGGTCTTCTGGTGGACTACATGAGAAACAATGAATATTCTCTTTTCATCAGGGGCCTCAGGGCCAATTCAGATTTCGAGTACGAGTTTCAGATGCAGCTCATGAACAGAAGGCTGGCACCTGAGATAACGGGTATCTACATGATGCCCTCTGAACACAACATGTATCTGTCATCCACCGTTGTTAAAGAGGTTGCCATGTTCGGGGGAAGCCTCGAGACTCTGGTAACTCCCTCGGTGGAGGATGCGCTTAAGGAATACTACCGGAGGAACCCATGAACTACTCTGAAAAAGCCATTCTGCTGGAGGGTTCCGCCACCCTGCAGTTCACGGCAAAGGCCGCGGCATTGAAGGCGGAAGGCAGAGATATAGTATCACTTACTGCAGGTCAGCCGGACTTTCCAACACCGCCGGCTGCGGTTCAGGCAGCGGAACGGGCCATTGCCCAGGGGAAAACCGTCTATACACCCAGCGCAGGAATACCTGAGCTGAGAACAGCCGTGGCGGAACGGTGGGGGGCAAAACACTCCCTGGACTACAGGGCGGAGAACACTCTCGTATCCTGCGGGGCGAAACACAGTATAGCGAACATGCTGGAAGCCATTGTGAACCCGGGGGACAAAGTGCTTCTGCCCAGGCCTTACTGGGTAAGCTATCCTCAAATGATCATACGCCTCGGGGGTATTCCCGTTTATCCGGAAAGCGGTGAGATGCTTCTTTCAGGGGACGACGTGCGGAAGGCTTCCGCTCTGGGTGCCAGGGGTATGATCTTCAATTCCCCTTGTAATCCCTCAGGCCTGGTTAATGATACCGGCAGTGTTGAAGACATAGCCTCTGCAGTTAGAGAAACCGGGATATGGGTCATATCAGACGACATATATGAAGACTTGTATTACGGAGAAGGGGCAGTCCCCCATATCCTCGATGCGGCGCCTGACCTTAAAGACAGGGTTGCCGTTGTCAGCGGTGTATCCAAAACCTATGCAATGACCGGGTGGAGAATCGGCTTTGCCCTTGCGAACCCTGTCTGGACAGGTATTGCAGGAAGAATACAGGCTCATACCACCTCCAATCCATGCTCCATTTCCCAGTACGCTTCCCTTGCTGTTGTAAAGGGGGAAGCAGAAGACTATCGGGAAAGCATGTACCGGGCATTCAGAAGAAGACGTGACCTCATATGCCGGCTTCTGGATGAAGTTGAAGGTATAGAGTTCATACGCCCTGAGGGTGCATTTTATGTGTATCCCAAGATATTGACTGAAAAGAACTTCGATTCAGGAAGTTTCTGCACCGACCTTCTCGAGAAGGGGGGTCTCGGTACCATTCCCGGAAGCGCTTTCGGAACAGAGGGCTACATTAGACTTTCTTTTGCGGCTTCGG
This sequence comes from uncultured bacterium, assembly GCA_964571965.1. Taxonomy (GTDB): domain Bacteria; phylum Fermentibacterota; class Fermentibacteria; order Fermentibacterales; family JCC-6; genus Sabulitectum. The sequence goes on along the minus strand of CAZNFQ010000016.1, from coordinate 5,987 downwards.
ATGATGATATTGCAGAAGCGGTGAAGAGATTGAACAGTTTTCTAGAACAGGGAGATTTCAGATGATCGTAACCTGCCCAAACTGCAGCAAGAAATACCAGATCCCGGAGGAAAAACTGGCAGGGAAACCGCGGAGACTCCGCTGCAAGAACTGCCGTGAGGTATTCATAATACACCCTCCCAAGAAGGAAGACGAGTCTTCTTCCACGGAATCCGCGGTGGATGAAAGAGCGGCAAGGTTCGCGCGGGTGCTGGCCTCTGACATGCTCATCTACAACAAAGATGCAGTGGAGCAGTCCAGACAGGCAGGCAACCTTCAGGAGACCATGGCCGGCGAGATAGAACGATCCTGGCAGCTCTGGAAGAGCAGATTTCCTGAAGCCGCAGGAAGCGAAGAGGGAGTAGAGCTTTTCCGCTCTTCATTGAACGAGATCCTTGCAGGGGGAGACGAACAGTTTTCCGACTGGATCCCGGAGTAGTACTAAAGCCCTGCTATTTCGCTCTTCAGACATCTGAAGATTATATGGGTCAGTATCATGTGCACATCTTCGATCTGCTGCATGTCCTCAGATGGAACCACGATGGAGTCATCGGCAACCTTCACTGCGTCACCCCCTCTGTAACCTGAAAACAGAATGGCAGTTGCCCGTGATTCATTTGCCACCTTGAAGGCATTTATCACATTGGGGCTCATGCCGCTTCCAGACAGCCCTATTACAACGTCGCCCTCTTCCACCAGATTCTTCAGCTGCTCTCCGAAGGTATTAGTGTAGTCGGTATCGTTTGCCCATGCTGTGAGCAGAGGTATGTTCTCTGCCAGGGAAATGGCTTTCAGCCTGGGTTTCCCTTTAACCGCTGTCCCTTTTGAGAGATCACACACGAAATGGGCGCTTGTGGAACTTCCTCCGCCATTGCCGAAAACGAAAACACGTTTGCCGGACTTGTATGCTTCCAGTATCCGTGAGGTTATTCTCTGTATGGAATGAGGAGGGATTTTCAGAACCAGTGCACTAACCTCACCAAGATAATCCTGAATTCTTTCAACCATTATTCTTCTCCAAGCAGTGTCAGATACTTGTCGTCAATCAAAGTACCCGGTTTGACGGAAGTTCCGGGAATAACCAGGCAGTTCCTCAAAGCCGTTCCGCTGCCTATCCGGGCAGAGTCCATTATAACACAGTTTTCGAAAGCACAGTTCTCACCAACTTCACACCCCCTGCCAAGCCAGAGAGTTCCGGAAACCCTGCAGCTCACGGGAACCGGGCTTGCCGTAACCACCCCGTTCCCAACCGGCCAGCCCTTTACCATACCGGAAAGTATCTCGTGTGCGGTTCTCAGATAGCTCTTTCTGTCACCGGGAACGCTCCAGTATCCCGGGATCAGGAAAGCCGAGGCGTTAAGGTTGCCCGGGGGGTTTTCAGTGTGGAAACCTCTCCTGTTCACAAACACAAAACCTGAAAAACAAAGATTCGTTCTGGTGTTTTCAGGTGACGGGTTTATCTCATAAGACTGGATTGCGCCATTCTCTCCGGTGAGTACCGTTGTGTGTTTCCAGGGTTCACCTGAACAGGCCAGGGAGACGGCGCATTGGGACTGGTACCTGGAAGCCTTCCTGACAAGGTCAAGTGGTGACTGCCTGGTGATCATGCCCTCATATGCGGCGATCCAGGTATCTCCCAGAAGTTCTGCAGCTTCGGGGTAATCCATTCTGCGCACAGCGGAGGATTCTGACATGGAATCGGTATAAACATCGTTTATTCCCGAGTTCTTCAGGTGCGCGGCAAGATCGTCCAGAGGTGTTCGGCCGCATATTTTCGGGAAAACCGCAGGTTCCCCCCTGAAAATGAAGCAGTTCACCGGTGGTACCTGGCGTACCGGATAAGGCCATTACCCTTTCCCAGAAGCTTTGCCGCTTCGTAAAGAAACCTCTGCAGCCCCAATTTGAAGTAGATGAATCTCCCGGCCTTTTCCAAAGGGGAACCCCTGTTTATTACAGGGGGTCTGATGTGTCTTCTTACAGCTCCGTAGTTGCCGCTCTGCCTTCTTACCGTGGTGAACCCGCCCTTTTCCAGTAAGGCTTCGAGGGTTCCGGGCTCGAAGAAGTACAAATGAGCAGGGACTGCATCGGGGGTTATGGTACACTGCCTCATGCCCTTCAGGAAAGCCTCCGCCCTTTCCTCCCAGTGGGTGAGTTCCCAGGGGCACTGAACCACAAGCGTACCTTCGGGTTTGAGGATCCTTCCGATCTCCTTCAGTGTTTCGAAGGGCCGGTGAAGGTGTTCGAGAACATCCAGCAGCAGAACCACGTCGAAAGATGCCCCGGGGAATTCCGCCTCCCGGAGTTTGCAGTTCTTAACATCAAGGTTCAGTTCACCGCTGGCATACCCTGCGGCAAGGGGGCTCACCTCAACACCTTTTACGTTCCAGCCGCGTCCTCTGAGGAAATCCAGAAGAAATCCATGGGCGCATCCAACCTCCAGAAGATCACCTTCGCCCCGGAAACCCTCTATGTCTTCCGCTCTTTTCCTGAACAGTGAAGTGAAGATACGGTTGTATTTCCTGAAATTGTCCACATAGCCGCCGTAACCTACTTCTGCGCTGTCATAGTAGTCCTTGCTGTACATCTCTTCAAGGGCTGCTTCCACAGGTCTTTCCGAGAGGTATATGAAACCGCATTTTCCGCACCGTGAAACCGGCCAGCTTCTCTGTGTGCTCAAAAGTTCAGGCTGGTCAGCGCCGCAGAGGATACACTTCGTTCTTTCCCTTGGAAAACCTGTCCAGTCCAACGTATCCTCCTGTCAACCCCTTGACCGATTGTCAACACTTGACAACTCTCTTATCTTCCCTGGAACCATTAAGGCTACCGGCAATATATAGAGCGTGAATCAGCTGGAAGAAACACCTTGCAGCGAAAGGTGCAGTGAAAATTGGCTACCAGAAGAACCGAAGGCAGATCCCTGGAACTATATCTGAGGGAAATCGGAACCCGTGATACACTAACCTCTGAAGAAGAGGCCAACCTTGCAATGCGTATACGTGAAGGTGAGCAGGAGGCCCTTAACGAACTCACCGAAGCTAATCTCAGATTCGTGGTTTCCATAGCCAAACAGTATGCCAACCAGGGAGTGGCACTGGAAGACCTGATCAACGAGGGCAATGTGGGGCTTATCCGTGCGGCGAAGGGTTTCGATGAAACCAAGGGATGCAGGTTCATCACCTATGCTGTGTGGTGGATCAGGCAGGCAATTCTGCAGGCTCTTGCGGAACAGTCCAGGATCGTGCGTCTTCCCCTGAACAGGGTTGGAGAGCTCTACAAAATGGGCCGCGCAACGAGGGAGCTGGGGCATGCTCTGGGAAGAGACCCGTCAACTTCCGAGGTTGCAGGTGAACTTGACGTATCCAGGGAAGAAGTGGAAGGAATGATGTCCATTCACAGCACCCACCTTTCCCTTGACAGTCCCGTTTACGAGGGAAGCGACAAGACATTCCAGGAGATGATAGCCGCCGAGGGTGATGTAACTCCCAACGAAGCTGTTCTGGTTGACGCCCTGAAGTCAAGCGTAGACGACATGCTGGCCATACTCGATCACCGCGAGCGAACCATCATTCAGCTTTTCTTCGGCATACAAACCGACAGGAGACACACCCTTGCCGAGATCGGCCGGACCATGGGCATAAGCCGTGAGCGTGTGAGGCAGCTTAAGAACAGGGCAATTACAAAACTTCATGAATGCAGTGACTCGAACTCGCTGCTTCACTTTCTGAAGTAGAAAAAGGGATATGCTTAAAGGATCAGTCAGCTGGGTTCCTGACAACCCTTCCTACCGTAACAGACATGTTAAGATCTCTCCGGGGAAAGCTGGCTGGACCGCCCTTGTGATAGTGGGCATTCTCTGCCTTTTCACCGCTATCGGGTTCAACATAGGCAAAACCGTCTACGCCGAGAAAAGAAGTGACATAGACCACGACTACATGCGTCTTCAGGGAGAACTCATACAGCTGGATTCCAGGGTGATGAACCTGCAGAACAGCCTGGAACTCGTTGCTCAGCGTGAAGAAATGGCCTTCATGGCCGCAGCGGACATGAACATCGATTTTACAAGGTATACCGATGTTCTTTCCGACGGCAACACAGGCAAGGACATTTTCAGGTACATTGACGACGTGGATCTGAGGCTGGTTCTCTGCGAAAGGCTGGCTGAAGCCGAAAAGGCCGCTTACGATTCCCTGGCGGTGCTTCTTGTGGACAAAGCAGACGAACTCCGTCACACTCCTTCCATCTGGCCGGTTAACGGGGTTTTCGTAAGCGATTTCGGCGCAAGGGTCGACCCGTTCACCGGTGCTGTAAGATACCACAAGGGAATAGACATCGCAGCCTGGACAGGCACTTCCATTCTTGCTCCCGCCGACGGTGTCGTTACCTTCTGCGGATGGAGCGGGGGCTGGGGTCTTAACATGGTGGTGAAGCACACTGATGCCATCTCCACCCGTTATGCGCATTGTTCAGCCATCGACGTTGCGGTGGGGCAGGAGGTGCAAAGGGGAGACCTTATTGCCAGGGTGGGTTCAACGGGCCGTTCAGTTGGACCGCATCTTCATTATGAAGTTCTCGATAACGGCGTTCAGATCGATCCTGAGGATTTCATAATAAGGGCCGGCCCCGATGCGGCAGCATTCTAGCATGAATGCAAGGGAGATCTGGAACAGATACTCGGTCTATTTCAATGCCGAGGAAAACACCGTGTTCCCTCCGGATTTCAGAGAGATGGACTTTTACCGGAATGAAAGACACCAGTTCCCCGGGAACTGCCTTGAGATAGGTGCTGGATCAGGAAGACTTGCAAAATCCCTTCTAAATACCGGAATCACCTTTGCCCTTGAACCCAGCGATTCCATGATAGGGTCCTGGAGCAGCTCAGATTCGAAACTGGCACTGAGAGTGCAGGGATTCGGAGAGAGGCTGCCCTTCAGGAACGGAAGCTTTCAGTTCGTATGCTTCCCATACAACGGGCTCCAGTGCGTTCTTGATCATGATGCCCGTCAGGATCTTCTTTGCGAGGCTTTCAGGGTAACCAGGCAAGACGGTATTTTCATCCTTGAGATAAGTCCCGTTTTCAGCAGGAGAAGCGAGGAGCCTCTCACAGAAAGATACAGAACCACAATGTCCGACGGCAGCGATCTCATTCTCACCGAGAGGGTGGAGAGGTGTTCCTTAACTGGAAACATCAGGTATCATATGTTCTATACAGTTTGCAGAAACGGTTCATGCAGCAGAGAAGAGGTAGTTCTCGAACTGTCCTCCATCGGCTTCGAGGAAGTGTGTGATATGATCGGAAAAGCCGGTTTCAGTAAAATTACGTGTTTCGGAGACTACGATCTGTCCGAGTATGACCCTGAGCTTTCTCCCAGGCTTCTCGTCAGAGCGGAAAAAGGGGTGTGACATGACCTTTCTTCTACTGTTTCTTCTGCTCTCCTCACAGGGAGGCAGCACAGTTTCAGATCCTAGATATCCCGCAGTTTCCCCTGATGGTTCCCGGGTTCTTTTCTGCTGGAGAGGAAGTCTCTGGGAGACCCCCATTTCAGGAGGACCTCCCAGGTGTTTGACACCGGGAAGGGGTTCTGTCTCCCATCCGTTTTACAGCCCGGACGGTAACTGGATTGCATTCACAAATGATGTTACCGGCGGTGGTGATGTTTACGTTATGCCATCCGAGGGCGGCACTTCCCTGCGTCTTACATACCACGGAGGAGAAGACAGGGTAACAGGCTGGAGCGGAAATGAGGTTCTCTTTGCATCATCCAGAGAGGGAGGCGATAACTGGTTGTGGTCGGTCCCTTCGGACGGAGGAACCCCACGGCTCTTTCTCGAAGCTTCCGTGAAAAACATCTGTGTTACAGCTGAGGGACTGGTTTTCGAAAGGGGTTTTACCCCCTGGTGGCGGAAACACTACCGGGGAAGCGCTTCAAGCTCGCTGTGGCTTTACACCC
>CAZNFQ010000015.1:0-31443 GCA_964571965.1 uncultured bacterium | reverse complement strand
AGGCATGCCCATGCTTTATGCGCTGGAGCACAATCAAATACGAACGTTATTTGACAAACTTACGGATGGCCTTGGATATTCTTTCGAGGTATACGCTAAGGTTAAGATTGTTGGCTATTTTCTCTGCTCTCTGATACGCTTCAAGGGCTTTGCGGTTCATGCCGTTTCTCTCATATACCTCACCCACTGTGATGAGATGCTCCATGGTGTTATAGGTTCCTCCCAGTTCGTTGCACAGGTCTTCCAGTTTCGCCACTGAAACAAGGGCATCCTCCATGTTCAACTTGCTCTGGACCGATGTCAGAACGCCATATCCGGTCTGCATTCCCCATCTCCAGTTGATTCTCTCGAAGTATTCAACACTTCTCTCGGCGTGTTCTCTTGCCTGCTGCAGATTTCCTGAAAGCTCATGGGCGCAAGCTGCTGATACTTCAGCCAGACCGGAATATCTATCCCCCTTGATGTCAACTGCTAATTTCAGAGCATTGTTGGCGTATTCCAGAGCCTCGGGTCCTTTTTCGTGATTGAACATCAGGTTGGACAGGGTAATGTACCCGGAAAGCAACCCCAGGTTGTTGCCGATCTTTTCGTCGATCTCCAGAGACTGAGTAATGAAATACCCGGCCTTCTTCCAATCATGGTAATGGTTGTAAACATCGCCAAGTCCGCCAAGAGTTATGGATATCAAGAGCAAGTCACCGGAGATTCTGGCATGCTCTACGGCAAGTTTCATGTACTCCTCAGCCCTCTTCAGGTTACCGGTGCGCATGTAGACTACACCGGTATGATGGTATGCCTTGGCCAGAACACGGGGTTCTTCTGATGCCATGGCTTCTTCCAGAAGGGGAACTGACAGGTCATATCTGGTGAGTTCTGTGAGAATAAAGGCGAGATCGGCAAGGGTTTCACGGTAATTACCGAATGAATTTGCCCTCATCAGTTCCAGAGCATTCTCGAAAATGCGTCTGCCCTGTTCAAGGAGTCCCCGTCTAACCAGGTAAATTTTCAGGGTTTCCAGGGCTCCGGTGAGCACATCCAGCATTCCCCGGCTGATTGCCCTGTCCAGACCTTCGATGATGTCAGGATAGCATGCGTTCAAAGCGTTCATTGCATCCGCTGATTCTGCGGAGTTCAGTCTGGGAGATTGCTTTTCAAGGCAATTGCAGAAGTACCTTGCGTGCTTATCCCTGATTATCTCAACTCTACCGGGGCTGTCCTGAAACTTGTTGGCGGCGTATTCCTTAAGCAGAGGATGAAGAGAGTAGTATCCATGGGATGCTTTTTCAACAAGGGATTTCTCGCATAAACTTCTGAAGGTATCAGGGGATGTTCCGGTTACTTCATTGGCCGCTTCAGAGGTAAAGGGCCCTCTGAATACTGAAAGCGAAGAAAATACCCTTCTCTCCTCCTTATTCATGAATTTCCAGCTGTAGTTGAACACGCTTCTGAGATTTCTGTGCCTTCTCTCTCCTGACATGCTGGTTATATCAAGTATGTTTTCGCCTTTTCCGACCAGTCCGAGGATCTCATCGGGAGTAAATCTTGCGCAGAGTGAAGCGGCAAGCTTTATACCCAGGGGCACTCCCGCGATCCTGCGGCATATCTCTGTAATGGAGGGAATGTCATTATCGGTGAATCTCCCTTCTTTCCCGGAGGACGCCATGAAAAGCCTGACGCCTGCAGAGGGTAAGAATCCTTCCAGTTTGTATACGGATTCATCAGGTAAGTTCAGCCTTGTTCTGGAAGTTACGAGAATTCTGGAACCGGAAAGAGAACGGACCAGCCCCTCAACCACGGGAGAGGCGGCTATTATGTGCTCGAAGTTGTCCAGAACCAGAAGGACCTTCCGCCGGGAAAGGATGTCTGCAAGGCTCTTTTTCAGGTCTTCTGCCCTGTGCAGAGCCCCCATTGACGAAAGAATGGCGGGAACCAGCTGAGCTGAATGCTCGAGCTCCGACAGGGGAATGAAGTAACAGCCTCCGGGAAATTCAGTTTCCAGTTCATGCATGATACGAATTGCAAGGCTGGTTTTTCCCATTCCGCCAATGCCGGTTATGGTAACCAATCTGACCTGGGAAGAAAGCAGTGCACTCTCTATTTCACGGATTTCATCTGCTCTTCCGAAAAACAGTTCTTGTGAGACCATTACCTTTCACCTCTTCATCCATACAATTACCAAGAATGAAGACTAAAACAATAGCCGCGCTTCCGCGCGGCTACCGCCGGTGTATTGCTTTTACAGTCTGGCTCTGAGCTTTTCTATCATATCCTCTGTCATGGACTCCAGCGACCATTCCGGACTCCAACCCCATTCTTCCCTTGCTGCGCTGTCGTCTATGGTGGCCGGCCAGGTATCGGCGATTCCCTGTCTGAAATCCGGTTCATAGCTTACTTTGAAACCGGGTATATGCTTCTTTATCTCCTCTGCCAGGTCGCCTGCCGTAAAGGAAAGGGCGGCAAGATTGTATTCACAGGGATGGATAAGTGTGTCTTTGTCTGCTTCTGAAAGGTCTATGGTGGCCTTGATGCAGTCGGGCATGTACATCATTGGAAGCATGGTGTCTTCCTTCACGAAACAGGTGTATTCGCCCTTCTCCACAGCCTGGTAGAAAATGTCCACTGCGTAGTCTGTGGTACCTCCCCCGGGAAGGGTTTCACTGGAGATGATACCGGGATACCTGAGACCCCTGATGTCCGCTCCAAGTTTCTTCACATAGTAATCCCCCACCAGCTCACCGCACACTTTGGTCACACCATACATGGTCTTCGGTTTGAGCACGGTTTCCTGGGGAGTGTCGAATCTGGGTGTTTCAGGACCAAAGGCCGCAATGGAGCTGGGAATGATCACCGTTCCAAGCTTCATCTGCACCGCCGCGTCCATAACATTGATGGAACCATCCATGTTAACCTTCCAGCACAGGGCTGGATTCTTTTCGCCTGTGGCGCTTAGAATGGCCGCCAGATGAAACACCGTGTTAATTTTATGCTCATTGATGAAACTGAATACAGCCGTTCTGTCCGTAACGTCGAGTACGGCACAGGGGCCGGTTTCTTTCAGCTTTCCCCCCGGTTCCCTGAGGTCGGTGGCGATCACGCTTTCTGAACCGTATCTCTTCCTGAGTTCAAGGGTCAGTTCAGAACCTATCTGCCCCATTGCTCCGGTGACAAGCACTTTTCTTTTGGTCATAGATGTTCTCCGAAATTGGATGGTGTGTTTACTGTATCAGGGCAATTCTAAGGATTTACGCCGCGGATTTCAAGTATTCTGGTGCCAATGGCGATGTCGTCTATTCCATCTGTTCCCGAAAGTCTGCCGAATGCGGTGTAGCGGCAGTCCAGTCTTCTCTGGCTGTCAAGCATAATGAAGAACTGACTTCCCCCGGTGTTCATTCCTGAATCAGCCATACCGACAGTACCCCGGGTAAACGGCTCAGAATTGTTCTCTGCAGGAATGGAGTAACCGGGACCGCCGTATCCGTTGCCCTCGGGGCAACCCGCCTGGGCTACGAACCCGGGTATGACCCTGTGAAAGAATATACCGTTATAAAAACCGGTCTCAGCCAGATGCCAGAAACTTCTGCAGGTCATTGGAGCGGCATCCTTGAGAAGCTGCATTTCAAAGTCTCCCGCATCCGTAGCTATCAAAACCCTGTCGGGAACTTCCGAAAGTGATGGAAGGTTTTCAGGAGGCCCGTCTGCGGGGATTGCAAAGTCTCTTCCCACGGCATCTGCCGCAATTGCTCTGACCATTACATAATCATCTGTCAGGAGATAATCCAAACGCTCATCGGGGATGTTCCAGCCAAGCTCCAGCAGTGCAGCAAGGGCTGCAGCTCTTATTGCAGGATTCGTGCTGCGGTAAAGTGAGTCCGTCAGTATTGGAACCTGCCCTACACCGGAAAGGGCCATGTGTCCAATGGGTCCTTCGGTGTTCGACATACCAAGAAGCAGGTCCGCCCGGCCTGTGGCCTTTGCAGCCATGAGTTTTATTGCCGGGGAAGGGTCATCCAGCATCTGGAATGCTGAGTTGGGATTCCTTGCGATCACAGCCTGCCTCACAGCCCAGCAGGGATCGTTTCTGAATTCGTCAACTCTTTCCTGCGGTATGCACATGACGTAGTAGTAACGCTGAAGGTCATTAAGGTCACCGGGGTTTACATCCGGCAATTCAGTGCCTGTTTCAGAGGCATACCTGAGAAGGGAAGTAAGGTTTTCCTCGGTTACATCGTCATGGGGAACCTGAATACCGGTTCTGCCTGCGAACTCACGCCAGAGATTCCTTGTGGGCACAGGCATCTCGTCCCAGTTGCCGGTGATGTATGCTGCAAGCTGTTCAAGGTTTTCCGGCTGCAGGCCAAAGGCCATTCGGTGCAGCTGCCTTAGAATAGCTTCATCAGCAAGATCAGGGGATTCAGGCAGAAGAAAGGCATGGCCGTATTCCATAGATACCGGATCCTGAGCTGATGGAACCGGGGTACCCTGTATCAGTAAATCAATGGCTGTCTGATGATCGGGAACAGTGAGAAACATGCTGAGAACGAGCATGGACAACATGGATAACCTCCGTGAGAATGCGTTCCGGTGAAAAGTAAACTATAATTCATGGCTGGCGTAAATGCCGGTGTATGCAAATGGAAAGGCTGATATGTCACACACAACCATAGAACTGGCCAGAAAAGGCCATAAACCAGATATACTCGAAGCTGCTCTGAAAGGGGAACATCTTACCCCTGAAGAAGCCCTGGGTAAAATAGCAGCAGGACACGCTGTAATACCCTCCAACAACTCCCGCCAGCTTAAGAAGCCCTGCTTGATAGGCGGCGGCAGCCGAATAAAGGTAAACGCAAACATCGGAAGTTCCATGGACCATGAATCCATGGATGAGGAGATCGAGAAACTCAAAACGGCAGTTGCTTACGGAGCAGACACCGTAATGGATCTCTCAACCGGCAAAGCCTGGAAGAGCATTCTGCACAGAATCACCTCCCAGAGCCCGGTACCCGTGGGCACGGTTCCAGTTTACCAGGTATTCGGTATTGCAATGGAAGAAGGCCGGGAAGTGGCCGACGTCTCCCCTGACGAAATATTCAGCGCCGTGGAAGATCACTGCAGAGCAGGGGTAGACTATCTGACCCTTCACTGCGGCGTAACAAGAAGGTCCGTAGACCTTGTGAGAAAACATTGCAGAAAAGTGGGAGTGGTCTCAAGGGGAGGTTCCCTGATGGCTGAATGGATGGAGAAAAGGGGTGAGGAAAATCCTCTTTACTCCCAGTTCGACAGGCTTACGGAAATTCTCAGAACCTACGACGTAACCTATTCCCTGGGAGACGGACTCAGGCCCGGCTGCCTGGCAGATGCCGGGGACAGAGGTCAGATCGAAGAGCTTGTGTCTTTGGGTGAACTCCAGGCCAGGGCCCTTTCAGCAGGTGTTCAGACCATGATAGAGGGCCCCGGCCACGTACCCATGAACCAGATCGCTGAAAACATGCGGATACAGAAGAGCCTGTGCGGCGGAGCACCCTTCTATGTGCTGGGACCAATCGTCACAGACATAGCACCGGGATACGACCACATTACAAGCGCCATTGGCGGCGCGATCGCAGCCTGGCAGGGAGCTGACTTTCTCTGCTACGTTACCCCTGCCGAACACCTTCGGCTGCCGGATGTGAATGATGTGAGGGTGGGAGTAGTAACCGCCCGTATAGCGGCCCACGCAGCAGACATTGCCAGGGGAACACCCGGTGCAATGGAGCTGGACAACGCCATGGCGGACGCCAGGGTATCATTCGACTGGGAGGCCCAGTACAATTGTGCCCTGGATCCTGTGACTGCAAGGAACTTCCGTAATGAAGCACTGCCGGAAGACGGAGACGTCTGCTCCATGTGCGGTCATCTCTGTGCCCTCAAAACAAGCAAAAGGGCAATGGGTGAAGATAAGAGCTAGCTTTTCCTGACCAGGTCGTCGGTGTAATAGAGAGACGAGGGAAGAACAGGGAATTCAACCCTTGTTCTGTAAACCACGAACTCATCGGGATCCCACCTGAGACACTGAAAAACATCGTTGAGCATTTCGGAATATGAGGGAACAAGCGGTGAGTAGGCGCAGCCTATTCCGGAACCTATCATCATCGGTTTGATGTTCATGGGGACCTTGTCGCGGTGGGAACGGTAAACCAGCGCCCCGCCCCTCGTATAGTAATCGAAAAGCATCTGAGCTTTGGGATTGCCGGCCATGGTCTCCGCCATGGTCTCGTGGAAGAAGAGATCGAGTATCAGGTTCTGAACCGGGGTGTATATCTTCACCGATACCTCGTGGTGGGTTTCCTCCACGTCGGGCTCTATTGGGAAAATCCCCCTTGAGACGGTACCTGTCACCGTGTCGATTAGATTGGTGTTCCCCACGGGACCCTCTTCAAGTTCATAGACAGGTCCGCAGCTTTGCGAGGTTATCGCCTTAAGTTCAGGAAGTGGTTCACTGCAGTATTTTTCCAGGAAAGGTACACTTTCCATAAGATTGCATGCAGGTCCTGTTCCTATCGTTTCGGTGAAAAACTGCTCATCATGTGTGGTCCCGGTGAAGAAGCAGGGTGTGTCTATTACCCACTTAACACCGGGGCGGTTCCTCCGTATATCGAATAGTCCCTTAACTTCAGCCACGTCGAGCATTCCTTCGGTTGCGGAAGGGCCGAAGAACCAGGCGTCCAGCTGGGTTTCGGCCTGGAGGCCGAGAAGATGGCTCTGGGCGTAGTATGCCTGTTTTCTGAGGGTGTTGAAAGCCTGGTCCCTGCCGTCTCTGGAACTTGCCATGAGCATCATGTCCATGGACTGCCTGTCGCCTGAATGTATGTCTATTATTTCGTAGAACTCCTCGACGGCAGCCAGTGCATCATCAAGGAATTTCCTGGATACACCCTTGGCCCTGCAGCTCTTGATGAACCTGCCGAATGAGTGCTTTCCGGGTACGAATTGTGCGGCAAAGAACAGATCGTCCTCATGAATGATTTTATAAATTCTCCAGCCAAGCTTCTTGTCCAGTCCCAGAACCTGGTATACGTCATGGGGACTGTCTATCTTTTCCGGAAGCTTGCTTACGACAATTCCTATGGCCTTCCGCAGCCCGAGGATCGTTCTTGTTACGTCCTCCTGAAATCTTGTAATACTGTCAGACATGTTCCTCCAACCTTATAAATAACTTTTAATGAATATCTGTATAATCTGAGATCAGGACAAGGATTGCCTGATTCAGAAAAGTCCCGCAAAAAGATCGTCTCCAGTGGTTGAAAGCACGGTGAGTTCCCGCTCTCCTCCCGAGAGGAATATTCTGCTGGATGACAAAATGTCACGAATCCTTTTGTCTGCAGATGCAACCCTCCTTTTGAATTCCCGAGGGTCTAAAACGGTAATATGCAGTTCCCTCGCTGCCTCGGTGGAAAACTCACCTGTGCAGGATCTGAGAGCATCCATGGTGGTTTCTCCGATTATCATCAGGTTCACCGGGGTGTCCCGGTCCGCCCTGCCCAGTGCATAGTCTCCATAAATGAAAGCCATTCCTATGGGATCCCTGCAGGAATCCAGACAGTTCTGAAGAAAATCGACAAGGCCTGTGGTTTTGGAGAAAACAGAGCGAAGCTCACCGTATATGAGGCTGTCGGTATTGGCTCTGTAATGTACCTGGTTACCAACCTTGCTCCTGGTGAGAATCCCTGCTTTGGACAGCTTCGACACTTCCCTCTGAACGGCACCTCGTCCGCAGTCAAGAAGCCTTATGAGCTCCAGAAGATAAAATGATCTATCCGGATTAAGAACGAAAGTGGACAGCACTTTCCTTCTGACTTTTCCGAAAAGGACTTCTCCAAGCAATTCGTTAGGATTGTTACTCATATTGGGTACATTAATACTTCCGGAGGGTATGTCAATACCGCACAACCATAAACCCCGAAAGGTTTAGTTGATAATGCCGTTTATGCGTCCCACTTCCACAAAGGCATCTATTGCTCTGTCCAGGTGTTCCCGGGTATGTGCCGCACTTAGCTGCACGCGGATACGCGACTGACCCAGGGCCACCACAGGGTAGAAGAAACCGATGGCGTAAACACCGTGATCCAGCAGATCCGCTGCGAACTTCTGGGCGAGAACGGCATCGTTCTCATATCCGCCGAACATTATGGGAACTATGGCAGTGTCACCCTCCAGAATTCTGAATCCCGCTTCTTTTATCTTCCTTCTGAAATATCGGGCATTTTCATGAACCCTGTCCCTCAGTTCAGTGGTTGAGGTGATCATCTCAAGTACCTTGAGCGTTGCACCGACCATTGCCGGGGCAACGGTATTCGAGAAAATGTACGGGCGGGACATCTGCCTGAGCCATTCTATCAGTTCTCTTCTGCCTGATGCGCATCCGCCGCTGGCACCGCCAAGGGCTTTTCCGAATGTTGTCGTAATAAGATCCACACGGCCCATTACCCCGTGAAGCTCGTGGGTTCCCCTTCCTGTTTTTCCGATGTACCCGGTGCCGTGACTGTCGTCCACCATTAGAATGGCATCGTATCTGTCACAAAGATCGGCTATTTTATCCAGTGGTGCAATATCACCGTTCATGCTGAATACACCGTCGGTGGCAACCATTCGGTATCTGGCGCTCTGCACCTCTTCACTGCGCAGTATGGCTTCAAGACCGGGAAGATCTTTCCCGTCGAATGAGTAGGTTCCCGTTCCAGTTTGATTGTGGCTGTAAATGTATCTTTCGGCTTTGCAGAGACGAACTCCGGAGATAATGGAAGCGTGGTTAAGCTGATCTGCTATTATGGCGCTGTCCTGATCCAGGAAGGGTTCGAATACCCCGGCGTTGGCATCATAGCAGGCGGCATAGAGGATAGTGTCATCGGTTCCCAGGAACTCGGACATCTTCTCTTCCAGTTCCTTGTGCAAATCCTGTGTACCGCAGATGAATCTCACGCTGGAAAGGCCGTATCCCCGTGAATCCATGGCTTCCCTGGCTGCTCTGCATACCTCCGGATGGCTGGATAGTCCCAGATAGTTGTTTGCACAGAAGTTAAGTACCTTGCCTCTTGCACCAACCTCTATCTCTGCTCCCTGTGGAGATGTGATTATTCTCTCTGTTTTGTAAAGACCCTGGGTCTTCCTGGTCTCTATAAGCTCTGTTATGTCTCCGTAGATACTTCGCGACATTACGGTTCCCTTCGATGTTCATAGTTGTTCCAGCTGAAAGCCGGTGCAGCAGAGCCGATTATAACAGGGAAAACAGAAAAAGTAAAAAATTGCGCGGTCAGTTGTATTCAGGCCATATATTCTTGTATATCAAATAGTTATGACTTACTATCTCAACATACTTTTTAGTTTCGTTAAAGGTAATTCTGCTGAAGAACTCTTCTGTGGGTGAATTTTCCCAGCCCCACCTCAGCGCGTTGTGAGGACCGCCGTTGTAGCCTGCAAGCGTGCCGGGAACGTCCCATTGGAAGTCTCTGCCGTATTGAGAAATACAGGCTGTTCCGTACATGATGGAAACTGCAGGCTCATACAGGATGTCGGGACTGTAGGAATCGCTCCATCCGTTATCCCCGGCAACATATTCGGAGGTACTTGGTATCATCTGTATGAGACCTCTTGCCCCTGCAGTGGAGAAGCAGGTAGGCTGAAAAGCGCTTTCCTGCTTCATTATGGACCAGAGCAGAAGGGGATCCATGCCGTACCGGCCGGTTTCCCTGACCACATCCTCAGCCCAGGCTGCTGGATACCTGAGCCTCCACAGATCCAGAGGGCGGTTGTCACCTTCCAGACTCCACAGTCTCCATGCCGCGGAGGGTCCTCTTTCCCATACATCATGAGCAAGATAAAAGGGAGCCAGTTTGTAAACATCTCCCACCTCTTCCTCTGCGGCACGAAAAAGGTCCAATGCCCACTTGCGGCAGCCGGCTTCCATGAGGAAGACCCCGTCCAGGGCGTTATCAGTGGGCTGCGCTGCAGGTCTTGAGTTCCTGGCCATCCACGCTGCGAGAGGTTCATCGGTAAAGAGGGGCTGCCACGGCGGAAGGCCCAGATATTCCCTTGCGAATGATGCGGGAAGGCTTTCGGGTTTGTCACTGATCAGTCTTTCCAGAACTCCCCTGCCCGTATCGTCACCGGACTGAAGCTTCAGAACACCATACCAGTATCTGGAAGCAGGTCTGTATACACTCTGTGTCCATGTGGCATTGAAGTTCCCGAAAGCCTCAACAGCTTCGGCGGTACGGCCGGTCTTCATAAGGGCCAGGCATATATAGAACTGGGCATCGTCCACGGTGGTATTCGAGGGATATCTCCTGATGGTTTCCCGGAAGTACGGAATTGACTCTTCCCAAAGACCGTTGTCTGCCAGCAGGCTTCCTATGTACCAGGGCAGATTGCTTATTCTCCGGTGTCCGGGCCAGGTTCTCCCGTAGCCCTCAAGGGTACTTACCGCCTCCTCCACCTGCCCCATGGCTCCCAGGTTCCTTCCCAGATAGATCATTGCGTCGGGTGCGTCAGGCCCGTTGGGCCATCTCTCAAGGTACAACCTGAGAAGATCCACTGCCTCTCCGTATATACCCAGCCGGTCCCGGGTTCTCGCGCCAAGGTAAACTGCCCGTGCAGGCGGCGCACTGGAATTCACCGCTATGTCGTATACCTCATTCCACAAGCCTCCGGAATAGAAGGGATCGATGACCATGGCCGCCAATGAAGAATCGGCCAGCAGGGTATCCCTGAGCATCCCGTATGCCCTGGCATGAATGTCTCCCGCAGGCCACAGGGAAAATGATCTGATGAAATCGGGAATGCCGTCATTACCCCTTGCGGCGCCCCTGTAGTGATAAAGTCGTGACATGAGCTGGTCGTCAGAAGATGCTTCAGCTTCGCGCCAGGCTGCTTCCTGGCCCTGTAAATCCCCTATTCCCAGGGCGACTCTGTATCTGCAAATGAGGAGATCGTTTCCGGCTGTTCCCGGAAGGGTGTCTATGAAAGAGAGGAAAAGGGATGCCATTCCCGGATCTGTTGTGAGAATTGATTCTGCGGCCATAAGGGAAAGATACTCGGGGAGTCGGTACTTTCCAGCCTGGAGACCCGGCAAAATGTCGGCACAAAGGGCGGCTCCCCCTTCTTTCAGAGCAGTATAGGGTGCTGATTCATCGGTGGACTCAAGAAGAATGCGTGCCGCCTGCAAAAGGGAAGCATCAGTTGCAAACCCCAGAGCTTTTGCAGCAAGTTCAAGTCTTTCAGAAGAGCCGGGCTCGAGGGTCAAAGCCGCAGCAACGTAGTGATCGGCAGCTTCCCCTGATTCGCCTGCAGCGAAAAGGGAATCGGCGGTGGAAACGAGATTATTGCGCGTATCTGCAGCGGTAAGCTCCGGGACCACCTCCCTGGAGCAGCTGCAGCTGGCCGCTGCTGCAAGCAGGAACGCCGCTAGAACCCTTTTCAATTAGTCCTTTTCCTCGTAACCGTACCCTGCGAGCTCTTCCTTGATCTCAGGATTGTCAGGGGCGCCTCTTAGAGCGGTTTCAAGCAGTTCCACAGCCTCATCGTGTCGCTCCAGGGCCGCCAGTGCCCGAGTATATGCAATGGTGGTCCGGACGGAGGGTTCACCGCTCAGTATGGTGCTCTTGAGGAATTCTATCGTTTCTTCTGCCCTGTCTGTCTTAACCATTATCAGACCAAGTCCGGAAAGAGCCGGTTCAAGCTCGGGAGATTCCCCAAGGGCTTTCCTGAAATGGGCCTCTGCCCCTTCCATGTCATCCATGGCGGCAAGAACGTTGGCTGAGTTGCAGAGAAGCTCAGGATTGTCAGGTTTCAGGCTAAGGGCTTCTTTGAAGAGCTTGTCGGCTTCCTTGTACTCTGCATTGTTGAAATGCTGTACGGCCCTTGAATTCAGGTCTGAGATTCTGTCTTCCTCCACACGGTCTGCAAACCTGGAGGTGATTTCGACCATCTGCCCGGTCATGTCCGTGTTCAGTTTCAATCCCTTCTGCAGTTCTTCCCTGACGCTCTCAAGTGACTTGTCCGCTTTCTCCAGGGACTCCTCCGCTTTTTCCAGTACCTCACCGGTCTTATTCTGAAGTTCATCCATGGATTTGGCTATATCACCGCCCATTCCTTCAAGCTTTACGGGAATCTCGCCCACGGCTTTGACCAAATCCGTACCGGAGGTTTCCACTCCCTCTCTCACCTTGTCCACGGAAACGGTAATTGTTTCCACGAAGTCCCGGTCAGCCGCTGCTTTCTGAATGTCCTCCAGTTTCCCGGTTATTGAATCAAGACGTTTCTCCATTCCCTCGAGAAGAGTGGAAGGCATTTTTTCCACAGATGAAGAGAGAGTTTCGATGAGAGCTTTCAGTTCATCGGAGGCATCCATTTTCTCAAGAACGGTCTTTATCTCGTCGAATTTCTCCACAAGGGGTGTCATATCCACCTGCGAAGTCACATCGGCTTCGCCATTAACCTTTTCGACCTCCGCAGTGCTCATTACCTCCCTGAGTTCATCCAGCTTATCCAGAAGAGGCTGCATTTCAAAGGCAGGCGCTGCGCCATCGGGGGCAACCGGCTGGCCTGCTGACAGAACTTGATGGATCGAGTCGAGTTTTTCAAGAATGGGATCTAAACTGAGGGGTTCCTGGTTCTCTCCTCCCTCAGATACGGTTTCCCTGGACAGCACTTCGTGTATGGCATCCAGTTTCTGCCCAAGTGAATCAATCTTCGTACCCAGTCCCATGACGACCCTGCCAAGTTCGATCAGCAGCTGTTCCGTAGTCAGTCCATTGGGTTTATCAGCCATTTTTCCTCCAACTTTCCGTTACCTTATACTGTATGTAATCATCGCAAGTTTGTTCTTATGATGCCCTGTATTTCCAGTTCGAAGAAGGTGTTCAGGATGCTTCTCGGAAAGCAGGCGCCTGGCGGCTGCGTGATCAGCGGTGGCTCCCATGCACTGGTATGCATAGCTGAGACGGGAAAGGAGGGCGGGATCCGCAGTTTCCGAATATGCCTTTTTCCACACTCCGCAGGCTGCTCTTCTCTCCCCGATACGCCAGAGGGCTTCTCCTCTAACCATTGGTGCGGCATCTTCGGGTACCTCACCCTCTCTTCCAGAGCGCAGAAGACTTGAAAGGGAATCGGACCCTGAGTCGTGTTCAGCCACTTTTTCCCTAACCCTGGCCAGAAGGGCCGCATCTCCCCGGGCCATGGAAAACGCCTCAAAGTATCTCCCTGAAATGAGAAGCAGCTCCACCACCTGTGCAACTGTAAGTGAACCCTCTTCCCCGGCGGTGGGAACGTAAACGCCCACGATGAATCCGGCGGTCTTGCCGAAGGCATCGTTGCCGGCTTCCAATAGATCAACTGTAAACTTGAAAATGGAATCCTTGCTACCGCACCTCAAAAGCATTCTGGCTGCTTCTTCCACCAGCTCTTCATCGGCACCTGAGATGCCTTCGGGGAAAAACTCCTCCATGGATCTTTCAGCTGCAGATGAATCACTGCAGAGCTTCAGGAAATCCATAATGAAATCATGGTTTTCCAGGGCATCCTTAAGCAGTGCCTGAGACCTGTCCTCTCCGGCTTCGGCCAGCACTTTCCTTATTTCGTGGGCCTCTTCGGTGTGGCCTGCGGAAACAGCCAGGATCTCCAGCTGAACAAGGGCAGGAACAGCATTCTGCTTAGACCACTCCTCCCTGCTGGCAGATATGAGTTCAACGGGAACAGTGGCCCAGGAAGGAACCTCGAGGGCTGTGAAACCGGCAGGATCGCAGGTCGCAAGGGAAATTAACATTGAAAGCAGATCGTTCGTGAAATCAAGGGCTTCCACCCTGCCATGCAGATTCGGATCAAGGCACAGAGCTTTGAAAAGAAGCTCCATGGGATCAAAACTCTCAACATTCGCAAGACCCATTTCCGCGGCGAAAACCATTCCAATTGCATAATCGTTTTCCAGTGAGAACTCGGCTCCCCTTGAAACAAGTTCCTCTGCTATGCCTGATTCTCCCTCGAGGGCGGTACCGGCTGATTCACGGTAACCGTCGGGATCACCGGCGAAGAGCCTGGCTAGAGCAAGACAGCCATGGAGTTCATGTGAGGCTGGCACTTCCTTGACCTTTTCTTCGAGAAAGTCCAGAACCTCCTCCTCAGACAGAAGAGATTTCAGAACTTCAGCGGCACTCTTGATGTTACCTGTGCTTATCTCTGCCCTGGCAAGGGCTATGGCACCCTTGGCCGATCCCTTCTCCCTCTCTATCACATTGCCGAGAACGCTTCTGGCCAGAGAAGCGGTCTCCTCGTGTGAGGCGGCCCGGGAAAGATGGGAGGTTGCAAGCTGTATGTCACCGGCGGTAACGGCTTTGCAGCCTTCTATCAGACTTGCCAGGTTCCCCTCTTCCACGTGCAGTCCGTTCACTGCAGCGGCACCTGTACCGGGTTTGCCGAGCTCGATGAAGTAGCGTATTCTGAAGAAAGCCGTTTCCCTGTCCGACCTGAGGATCATTTCTGACGCAAGGTCATCCATCCATTCTTCACTGCCGTCCGATGCAAGCAGGGGCAGAAGTTTGGCTACCACATCACCCCGGCCGTTTTCATTAAGGGATTTGAACAGCTTGCCGGGATTCATCGCGGCAACCGCAGAGAATGGAAGGGATGAAACAAGCTCGGTGACACGGTCAACGAGTTCAGGGGATTCCATGGCCTGCAGCAGGTGCTCGGAACTCTCCTCCGGTACCCCGGCTTCGATCTTCGACGCTGCAAGAACAAGTTCTCCGGCCAGAGAATCAGGTTCATAGGAGGATTCGACGATTTCAGCGGCCCTCTTTTTGTATGCGCCACTGTCGAATATGACAAGACAGCCCTGCTGGCCAACCTTTTCTCCGCTGATAAGAAGCTCTATCCAGTCCCCGGCCGATTCGGAAGCTTTTCCGTTCACCGAGCCGGATGCGGCGCGAAGCCTTCTGAGCTCAACGTGTTCAGCCATCAGATAATCAAAATCGGAGAGGACGGATACTATGTCCTGCTTGGATTTGACATCCTTCCTTGCGGAGAGATGTTTAAGAGTTGCAGCGGATTCTCCTCCCCTTTTCAAAACCAGCAATACAACTGCCAGAAGAGTCAGAACCGCGGCACTGGTGCGGTCTCTCTTAAGAAGCTGCTGCAGTTTTTCGAAAACCCATTCAGGATCGGTTTTTACACTCAGGGCAAGAACGCTCACCGCTTCTTCCACCGACCCCTTCTCCACCAGGAACTCACCGAGTTTCCCCGTTACAAGGCCGTCCCGGTCGATGCCGCTCTCAATGAAACTCCTGCAGATGTCCACCACGGGAGAATCAGCAACATCCGGACATCCGAAAGCCCTCTCGATGGAATCCAGAGCCTGGGTTTTCTCTCCCCTGAAAAGCCTCAGTCTAGCCTGAAGAAGGTGAACCCTTGCGGAACCGGAGGAACCGATCACCATTCCGGTAACTGCCTGTTCCAGCAACGAGGAATCGTGGTGTTTATCAACCAGGGGATCAAGAATCAGAGATGCTTCGTTTATCCTGCCTGCTTTGCCCATGAGCCTGGCAAGTGAAATTTTTGATTTAGGGGTCTTGTCGTTGGGGACAAGTTCTTTCTCCACAAGGGAAATGGCTTTGTCCAGAATTTCCTTTTCGGCTTCATAGAGACTGGGTATCTCTGTTATAGCCCTCTCGCGGTCTCCTATGGCCGTGAGGATCTGAACTCTTTTCAGGTTCACTTCCATGTCGGTTCCGCTGGTTCTTGCCGCTATCCAGCCGCTGAGCCTCGACAGGCTCTCTTCGGGAAATCTGCACCTTTCCGCGGCATCCACGAGAATATCCATGGCCGATGATGGATCGCCTCTGTGGAGGGTAATGATAGCCCAGGCCAGTATTCGTTCAATTCCTGCACCAAGCTCCCGGCCGGAAACACCGTTGAGGGCCTGGGCAGCTGACTGTATCGAATCGGCAAACCGGCTTACGGTTACCCTCTCGGTTCTTCCAAGAATGTCCATAAGGCCGTTGAAATCCCTCTGATGAAGCCTGCTCTTCCAGATAACCCTGAGAAGCTCGATGGACCTTGGGAACTGGGCCTGTTTTTCCTCGAGGAGCCTCGTTACGGTCATACGCAGGTCCGAATGGGTCCTGACAATGTTCTCGGCGATTCTTCCCCCGAGATCCGGATGTCCTATATCCATGAGGAAAGGGACAAGTTTCGCCGCTATGTCATGGTCTTCAAGAAGAGTATCCAATTCCTCCTCGACCATTACCGCCGCCTGATCCACCATATCACTGGAAGCCAGATCCTGAATTTTCTTGAATGTTCTCTGCGCCTTTGATCCAAAGAGAAAAGACATGACACCTACTCCGGTTTAATTATTAAGGTCTCGCCTATCGACAAAGCTGCTGATTCCTTTTCGTTAAGTTCTATTATCTGATCCACTGAAACACCGTACCGCACGGCCAGATCCCACATTGTGTCACCCTGAACCACAGTGTGGGTGACTTCGGTGTCGGAGGTTACTATTTCCACCTGTCCCGCTGCACCCTCGGGGGGGACACCCCTGAGGAGAAGCTTCTGACCGGGATAGATCACAGTGGAAGTGGTAATTTCATTCCAGGCGGCTACTTCCCTTGAAGATACTCCAATCGATGCCCCAATGCCTCCAAGTGTATCTCCCGATCTGACGGTGTACTGATAAAAACCCGCTCTTTCCGCTGCGTCGGAGTTCACGGGAACTCTTCCACTCCGGGGAATGAACATATACTGACCCGGCTGCGGCATGGAGGAAGAATTTGCAGTCATTAGTTCAGATGCGGTTACACCCAGGGCATCTGCCACCGATGACCAGGTGTCTCCCTGCTTCACCAGGTAGTCCCTCCTGTCAATGGTCCAGGCAGCCTGGAAGGCAACGGATGCCTTGGAGGAAGGAACCACAACCTCCCAGTTCCTCTGGCCTATGGGAGTAGTTTCCCTTAGAAAGCCCCTGTTGTATTCCGCCATAAGATCAGGTTCTATTCCGGATTCCGCTGCGAGAAGCCTGAGGTCAAGCCCCGGCGGCACCAGAATGACCGCAAGCTCCGGTTCGTCTCTTTCCCTGCTCCGTAAAGCTTGAAGGGCGGCGGAATATCTGGGAACGAAGGCATCGGTTTCGCCCGGGAGTTCTATCATGCCGTATTCTTTTCTCGTTGCATCGGAAAGTGCCCTCTGAACCACACCTTCGCCGCAGTTGTAGGCGGCCAGGGCCAAATGCCAGTCTGAAAAACGTCGGTGAAGATAGGAGAGGTATTCCGATGCGGTTCTGGTGGAGGTTGCCCATGAGTATCTTTCATCCACATCCTCGGTCATGTTCATGTGGAAATCACGGGCGGTTCCGCTCATGAACTGCCACGGTCCGGCGGCACCTGCCCGGGAATAGTCCCCTATGAAGTAACTGCTCTCCACCCATGGAAGCGCAGACAGATCCGCAGGAGCACCTTCACTTTTAAGTATTGCTTCGAGAAGACATATCATCCCCGGTTCAGCGGGACATGTTTCAGGTGAATAGGAAAGATCACTGAGATGTGGTGCATGCAAAGGAATATGACGGCTGGCGTCTCCCCCTGAAACCCCGTGAAAGAGCTGAATGGATGGGGTTTCAGCGGTTGCCATGGGATTCCCCGGTGGGGAGTCTGAGCCTGGCACGACACCGCCGGACAGTCCCCCCGGCCTGTGGAGTCTGGTGCCTGAACATCCGAAAAACAGCAATATTACAGGTATAGTGAATGCCAGCGCAGCACGGACAGACAGGGAGGCAGAGGAATGATCAAGGCCGCAATAGCCGGAGCCACCGGTCTTGTGGGAAGAGAAATGCTTTCGGTTCTTCAGGAGAGCAACCTTTCTATAAGCAGTTTAAAACTATTCGCATCTGAGAACAGCATAGGCAGGACCCTGAAATTCAGGGGCTCCACCCTTCCTGTTGAAATAATAAAAAAATCATCTTTGGAAAAGGGGATGATAATACTGGGTGCAACATCTTCGGAAACCGCCCGGAAATGGGTTCCCATGGCCCTGGAATCAGGGGCTTGTGTCATAGACAATTCCTCAGCATACAGAATGGATCCCCGGGTTCCACTGGTGGTGCCCCAGGTAAATCCCTCTGCGGTGGGTACTGAGCACAGACTCATTGCCAACCCGAACTGCTCCACAATTCAGCTTGTAATGGCTCTTGCGCCCCTGCAGGAACTTGCTGAGATCTCCTGGGTTTCCGTCTCAACCTATCAGTCGGTGTCCGGAGCCGGTGGAAAGGGTATCGCAGCCCTGGAAAAGCAGGAAACCACGGCACCGTTGCCTGGAGACTTCCACAGAAACGTCATCTGTGAAATCGGAGATCCCGGCTCCACGGGATACACCGATGAGGAGCTTAAGCTGGTAAACGAGAGTGTGAAGATACTGGGGAGAAGATTTCAGGTTTTTCCCGCATGCGCCAGGGTACCGGTATCAGTGGGTCACACCGAATCGGTAACAGTAAGATTCAAAAGCCCTGTAAGTTCCGCCAGAGCTTCAGAAGCACTGTCAGCATTCCCCGGTGTGGTTACGGTTCCCCTTGGTTATCAGCCGCTTCAGGCGGAAGGAACTGACAAAACCTATGTGGGCAGAATCAGGAACCATCCTTCAGACGGTAGTATTTTACAGTTCTGGGTTACTGCAGACAATGTCCGCAAGGGTGCTGCGCTTAATGCAGTCGAGATACTGGAACTGATCGTGAAAAGGCCCCGGTGATCCCGGGGCCTTCTTCGAAACTACCTGTCAGTTCTAGAGATCCAGGTCGGAATCGTCCAACAGATCGAAATCGTCTTCAAGGGTCTCATCTTCATCCAGTGCTGCACCGCACTCTTCACAGAAAAGCTTCTGCGGAGGATTTACGTGACCGCATGAAGGGCACGGAACCGTGTCGTCGCCGTCATCTTCGAGGCTGATGTCTTCGTCCAGCTCCAGCTCGTCGAGAGAATCAGATGCCTCTTCTTTGGGAGGAGCTGCAGCGGCTGCGGCAGCTTTGCCCGCAGTTGCATCTTCAACGTCTCTGAGAACCTTTTTCAGATCTCCCAGTTCGGAACGGTAGCCGTCGAGTTCGTCGGCTGTGCTGTTCCTTGAACCGGTGGCATCATCCAGTTCTTTCTGGAACTGAGGATCGTTCTCGTCGTGCTCCCGAAGCTTAGCTCTAATCTGAAGCTCTTCGACAAGGTCGGACTCGCTCTGGTGCTTCTGCTCAAGTTCATTGATCTTCGAAGTAAGATCGCTGACCTTTCCTTCCAGAGAACCCTTCTCAGCGCCGAGACTATTCAAAACCTCGCCCAGCTGATTGTCATAGTCGGCTTTGATCCTGGAATAAACCCTCTGGTTGGTTTCTCCCTTCATGGACTCAAGATTGCCCAGCCTTTCAGCCAGTTCGTTCCTTCTTCCAAGGAGATCCTGAATCTTCCTTTCAAGCGCCATTACCCCTCCATTCCAAAGAGCCATTTTTGTAGCGGTTTAATTGCATTGGGTTATTTTTCTTCATTATTGAGCTGTTGTCAAGGTTAGAACAACGGAGGCTATGGAGACAAGGGGGTCTCCACCTGACTTCAGACCATGGTCGGCGGCAGCAAAAGCTTCTAGGGTGGAATAGTTTGCGCCATAACAACCCTTCATTGCAAGGCTTTCTATTCCCCTCCAGCGAAATCCGGGAATACCCATTTTCAGAGCGGCTGCTTTCGCCGGTACCCCGTTTTTCAGCAATTCTCCCGCTCCGGCCACCTGCTTCCACTGACTGTAGAAAAGAGCGAGCAGGCGGATAGGCTCCTCTCCTGAACCAAGAAGAAGGGATAAAGATGTCATCGCCTCTTTCTTTTTTCCGGAAAGAGCCTCTTCGCAGAACTGGAAAGCGTTGGTTTCCCTGACCCCTTTTACCGCAGAGTACACATCGGCTGAAGAGGCCTTCTTGCCCTTGCCGTGGAACAGGGCAACCCTGGTTATCACCTCTGCCAATCTCTCCAGTTTGCCCGATGCTATTGCCTCCACGGCTTCTCCGCCGTCCCTGGTGAAAGAAATACCTTCTTCACGGGCCAGTCTCTTCGTCCATAGCCACATTCTGCCCGGGAAGGGATCCCAGCATGTGAATCCGGTTCCTGCTTTTTCCAGGGATTTGATGAAGTTGTTGCCGGGTTTTCTGCCTGCGGTCCTGGCGTAAAGAATGTGATCAGAACCTGATTCGGTCACAGCCTGAAGATCGTTTCTGTCAGCTTTGGGAAGCTTGTCTACGTCAGCTATTATCACCAGTTTTCCCGGGCTGAAAAGCGAACCCTCGCTGAAAATTGCTCGCAGACTGACTTCGCCCATGTCATCCGGACAGAGTCTTACCGTTTCAAGGGAGAGTTCCGAAGCTCTCACCCTGAGCATATCCAGAAGTCTTGATGACTGGAAGTATTCTTCTCCGGAAACAAGGAAAACATCTCCGGCGGAAGCGCC
Source organism: uncultured bacterium (assembly GCA_964571965.1). Lineage (GTDB taxonomy): Bacteria > Fermentibacterota > Fermentibacteria > Fermentibacterales > JCC-6 > Sabulitectum. Next base: position 10,956 of record CAZNFQ010000015.1, on the reverse strand, counting down.
TGAAACCTTCTTCTCCATTTCCTCAAAGCTTTTTACTATCAAGGCTTCACATCCCTCAGCTCTTGCCCCTTCTCTGTGCTTTTGCTTATTTTCCAGCCTCAAATTAACAAAGGGGATCTACAATGTTGACCTGGTTTAGAGACAATGCAAAGATATTCCTTATTGCCGTGGTTGTCATCTTCGTGGGAATGATTTTCCTGCAGTGGGGGCGGGGAGGTCTGGACGATGTTCAGGCAGACAAGATGGTGATGGGATCGGTGAATGGTGAAAAACTGGAGCCTGCCTGGTACGACGCCGCCAGACAGGAAGTCTACACCACCATGGAGAATCAGATGCTGAACATGGGATACCCCAATTCTGAAAGTCAGCTCGCCCTGCTGTATAATGAAATTAACGATGCAGCTTTCGACCTCATGGTGGACAGGACCCTCCAGGACGAATTTCTGAAAAAGCTGGGATGGGAACCTGTAAAACTTTCCATGGCAGAAGAGCTTCTTTCAGCTCAGCTCGTTCTCATGGGTGTTCAGGATCCAAGTTCATACATTGCTGAATACAGGAACGATCCCAACTTCAATTCAACCCTGATGCAGGTTGTATCCCAGGCGGACAGATCCATGTTCGCATCCGCCGTTACCATGGAGAACATGATATCCGCAGATGAGCTGACCTTCATGATAAAAGACGCAATGACCTCGGTTACCGCCAGGTACCTGCCTTTCAGAGCCTCCCCTGAACTTCCATCGGAAGAACAGCTTGAGGCATTCTATGAAGAAAACCCCGGGCTTTTCACGAATGAACCCGGCTCCAGGATAAGGTATTCCACCTACATGATCCAGCCCGCAGAGGAAGACCTGCAGGTTTCCATGGCAATTGTTGATTCTCTGGCCATTGCCGGAGGGGGAAATCCGGACACAATGATGATAACCAGGGAACAGCTGGAAGCCATCACCGGCTGGCATATAGACATGGCGCCCGGAGACATATCGGAACCATTCACAGCAGCTTCCATGGCCAGGAGCGGAATGCAGGCGTGTCATTCCATAGAACTCCTTTCCAGCACCTCTGAGGATGCCGACACCACTGCGGCAACGGACACTCTTACCATCGTTCACTGGGAAGTGCCGCTGTTCCCCGGACGGGACACCGTTCGCCAGGCATTCTGGGACATAGAGGCCGCCCGTGAGGAAATTCTTGCTTCTGAAATACCCATGGAAACCGGTTACCAGCTGGTTGACTATGGTGAATACATAATCGATCTGAATACAATGCCATCCCCCGAGATCCCTCAGTCCCTGATCTCATTCGCCACGGACAGTGTCTGGGCTGACAGCATCGGGCCTGTATTCTACCTTCCCAGTTACGCGGGAAGCTATCCGGCGCTCACCGTTGCCAGAAAAACAGAGATCATACCCGGCGGTCAGATTCCTTTACAGGAAGCCCTCGAGTCGAACATTGTCCTTATTGAATACTACACTGAACTTCAGGGCGAACAGGCTCTTCAGGCGGCAGAAGAGGCCCTTCAGGAGATAGAGGCCTCGGGAATGAACCTTTCTGAATACGCTGCAGCCGAATCCCTGGAGGTATACAACTCTCAGGAGTTCAACCCCGCTATGGTAAGGCAGTGGGCAGCCTCCGACGAAGCTTCTTACAGAGGTCTTTTGGGCTGTGCCGACATGGCTAATGCCGCCTTGACGGTACCTGAGTACACGGTTACCGGTCCCTTCGTGAACAACGGGATTGCCTACCTGGTAGAAATCTCTTCGCGAACCGAAGCTCAGATACCTGAAGACAGGACTCAGCTGGCAGGATTCTATCTCTCGATGCAGAGCAGCTACAACTCGCGCTACACTGAGAAACTCATGGCCGATCTTAGAGCCGGTGCTGAGATCGAGGACGGCCGGGAAGAATACTACAACACAATGGATTCACTCCGGGCGGATTACGCCGCAAGACAGGAAGCAGCTCAGTAAACCCGGAAAATGAACTTTGAGGCCCCGCCTTTACAGGCGGGGTTTCTTTATGAGCAGATAGAGGAAAAACGGGCCTCCGAGAAGAGAGAGAAGAACTCCGATGGGAAGTTCCGCCGGGGACAATACTGCCCTTGAAACGAGATCCGCCCACACCATGAGCACAGCTCCACCAAGCGCCGAAAGGGGAAGAAGTTTCCTGTAGTCTCCCCCGGAAAGTCTTCTAACCGCATGGGGCACGATAAGTCCGATGAACCCTACCGGGCCAACGGCTCCAACGGTTCCCCCTGCGAGAACCGCGGCAGAGAGAAGAAGCATCAGTCTCTCTCTGGAGGTATTCACACCCCTGGATTCAGCCATTTCCGTTCCCGCAAGGAACTGGTTGAGGGTGCCGGTTCGAAGGAGTGGAACCAGGCTTCCGGCAGCGAAAAAAGGTAAAAGGAAAAGAACCCTGCTGTAGCCTGCCACCGCAAGATCACCCATCATCCAACGTACGATCTCCACAAGACGCGACGCTGGACTGATGTATTCGATCAGAAGAAGGAAGGATGCGCCAAGGAGGTTTACCGTGACTCCTGCAAGGATCAGACTGGCAGGCTCCCTTCTGCTCCTTCCCGCCAGAAACCATGTGAGACCGGCGGCAGCCAGTGCTCCCAGGGTCCCCGCAAGATAGACCAGGAAAACGGGAATAACCACGCCCGAAAGAATGAGAATCCCGGCGGTGACCCCTGCTCCGGCACTGATCCCCAGGGTGTAAGGTGTGGCAAGTGGATTACGCAGAACAGCCTGTAGAACACATCCTGATACTGAAAGAGATGCCCCCGCCACCACGGCCAGAATGATCCTTGGTATGCGAAGATCGCGAAGTATGGCCCAGGGAGCCCTTACCCCTGCAGGCCCTGCCACCAGAGATAGAGCAATCCCAAGAAAGAGAAGGATAAAAAGAATTGCCGCGGTTCCCCTCAGCTTTCCCCTGCCGGGCATACTACCCACCCCTTTCCTGCACTGTTCCTGACAACCTTCAGAGGTGTTTTGTATACACTTGCCAGCAGATCCTCTCCGGTAAATATCTCTTCTGCGGTTCCGAAACCGGCGGGTTTTCCACCTGAAAGCAGGAGAACCCGGTTGAGATAACCGGCGGCCATTCCTATTCTATGGGTGGTGGCAATGATGATCCTGCCCCCCTCTGCAAGCTGTGAGAGAACTCTCCAGATATGGGATGCATGACCGTAGTCCAGAGATGACGCAGGTTCATCCAGAAGGATTACAGGTGTTTCCTGAACCAGGACTCCGGCCAGGTTGACCAGTCGGAATTCACCGCCGGATATCCTGTTCACGTATTTGTCAGCCAGATGAACGGCATCCACCTTTTCCAGCGCCAGAAGAGCTGCTTTCCTGTCTTCCGCTGAATCGAAGGACCAGGGATCCCTGTGGGGATATCTTCCCAGCAGCACAGTCTCCAACCCGGTAAGACCCTGAGGAACCGGCGGGAATTGAGGAAGGTAACCGATCTTCAGAGCTTTCTCTTTCCTGCCCATGGTGTGAACAGGAACGGTATCCAGATACACCCCGGGAGATGATTCCACTCCGGGGAAACCCATGATCCCCTTGAGAAGAGTGCTCTTCCCGCTTCCGTTGGGCCCTATCACCGCAGTAACCGTTCCACGGGCAAGGGTCATTGAAACACCGCTGATGACCCTTGAAGCCCCGGGGTACCCGGCACTGAAATCTTCAAGCTTCAGTTGAGGCAAGAGCCTATCTCCCTTATTGTTAGAGGCAGCCTGGCCCCGGGGATCAGTATGTGCTCGCCGGTGAGGACACTAACTCCGGAGGAAGACAATCCCCCTGAAGTCCAGATGTCAATAATACGTTCGGGGTCAGCACCCGGTGCAAGAACAAGTACTCTGTCAGGTTCCATGGAGATAATTCCCTCCACTGATACCGCCGGGTAGCTGCCGGCATCAGGGGCGGCAAGCCGGCATCCAGCACCCTGGATGATGTCTGCGAAAAAAGTGTTCCGTCCTGCCAGGGTTATCGCGCCGTCTTCTTCCAGGTAAATGACGACCATCACAAGCAGAGAATCCCCCGTATGCTCCCGGGAAAGGGAATCCAGTGCACCCGTTACCGATGCTTTGTAGTCTGACAGATCCGCCTCGGGGTAGAGTTCCTCGATTCCGTCGGCTGATTCCATGATGTCCTCCAGGGTATCGAAGGAGTAGCTGTAGTATGGTATGCCCAGCTGATCCGCAAGGGCTCTGAGGTTATTGCTGGTACCTGCCACGTGAATGGATGTTGCGTTTATGCCGGCCACCGCCTCGAGGGAGGGGGAGAGAAAGTCTCCGGCGCAGGGCAGCTCACCGGCTTCGGCGGGCCAGGTGGAATGCCTGTCCACAGCCGCCAGTCTGTCCTCTATACCGGCTTCATAAAAAAGCTCGGTAAGTGATGGCCCGAATACAACGGCTGCGGTGTCGTCCCCGGCTTTAACTACCGGAGTTTCACTGCTGCAGCCAGTCAGTAATGGAATAACCGTCGAAAGAATCGCGAAGGAGGCTGATAGCGTTTTTTTCAATCTGCCTCGTCCTTTCTATTGAAAGACCAAGAACCTTTGATATGCTGTCCAGGGTCTGGGCTTCACCGTCCATTAGGCCGTAGCGCATAACGAGAACATACTTTGATCTCTTGTCCAGTTTGGACAGAGCCGCTTCCAGCACATCTTCCAATCCGATATCTTCAGGGCTGGGAGAATTGCCCGGTATCTTTTCAGAGAGTGAAATATCTGTATCCGACAGCGGGGCGTGGAAGGGAATCACTTTTTCCGACAGGCTGAGTATCAGAGGCCAGTCAATGCTGCTGCCGGTTTCCTTTTCTATTTCGTGTGACAGGGGATATCTTCCTTCTCTGCAGGCAAAATCTTCAATGATTTCCCTGAGATACAGTGACTTTTTAACAGCATGCGAAGGAATTCTGACCAGTCTCTGCTGCTTTTCCATTGCCAGGAGAACTCTCTTCTTTATGCGTATCACAGCATAGGTGAGAAAACCCTTTCCCCCGGCAAAATCGAATCTTCTCACTGCATCAAGAAGACCCTCACAGCCTTCCTGAACGAAGTCCATCTCCTCAAGGGCTCCCATCTGGCATCTTGCATAGCGTCTTACCACCATGAGGACCAGTCTCAGGTTACCTTCTATCAGTTCCTCTTCAGCATCCAGCAGGCTTTCGATGTGAACTTCTGCTTTTCTTTTTACATCCACGTCTGAGATCTCTTCGAGCCTGCGGTATATCTCTTTCTGCACCTGTGACCAGTCTCGGCTGCCCGGAGGGATCCCCATGAGCTCCCGCAGACCCTTTCTTGCTTCTCTTATCTTCTGTGCCAGAACGGCTCTTCTGGAAGCGTCCACCAGATCCTTCGAGCCCACAAGTGACATGAAGATCGTTCCCGAGGAATCCTCCGACCTCCTTCTAGCCGTCATGAAGACCCCCTGCGTCCTTGAGGTCCTCCAGTATCTCAGCTTCACGTACGGGGTCTGCAGTTTCCAGTTCCTTCAGAAGCTGCTTCTTCCTTGGTTTTTCCCGCCTGTTGCGCTCAATAGCGTGTTTCAACTTCTGGATCTCATCGGTGGTAACGGAATGCAGCTGACCCGACAAATCCGCACATACAGCAGCAAGATCCTGGCTCATCTCCCCGGGCATCACAGAGGAATAACCCATATCCACCTGGGCTTTCAGCTCCTGGAGTATGTTTTTCCCCGTATCCGACAGCATGTCTTCGACTTTCAGGAAACGGATGAGGTTCCTGTCCAGTTTTCCTCCGGCGGTGGAAGCCCTGAGAACGGATTTGTCGCCGGGAGAAAGCAGGGCAGCCAAAGGCATATCCCTCCTTTCTGCGGAAGAGAACTGTTCCTCCACTGTTTTTAGAAGGGCCGTTCTGGAAAAACCGCTGAACAACTCCACCTTCCCCAGCAGATCTTCTTCCACCAGGGGATTGGAAGCCGCAGCGGCCACCTGAATAAGTCTCTGTGCCAGAACAACCCGTCTGTAGCCATCCAGTTTTTTCCCGGGAAGGAGGGATATGCAGAATGATATTGGATCCATGGCCTGCTCTATGAGAGACTCGAACTCATTTCTTCCTCTGTTCAGAATGAAATCGTCAGGATCCATGCGGTCCGGGAGCCTTATGATCTCTGCGTATCCTCCCTGGGAGAGAATGATTTTGGCAACCTTTACGGATGCTTTCCTTCCGGCACTGTCACCGTCATAGCAGATGAGTACCCGATCTGCCATTCCCATGAGGTTCCTGGCCTGTTTCTCGGTGAATGCCGTTCCGCTTGCGGCCACGGTTTCACCGAAGCCGTTGGAGAGAAGCCTTGCGTGGTCGAAGTAACCCTCTACCAGAATAACACGGCCCTGGCTTCGGGCCTCTTTGTGGGCCCTGCTGTAGCCGTATAGGAAAGTACCCTTCCTGTAAACAGCGGTTTCAGGACCGTTCAGATACTTGGCTTTTGCCTCTGAATCCAGGGCTCTTGCTCCGAATGAGACCACCCTGCCCCTTCGATCCCTTACCGGAAAGGTCAGCCTGTTCCTGAAAAAGTCGTATGGACCCCGGTCTCCTGTTTTTACAACACCCGCCTCTTCCATCGAGGATACGGAATACCCTTTACTCTGCAGATGGGCAAGAAGGGCGTTACCCCCCGGGGCATAGCCGATCCCCATTCGCAGGATATTCTCGTCGATACTCCTGCTTTCCAGATATTTCCTGGCTTCGCTGCCTGACTGTCCCTTGAATTCCCCGGTAAAGAATTTCTGAGTCTCTTCAAGGAGTTTTATCACAGATGTCTTTGTTTCCCTGGTGGAGCCGGTATTGCCTGAAGGTTTTAGCTCTAAACCGTTCTGTTCTGCAAGCTCCTCTATGACCTCCAGGAAGTCCAGGGCCTTGTATCTCTCGAGAAATGAGATTACATCTCCGCCTGCATCACAGCCGAAGCACTTCCAGGTGCCCCGTTCAGGAGAAACATGAAAGCTGGGGGACTTCTCCCTGTGGAAAGGGCAGAGCCCCTTCCAGGAGCTTCCCGATTTCTTCAGTTCCACGTACTGACCGATGGTGGCAACTATGTCAACTGAATCCTTGAGCAGCTCGATGTCCACCGGATTATAGCCCATCCCTACCCCTTAACCGTTACGATGGATGCACCGGTGCCGCCTTCTTCCGGGGCCGCCATAGAAACTGACCTGACCCTGCGGTCCCTTCTCAGCCAGTCGGTAACACCCTTCATCAGCCTGCCTTTGCCGTGGATCACCCTGAGTCTTTTCAAACCCATGGCGGCGCAGTTATCCAGCTTTATATCAAGCTCTGCAATTGCCTCGTCAACCGTCAGTCCGAGAAGCATGGCCTCAGGGCTTTCACTGGGGGTCTGATACTCGGAAGAGGAGGCTTTAACTTTTTCCGGTGTATCTACCCGGATCAGCAGAGACAGGTCTTTTTTCACCAGCATGGAACCAAGGCGCACCATTGCGGATGAGCGGTTAACTTTCTCCACTGTTCCGGTATCCGTCCATCCCTGGACCTTAACCCTGTCTCCCGGGTTCAGGGGCTCAGATGGTTTCTCGGGGTGATCCCCCATGGCGACAGCTTCGTGAGATTCCTTTTCTGCCAGTTCACTGAGCTTCCTTCTCGCCTGAAGTCTCTGATCCCTCTGGCCGGTTCCCGCAAGAGTTGCAAGAAGGGAATCAGCCCTGGATTGAATGCTGCGAAGTTTTTCGGCCCTTTCCCTCTCGGCGCTGGCTGCTGCTTCCTCTGCTTCTCTGTTCACTCTGTCGGTGGTCTCCTGCAGCCTTCTGCTGTGCTCCTCGCTGAGCATCCTCTCCCTTTTAAGTTCCTCCAGCTCCTTCTTTCGATTCTCTTCCAGCTCCAGGAGACTGGCCACGAGACTGTCGAGGCTGAATGAATCTCCGGAAAGGCTGGAAGCTTCTTTCAGAAGGTCTTCGGGAAATCCCGCAATGGCAGCCGCTTCCAGCGTGCAGGAAGCACCGGGGATATCAGGGATGAATCTGTAACCGGGTGTTAAGGTTTCGGAATTGAATGACATCGAACCGTTTATGAATCCCGGTTTGTCCATGGCAAGCAGTTTCAGCTGACCCATGTGAGTACTGACGATGGCTCTAACCCCGGAATCGGCGATCCTCTGGAGAAACACCGCCGCAAGGGCGGCTCCGGTAACAGGATCAGTACCTGCAGCGGGTTCATCTATCACAGCAAGAGTTTCGCTTCCGCCTTCCCGGAGAATTCTTTTCTGCTCTGAAAGCCTTGCTGAATAGGTGCTGAGATGCATTGCTATAGACTGATTGTCTCCCATGGAAACAAGGATACTGCTGAAAAACGGCATGGTGGATGAAGCCCCCGCGTGAACTCCCAGCCCTGCCCGGGCGGAAACCGATGCAAGGGACACTGCTTTCAGAAGAACGCTCTTGCCTCCGGCGTTGGGTCCGCTGACAACCAGAACACGCCAGTCAGAAGGAAGTTTGACGTGACTCTTTACAGCTGTCTCAGCTGGAAGCAGAGGATGGACCAGATCCTTCAGATCCAAAGGACCTTCATCGGGGAAAACGGTACCATACTTCAGATGATATCGTGATCTTGCGAAGATCATGTCCAGAGCTGTAACTGTCTTCAGGGAGTACTCCAGGTTCTTCAGCTCCTGCCTTAGAAGGAGCGTGGCTTCCCTGAGGATCCGTCTTCTTTCCTGCTCCAGGTCAAGTACCGCTTCCTGGAGTTCGTTTCCTGCCTCCACCAGCTGTGACGGTTCTATGTATACCGTTGCTCCGCTGTCCGATCTGTCGTGTACGATTCCCCTCACGGAGTTCTTTCTGGATGCCGCCACGGGAATGACGAACCTGCCGGCTCTCACTGTAGGCGGAGCGTCCCTGACTACCCCTGTACCGGCAAAACCTGCACAAATGGACGAGAGCCTTGATGAGAGGGAGGAACGTAGGCTTTCTATCCTTTTTGTCAATTTCCGGAGGGCAGGGGAAGCAGATGGTGAAAGCTCGCCGTCGGGTGTGGTAATACCCAGCAGTTTCAGAGAAAGATGTGTCAAATCAGGGAGAGTCGAGATGGTATCGTGCAGAACACCCGGCAGGTCTTCCCTGACTTTTAGAACCCTGCCGGCGAATTCCGCTGTGTCCCCGAGAAATGAACCTGCGCCTCTCAGCAGTGAAGGTTCAAGGGCAATGGCCCCTGCATTCAATTCATCAGCTGCTTCAGATGCGGTTTCCACACTGGATAGAACAGGTTCGATGGATGCCTGGAGCAGTGCCGCTCCATGAAGGGTCTCCTGGCGTAAACCTTCTGCTTCTGCCCTGGTCCCGGCGGGGACCAGATCGAGGACCAGTTCTTTCCCGGCGGTGGTATGGGCACCGTCAGCAACGGTTTTCAGGATCCTGTGGAACTCAAGCTTTTCCAGCCCTCTGCGGGTCATTTTTTACTTACACTGAATGAAGGAGATTCCTCCAGCTCCCTGAGAAGTTCCTTCTCTTTCCGCTTGATCCTGGAGGGAACATGTATCTGAACCTGAACGATGAGGTCACCCCGGCCCCTGTGGTTAAGTCTTCCCATTCCACGGTTCCTGATGTGAATTCTGGTTCCTGCTGCGGTTCCCTGGGGAACCTTGACGGTTACAGGTTCGCCATCGGGTGCCGGAACTGTGAAATCGTCGCCGAGAACCGCCTGGGAATAGGAAATGAGAAGGGGATAAACAAGGTTGTCCTCCTCTCTGGTAAATGAGCCGTAGTCGATACGATTCACAAGCAGCCTCAGGTCACCGGGCACTCCGCCCTGTCCCGGGTGATCACCCTGCCCCCGGAGCCTGATGTAATGCCCCGGTGAAAGACCCGCCGGAAGATCCACGGTGATGGAAGACTTCTTCTTCTCGAAACCCTTGCCCCTGCACTGGGAGCACATCTTTTTCGGTACCTTCCCCGAACCTCTGCAGATTGGACATTCCTTAACGGTTCTGAAGCTTCCCAGAAGAGTATTCCGGGTTGATGATATTCTCCCCATACCGTTGCAGTGACGGCATGTATCAGATCCTGCGCTGCTGTCCGCCCCGGTTCCGGCGCATTCACTGCAGGCTGCGTTCCTTTCCACCTGTATCTCTCGACTGCCCCCAAGGGCAGCCTCGCTGAGATCCAGATCGACCCGTACGGTAACGTCATCGCCGCGAATGGTCCCGCCTGATGAGCCTCCGGAGGAAAACCCGAAGTTCTCCATGAAAGCCCTTAGGGCGTCGTCAAGGCCGAAACCTCCGAAGATATCCTCCATTCCTCCCATGCCGGAGGAACCCGGTTCTCCAGTTGTGCCGAACCTGTCGTATGCTTCTCTGCGAGAAGGATTGCTCAGAATTTCATAGGCTCTGGCAGCCTCTTTGAAACGCTCTTCGGCCTTTCCGTCCCCTGGATTGCGGTCAGGATGGTTATTCATCGCCGCAACCCGGTAGGCCTTTTTTATCTCATCAGCGGACGCGTTTCTGTCCACTCCTAATACTTCGTATGGATTCATGGCGTGAAATATACAAATCCCGGCCTCTTAATACAAAAGAAAGCATTTGAAGAGGCGGCTATTCCCCTGTGGAGATGTCCTCCGTTTCATCATCCGAGGATGAGACATCGGAAATGGACTCTAAAAACTCGCTAGCGGCGGAGTCTTCATCCTTCTCGAAAACGGCAATGAGCTTGGTGATGGATTCGGTCAGGGAACGAACACCGCTTATGGCCTTGCCCAGGGTAAGGGCGTCGTCGCCGTCACGGAGCTTCTTAAGGTCTTTGACTGCGGTTTCCAGATCTTCCCAGGATTCTTTCTCAAGTTCCTCTCTGGCGACCTTGAGGGCTTTCGTTGCCCTGTAAATAGCCTCATCGGATTCGTTGCGCAGGCCCACAAGCTTCATCCGGCGCTTGTCAGCCTCGGCATTGGCTGCGGCTTCCTTCTTCAGCCTGTCGA
>CAZNFQ010000014.1:0-31915 GCA_964571965.1 uncultured bacterium | reverse complement strand
TGTGGGTTTCTACAATGGCATTGAAGTGTATAAGCGTCAACCTCTGAAGGTGCAGAGAAAGATACTGGAACCGCTCCGTACAAGACTGATTGCCAGCGGGAAAAGAGTCATTTTTCATGAAACCAAGTCAGAGAGGTTTCCTCCAGAATTCCCGGAACCGGGAAAACCCATCCATCTCAAGCTCGAGCTCATCTTCCTGCCAGTTATGGAGAAGCAGGAAACGAAACCCTTCCCTTCGGAGACATTTCTCAAGAGCTGTCAGAAACTCCCCGGTGGACACCTGGATCGAAACCCCTGAAACAATGGCATTTCCTCCCCCGTTGTCCTTCAGAGCAAAGGTTCCCAGGTTTTCGTTCTGTTTCTTCAATACGTATCCGTCTTCCCGATCCTTTAACAAAACGGGTATTCCCCGCCTGTCAGCCTCCTTTAACCGGCTGGAATACAGTTTGAGAGCCACAATGTAAAGAACCGCAAACAAAATCACCCCGGCAAGCAAATCTCCTGCGCCCATGTAAGTCAGGACTGCATAAATCACTGAATGAAGGGTAAATATCCCTCCCATGACAGCAGTCAGTATTCCCTGACCGGCGGAGGAGATGAAGCCCCTGCCAAGCCCCCCGGCCATTTTCTCGAAAATGTTCCACCGGAATAGAGCTGAAAACAGAAGTATCTGGCCCAGTACCAGTTCCATGAAAATCAGGTTTCCCCCCGGAAACGCCACGGTCTCACCAAGGGCAGTGATCCCTCCGAATACGAGACCCTCCAGGATCAAAGCCGGTTTCCTTCGTTTGAAAAACAGCAGTACCACGAAAGACAGGACCCCCGCCGCGGCACCGGCTGCGGCTGAGGCCATTCCATCCCAGAAAAGGTCTCCTGCAAGGAACAGAACCAGAACCAACAGTTCCGGCCATAGAGCAGTCATCCGCTTACCCCCTGACTGCAACGGGACTTGATCCATCGTCGCAGATAAAACAGTATTTCTCATCCAATGATCTGCCCGGGACCTGTCCCCGGTGCCGCTGCCCTGCCATCGGTATGTATTTCATATGAGTTCAAATATATTCGTCCTTTCACCGGATGTGGGCTGCGAAATAGGACCGGAGTTAGAATTGAACCCATCTGTTGCCGTAATCATTCCAGCATGGAATGCGGAACACACCCTTGATCAGTGCCTTTGCTCACTGAAGGTACAAACCTGTACCGCTGATGAAATCATTGTGATAGATGATGGATCAAGCGACGGAACAGCGGTAATTGCTTCTTCATACAAGGTCAGAATTCTCAATACAGGCGGAAGAAGGGGGCCTGCAGCCGCCAGAAACATGGGCGCTGAAGCTGCATCGTCAGATGTTCTTCTCTTCCTTGACGCAGACGTGATCATTCCGGAGGATCTTCTGGAAAAGATCATGAAGCACTTCTCCGATGATTCCGTGTGGGCGGTTCAAACTCTCTATACACCTGTATGTCCTGCTAGTGGCAGCGTCTCCCGTTACCAGAACTTCTACTACTGGTACAGCCTGAACAGAATACCCCGGGGCACAACAGCTGCATTCGCCACATATTGCGCAGCGATAAAGAGGGCTGAATTCCTCCATATCGGCGGTTTCAACGTACGCATCCCCGAACCCACGGTGGAAGATGAAGAACTGGGCTATACCATTGCGGACTCCGGCGGGAAAATAGTCCTTGATAAAGAACTCCTGGTGACTCATCTTGCCAGCTACACTATCTCCCAGTTCACAAAGCGGAGATTGAGAATGGCAAGGGCTCAGGCAAAGAGCGGATGGAGACAGATCAAGAACCGGCTTATGGCACGTTACATGAACGCAAGGGAATCGGGAACCCACCACAGCAGATGGGTGGTACTATCCATTCTGCTCATTCTGCTTGCGGAGCTATCACTTCTGACAGGCCTGTTATTCCTGAACCCAGTGTTTCTTTCCTCAGCGGTATTTTTTCTTCTTCTTGCCCTTCTGTGTCACGGGAAATTCCTCAGTATGGCACAGGAAGAAATGGGCAGGGGAATACTGGTACCGTTTATTCCTCTCTGCATATATGACATGGCAGTTCTCGGCTGGGGAATTCTTCAGGGAACCCTACAGTTCATTGCCGGGAAAAGGTACTAGAACCTCCCCCGCAAGCAGGTAAACCTTGGGGTAGTCTTCAGGCGCGGTATCGAAGGCTATGAATCCGTTGTGGAAACAGTAGCTGAAACCGCTTGTTCCATTCAGTTCCCTTATCTCGGCGACAAAAAGCAGTTCCCCCTGGAAATCGTAGACCTCGAATACGGGATGATCCGTCCAGCCTTGTCCCACCCAGATCCTGTTGCTGTCATCGATGTTAATGGAACTGATGGCATTCCAATAGCGAGGCTGATTTTCGTATTCTCTGTTCCTGTTCATGGAGTTACCGCTTTCCTCGCTTGTGGACAGGGATTCGTGGTACACGCCCTCGGCAAGTTCCTCTTCGGTTTTCGGGACCTTCTCCCATTCTTTTTCCATGGTGAAAAGCTCTTCCCCGCTGGGGTCGAACAGTGTGAATGCCCAGATGCTGTCACAGGTCTGTGCCAGGCACACGGAACCGTCCCGGGCCGTATCCCATGCCATTCCCACCGTATGCACATTCAGATCGCCGTCTTCGTCAACTGTGAACCTCATGGGAAAACCTGCATAGATATGCCGGGGGGCCATGGATCTTCCAAACCTTGCCAGGAAGGTCTCTCCGGCGGGTTCCCCGTTTTCCAGACTGTATTCCAGGCTCATGCCAACGTATGAACCGCCGGGACATGGCACGATCCTGTCAGGAGCAATTGCCGGGTAACCTGCCAGAAGGGTATCGAACTCCAGTTCTGTATCAAGGAATGTGGTGGCAATTGCACCCCAGTCTGAAACAACCATGCTGCCATCATCCATTAGTGCAAAGCTCTTCGGATACTGGTACTCACCGGGGCCTGAACCGTACCTTCCGACAAATCTTATAAAATCTCCTTCCGGAGAATAAATCCCCAGTCTGGCCTTCAGTCCATCCAGAATGAAGAGGTTTCCCCGGGGGGTCATGGAAGCGTCGGTGATATTACCGAACTCCAGAAGAGTGTCACCCATAAGCACCCCGATGGTATCTGCAACTGTGATCAGAACGGTATCAGTTACTGCAGTATGCCCTGGGGAAGATGAAGGATCGACACCATCCGCACCGCATCCAGCCAGGATCAAAACAACTGCTGAAGCAAAAAACGCAGCTTTCATATGAACTCCAATCTGATTGTGCCATCAGCAATATTATATATTGTAATATATTTTTGTCAAATTAGAATATTTTTTGAGCATATTTGCAGCCTATGGCAGGCCAGAGCAGAGACGAGTTTTGCCTGCATGTTATAATAATCCTGCAGCACTCCTGAAAGGAAACTATCATTATGGAGCATGGCAACGATACCATGGAGAGGGTTCTTGGCAGCATTACCGATGGAGCGGTTCTCGATGTGGCCACAGGGGCTGGAAATTTCGCCATGACGGTGGAGAAGTTAAGGGGAGGCCCCGGTTTCATCGCGGCAACCGACGCGTTTCTTGATCCCCTTCGTATGGTCAGGGACAGAACCGGAGAAAACATTATTCCCGCAGCCATGGATGCAGGAGCACTTGCCTTCCGTGAAGACACCTTCATTGCAGTGACGATATCCAACTCCCTTCACCACATGGAAAACCCCGGATCGGTCCTGGCGGAGATGACCAGAGTGCTCCGTCCCGGCGGTATGCTTCTCATAAGGGAGATGTACTCAGATGAAGATCAGACTCCTTCCCAGCAGACCCACAACATCATGCATAACTGGTGGGGAGCCGTGGACAGTTCCTCCGGAGCGGTTCACAACCCGGTTTACACCAGAAAGCAGCTTGAAGACGCGGCTCTCTCTTCGGGGATCAGCACAATGCGATTCGAAACCCTCGATTTTCCCTGTGAAGATCCCTTCGATGAACACGTGGGAAAACACATAAAGGCAACCTGGGAATCCTACATGAAAAGGGCTTCGGGAAGCATAAAACTTGAGAAACAGGGACAGGAAGCCCAGGCACACTTCGAAAAACATGGCTTTGCCGGCGCAAGAAGCCTTATGGCATGGGGAATCAAGTCTTAATCACCGAAATTCTCGGGAGCCCACTCCGGTCGAAGTTCACGTTCAGGTGTCAGCTCGTTCGCTAAACTGTCAGACCATGGCTCAATGAATGATCCGCCATCTTCGGAATAGAAAAGGTAAGGGTTCCTCCCCGAGAATATTCCTTCAATGTGCTCCCTGTCCTCATCAGCGGTCTGATGGGCGCAGAACACGAAATCTCCCTCCAGGAATGGATCCGTGAAAGCAAGACCGCTGAGAATATTCGGATAACCGTGTTCGCTTGATTCCATGAAAATCACCGCAGGCGGTTCCGCGTTCTTTTCAGCCAGATCCATGGGGATAGAGTCAATTGCCTGCCAGGGACCGCTTCTCAGGCTGACACCGTCGGGTATGTATATCAGCAGAGTAGCGGTTAGAAAAAGTCCTGCAACCGCCGTTTCAGCCCTCTCTCCCCATTTTCTAACCAGTACGCCGATGCCGGCGGCGGTCAGAAGGGAGAAAGAAGGAAGTGCGGTATAGTAATGCCTTGGGCCATAACCTATTGCAGACGCGTAATGAAGGACCATGAAAGGAGCTATCATCAGTATGGAAATGTAGAGGGGCCATGTTTTCTTCGCCGTTTCCCGGTGAATGATTACGGCAAGAGCAGGAAGCAGGGAGAGGAAGGGCCACCCGAGCAGAATCGTGCTTCCCGTTCCCGCCTGTTTAAGAACATTTAACAAACCCCTCAGCGGTGTATGGACATTGTCTCCATATTCAGGGAACCACGCTTTGCCATCGCCGAAACCGATAAGCTTTCCTCCCCTGGCCAGATTGTATGCCGGGGAAAACAGGTCTCCACTGTAACGGTAGTTTGAGTAAAGAAACAAAGCAATTGGAAGAAGAGCTCCCGAGGCAATGAGAAGGAGCACCCGGACTGCTCTCAGCTTAAGTTTCACGAAGAGCACGATGACTATTGTAACTGTCCAGGGAATTATGGGATAGGGCTTCGTGCTCAGGGCAAGACCAAGAAGAAATCCGCAGGCCATCTCATTCGACCAGAGGTTTTCCTGTACCCCTCTGGCAAGGAAATACAGGGCCCAGGTAACAAGCATGAGATTAGTGTTATGAGCCATATGGCTGGAGCCCATGAAAAGAAAATACGGAGAAAGAGCCATAATGCCGGTACCCAGCCTGGCTGCCTGTTCACCGGCAAGCCGCCTCATTAAAAGAAACGCAGCCATCAGAGCAAGAATGGATTCCAGAGGACCCATCAGCCAGGACATGCCGGCAAGGGCAAACGGGGCCATGAACAAGGCGTGCAGCGGAGTATACATGATATACCATTCTCCACCGCGGAAAATAAAATGTCTGAAGGGAAACAGATCCCGGGGGTTTTCCACAGCAGGTTCCGGCGCTGCCAGTTCACCATCTGCATAAATTCTGCTTTGAAACAGGTATGCCACCTCATCACCGCCCTTGGGAATTCCTTCCAGGGGGACCAGCGCCATGAAAATCATAAATCCAAGTACCAGAAAAGAAACCAGGAACAGGAAAACTCCGGTGGGAACGGAGCGCAGTGTGCCTAATACTTTTCTAAAGGGATTAAGACCTGTAAATGAGAATAGAAGAACAGCCGGGAACACTGTGAAGAGCTGTACGATTTTATCTGCATAACCGTGGAGTCTCCAGGG
Source organism: uncultured bacterium (assembly GCA_964571965.1). Taxonomy (GTDB): domain Bacteria; phylum Fermentibacterota; class Fermentibacteria; order Fermentibacterales; family JCC-6; genus Sabulitectum. Next base: position 26,131 of record CAZNFQ010000014.1, on the reverse strand, counting down.
AGAATGTGCATAAACGGTAAATCCGGCAAGCAGAAGAAGTGAAAGGAAAATCTTTCTTTTCATGGGGTCCCTCCAGCAAACAGGCTGTGTTTATTCGCAGAATCACCGATACGAAATTCAGAGCAAAAGCAAGCGAAACAAAGGATTATACCGTACTCTCAAAGGTCTTCCCGGGGTGGATGAAATTTCACCCGCGGCAGATCAATACTTTTCCTCTTCTGGATCAGTGATTTGAATATCCGGTCGTAAAAATCCACCATGAACCGGTATACTGTCATGTCTCCTTTTAAACGGAATTTACGAGTGGCAATGCTTGCAATGATCTGAAGGCTTTTCCATGGGTGGTATAGAAGCTTGAGGACTATGAACTGAGAGTAGATCCAAAGCCTGGCTCGACTTATAGTGCTGTAATTCTCCCGCCAGGTAGGGGAAAAGTTGATCTCTTCGTACTCGATATCCTCGGGCATAAGATGTGACATCTGAGTACCGGGAAGCGGTGTAAGCATGAATGCCACTATTTCATCAAGACCAAGCCTGATTAGTTTGCGGATGAATCTGTAGGTTTTTTTCCTGTCTTCTTTTTCCTCTCCGGGAAAACCGAGAACGAAGTTGCAGTTAATCCCTATCCCCAGTTCAAAGCACCACCTTACAACTTTCTCCACGTGGTCGAGGTCGACTACCTTGTTCATCGCCTTAAGAACTCTTTCAGAGGCGGATTCCGGAGATATCCCCATGTAATAGCATCCTGCGTTTCTCAGCAGCTCCAGTTCCTCGCGTCCCAGTGTTTCAGCCTTCACTCCCGATGGAAAGCAGAAGGTGTAGTTCCTTCCCCTTCTTATCAGTTCATTGGCAAAATCCCTTGTTCTTTCCCGGGAAAGGGAAAAATTCTCATCTTGAATGTGAAATTCGCTGACGCCGTATTTCCGGTTGTAGTAATCCATCTCATCCACGATCCGCGTGTAGCTCTTTGCCATCCATTTAAGCCCCCACATCATTGGAGTCTGGCAAAAGGCGCAGTTGAAAGGACAGCCCCTGCTGGTGAAGATGGATAGATATTTATCGGACTGAACCGGACCATGGGCAAACCTCAGACCCCAGTAGGTCTCCAGGGGAAGAACATCAAAGAAGCCAAAGGGGAAGTCCTCTATCTGACACACCTCAGGAGTTCTCTCATTGCTGTATCCATGTCCATGGATCCCGTCGAGAGTGAACTCCCCGCCGGACTCGAGAATGGAAAGAAGCATGGGAAAACGATGTTCACCCTCTCCCTGCAGCACATAATCCGCCCCGGCTTCAAGAAAGGGTTTTACGGCAAATGTGGTATGGTAACCGCCCACCACCAGCGGAATACCGGGGAACTGCTTCCGGCACTCACTGAGAATACTCACCGCCATCCCGTGTTCCAGGGTGCAGTGAACGGAAAGCCCTATAACCTCTGTATCTTCAGGTATGCACCGGACTATCTCGGCAGGGAGCAGACCCCTCACCTCGAACTTCTTCATGTATGGTGAGAATCTGTGGGGGGCCAAACCGTAGGCATCCACGACTGCAACGGAATGACCGTTTTCATGAAGAACCGCCGCGAGGTATGCAAGATTTGTGGGTACTCCCGGCACAGAACCGAAGGGGCTGTTTCTGAAATTGACCACAGGGGTTTTTACAAGAGTAACTTTCATTGAGGATTCCTTCTGGTAATAAGTTCCCGGAAAGTTCTGCAGGTCAACTCGGGAAAAAACCTTGGGTTATAAATAACATTGGTGGACATGGCACACTCCCATGTGCAGGTGCATTTGTCCCTGTTCATCTCACTGATTGCCTCGAGGGATGATTCTGAACGGAGTATTCCCTTCAGGTCATATCCGTTTTTACGAAGATCTCCCAGTATGTCATCCCTTATTTCGCAGAGTCTTACCTTGCCCTGTTCATTGATTACCGTGAATTTGGTCCCGGCTCTGCACGGACCTATCCACTCCCCCTTACAGAGACGCTTCATGGCACCCAGAAACGTGTTGTTGATCCCGCGGAAAAGAGGACTCAGGGCTCGGGTCTCCCTGGATCTGGCTTTTTCTCCGAAAATTACAAGTTCCCCCAGAAACCTGTGGATGTCCACTGAAGCAGGAGCGCCCCCGGGAGTATCCGATCGGAGAATATGGAGCTCATGGTTGTTCGGTCTGATGTTTTCAGCGGCAAACTCCCTGAGTGCCTTAAGATCCCCTTCGGATTGGTCGATGAAGACAGTAACCAGGTCCATTGACAGATTGCTCCTTTTTTCCCGAAGTTCACCTATGCGCCGTGAAGCCTCAAGCAAGGACAAGGTGCATCCTTCCACCCCTCGAGTACGGTCGTGCCGGCTGTCAGGATAATCAAGGCTGAAGGCGGCTCTGAAATGAGTTCCGGGATAACGGGATGTGAGGTTGTCGAACAAAGTAAAGGTTTTCTCAGGTGAAAGCCCGTTGGAAGGAACGGTGACGAATTTTGAAGATGCGTTTTCAATAAAACAGCCGATAATATCCTCGAGGTCATCCCGTAAAACTGGTTCACCTCCGGAGATCAGCAGATAAGGTATGCTTCCCGCGGATTTTGATATGGCATCATACTCCCCGGCTGTAAGCTCATCTTCCGTGCGCAGGCGGTTGATGTTATCAGCATAGAAGCAGAAAGAACACCTGGCATTGCATTTCGATGTAACGAACAGAATGACAAAGGAAGGTCGTTTCATGTTCAACAGCCCCGGCAGCATCCTAATCAAACCCAAATGAAACAACCTTTCCGCTATCAGCAATTCGAATTCTGTGTGTTTTTCTTTCTGAAGATTATTTTTATGAGAGAGATCGCACCTCTGAAAAGAGTCTGAACCTCAAACCAGCTTCTTACTGCGAACACCCTCATCAGAATATAGCGGGGATCAAGATATACAGTTCTGTAGGCAAGCTTACGCAGCTTTGAAATTTCTTCGGCGGTCATCGTATAAGGCTCGAAGGGAATCTCTTCCTTAAGCATTCCCGTGTCGGAAATGTCTCTGAGAACTCTCCCGTACTTCTCAGAATTGTCATAGAGTTCAGCCCCGGGAAAAGGAGTGATGGGAAAAAATTCCGTGTAGAACGACCTGAGCTTTCTGGCCAGGCGGATGGTTTCAAGACCTTCTTCCCAGGTTTCACCTGGAATACCGAATATGTAGGTCCCGAAGGTTCTGATCCCCACTTTGTGTGTCAGTTTGATGGCGTCGATAGAGGTCTGAATCTTAATTCCCTTCCTCAGGGTATCGAGATTTTTCTGAACCGCCGACTCCACACCAAAATTGATACACCAGCATCCGGCATCCTTCATGGCTCTGAGCATTTCCTCGTCCACCGTATCGCCTCTTGCCGAACACCACCAGGTGATATCCAGTTTTCTTTCTATGATAAGACGGCAGATCTCCATTACCCTGGACTTCTGGTGGGTGAACAATTCATCCCAGAATTTGATTTCCTTTGCTCCGTATTTCTTTACGTACAGCTCGATTTCGTCCACCACATTTTCAGGAGACCGCATCCGCAGGCAATGTTCACCCATCAGCCTGTAGCAGTAAAGGCACATATGAGTGCAGCCTCTGGAACTGATGACCTGCATCACCGGAAGTCTGAGAACCTGTCCGGCAGAGGGCTGGTAAACACTCAGATCGATGAGGTCAACCGCGGGAAAAGGAAGCTCATCGAGGTTCGCTATCAGTTCCCGTGGCGGGTTCTCCGTTATGGTTCCACTGCTGTCCCTTACTGTACATCCTTTAATACCGTCAATATCTGAACCGTTGCTCCATGCTTCAACAAGTTCCAGTACAGTGTATTCAGCTTCTCCACGAACAGCGGCATCAAGTTCAGGTGACTCTTCCAGACACCTTTTCCCCAGGGCCGAGGGAGCGTGTCCCCCGGCAATGATCTTCAGTGAAGGTTTCCCGGCTTTGAGCTTTTTGAAAAGCTTGACGGTTCTTTCCCAGAACATGGCAATAACGAAGGCACCGGTTACATCCGGTTCGTGACTGAGTATCCTCTCGATCAATTCTTCCGTGCTGTAGAAGGCACCGTCCTCGATGAACACCTGATGGCCGGCTTTCTGCAGAACCGCAGCAACATACATCAAACCTGTTGGAGGCCAGACCCCGGCAATTCCCTGTGTATCTTCGGACCTCATGTCCACAAATGTCCAGTTTGGAACGAAAAGTACTATTCTCATTCTACACCTCGTTTAACAGAAGAAGCAGGCCGGAGATGCATCAGGAATACCTGGAGGACTTCCGGATGCCCCACTGATGAAACTTGTAGGAGGCGATCCTCTTCAATATCCTCAACCCGTACATGACACTGGGGAAAAACCCGATTGAAGAGGCTTCGTCGAAATACCTGGCCTTGATCGATATCTCGTGGATCCTGAACCCTTTGTGAAGACCCTGAATAATGATTTCATTGTCAAAGATAAAGCCATCGGAATTCTGATTGTAATTAACCGCTTCCAGAAACTCACGGGTATATGCCCGTAAACCTGAATGGTACTCCGTAAAATGAGCTCCCAGACAAAAATTTTCGAAACCTGTCAACATTATGTTGGCGATGAATTTGTAAAAAGGCATCCCTCCTTCAAGGGCATTTCTCCTGTTAATCATTCTGCTGCCGAAGGAAGCATCCGCAGTACCCTCGATGAGAGGTTGAACGAGTTCCGTCAGATACCTGGGATGATACTGAAGATCCGGGTGAAGCATAACAACGATATCCGCACCGAGTCTCAGGGCTTCGTTATAGCAGGTTTTCTGGTTACCCCCATAGCCACGATTCTCGGGATGGACAATGACCTTCAGTCCAAGAGATTCCGCAAGTTCAACTGTTTTGTCGCGGCTTGCATCGTCAACGAGGAGTACTTCGTCCGTGAGCCCCGGGGGAATTTCCGACAGGGTTTCCCGCAGAGTCATCTCGGCGTTGTATGCCGGAAGCACAATAACGATTTTTGACATAGATCCCCCAGGATGGAACGGAAAAGGATGCAACAAAGTTGTGCAAGTATACATTACTGCAGATGGAAATGGAAGAGGAAATGCATTTAAAAATCCGGGATTATGACGGTTTCAGAATAACCCGGGCAGCCGAAAACAGCACCGCGGGTATCATCAGCATCAGATCCGGAAAAGTAAGGGCAGATGCCTTCAATCCACGCACACCGCCGTCCTTGACCATGGATGCCCAGAAGGAACAGTGACTTGAAGCAACGAAAAGAAAACCGGCAGCCGCTGCGGCCAGTCCCACTGAATTACCCAGTATCCAGCAAAGAAGACCGGCAGGTATCAGCCAGACAAGTACTCCGGAGATCAGTACATGGATCATTTCCGCAGGTTTTGCCATTGAAACTGAATGCCCTTTCCTCCCGCCACCGTCTTTATTCATGAGAAGACGGGCTTTTGCAGTCATGATCATCCACTCATATTGAATGAATTCTCTGAAGGAATACTGTTTCAGGTGGTAGATCTCAAGCTCCGGTACCAGTAGAATTCTACCTCCTGACCTTACCAGCCTTGACGCAAACTCGGCATCTTCAACGGATGCACCGGAAAAGTTTTCGTTGAAACCGTGAAGCTCTTTGAAAACACTGCTTCTCACCGCAAAAAAATAAGTGGCGCAGCCGTTAATGAACTGAGACCTTATCCTCTTGGTAAAGGTGTAGTGATAGTAGTAATTTTTGTAGTAAGTAGCGGCTCCGGTGCCCGGTGAATTCTTTCCGTAAACTCCCTGAATCCCCTGGCAATCCGCCTGCATGTTCTCTTCCAGTATTTTTCTCCAGCCTTCAGGGGGAACAGCATCGCTGTCCATGAACACAATCCACTGATTCCGTGCCAGAGCGGCCCCGGCATTGCGGGTCCCGGCTGCACCAGAAGAACGATTGCTCAGGACATAATCCACACAATCCGTTTCCCCGGCAATTTCAGCAGTTGAATCAGAGGAGCGATCATCGGCCACAATAACCTGATCATTTTCCACTAATTCTTTCAGTATGGCCTTTAAAACAATCTTTAAAGTATCTTCTGAGTTATAGGCAGGTATTACGACGCTGATATTCAATATGATCCAATCAGTCAGGAAGCTTCCAGAATTCCTTTAATATAGGAGAAGAGCATAAGCGGAAAAAGAGATGTGCCGCAGGAAGAAAAGTCTTCGGGAATGGGCACGGCAGTACGCCGTGCCCATACCTGTCAGGGATTAACCCGGTATGAAAACGAATTCGTCTCCTCTGGCATCAAGACGGACAGTGCCCCCGGTAATCACTTCACCTCTGAGAATCGCTTCTGCAAGACGGTTCTGAACCTCTCTCTGAATAACCCGTTTCAGGGGCCTTGCTCCGTAAGCGGGATCGAAACCCATTTCAGCAAGACTGTCCAGAGCACTCTCCGATGCGGTGAGTGTTATGCCCTGACCCTGGAGAACCCTGTTCAGCCTTTCCAGCTGGATGACAACTATTTGGCGGAGCTGTTCCCTGTTCAGTGAATCGAAAACGATTACCTCGTCTACCCTGTTGAGGAATTCAGGCCTGAACCTTCCCTCCAGTTCGTTTCTGGCCCTCTGCTTCCTCTGGTCATCCGGAAGCTCTCTTCCCAGGGTTCCGATCCACTCACTCCCGAGGTTGGAGGTCATTATCACAACCGAGTTCCTGAAGTCCACGGTTCGCCCCTGACCGTCGGTGAGCCTTCCATCGTCAAGGATCTGCAGGAACACGTTGAAAACATCCTTGTGGGCTTTTTCTATCTCGTCGAAAAGAATTACCGAATATGGCTTTCTTCTCACTGCCTCGGTGAGGTAACCACCCTCTTCGTACCCAACGTAACCTGGAGGTGCCCCGATAAGCCTTGCAACTGAATGCTTCTCCATGAACTCGCTCATATCAACTCTTATCATTGCGTCAGGACTGTCGAAGAGGAACTCTGCCAGGGTCCGTGCCAGTTCTGTCTTTCCTACTCCGGTGGGACCCATGAATATGAAGGTTCCCAGAGGCCTGTCAGGGTCCTGAACCCCGGCACGGGCTCTCCTTACGGCCCTTGAAACAGCCTCAACCGCGTCGTCCTGACCAACTACCCGTTTTCTGAGATACTCCTCCATGTGAAGAAGCTTCTCTTTCTCTCCCTGAAGCATCCTCGATACGGGAATTCCCGTCCAGCGGGAGAGAACTTCCGCTATCTGCTCAGAGGTAATCTCCTCGTTGAGCATGGCTCCGTTCTCCTGAAGCCTTGCAAGCTCTTCCCGGGAACGGTCGAGCTCTTCAGTCACTTCCCTCTGATCTCCATACCTGATTTTAGCCACCTCGGACAGGTTGCCTTCGCGCTCCGCCTTCTTTTCGGCAAGTTTAAGCTCCTCCAGCTTTCTGGAAAGCTCACGGGTTCTGTTTATGGCTTCCCTCTCGTTTATCCATCTTGCTTCCAGGGCAGAATACTCCTCGCGGAGATCCGCTATCTGTTTTTTTACCTCTTTCAGCTTCTCTCTTGAGTCTTTGTCCCGTTCCCTTTTCAACCCCTCACGGGTGATCTCCAGCCTGGTGAGTTTTCTCTTCACGGCATCAACCTCGACTGGCATGCTGTCTATCTCTATTCTTAATCTGCTAGCGGCTTCATCCACCAGGTCGATGGCCTTGTCCGGAAGGAACCGGTCGGAGATGTATCTGTCGCTGAGAGTTGCAGCGGCAACCAGAGCAGGGTCCTGGATCTGTATTCCGTGATGGATTTCGTACCTTTCCCGAAGACCTCTGAGGATGTTTACCGTATCCTCCACGGAAGGGGGCTCGATCATCACTGGCTGGAACCTTCTCTCAAGAGCAGCATCCTTCTCTATGTATTTCCTGTATTCGTCCAGAGTAGTGGCTCCCACACAGTGCAGATCTCCCCTTGCAAGCGCCGGTTTCAGCATGTTCGCAGCATCCACTGCTCCCTGGGCGGCTCCTGCGCCAACCAGCGTATGCATTTCATCGATAAAAAGAATGATCCGGCCATTGGCTGCTGAGATTTCAGACAGAACTGCCTTCAGTCTCTCCTCGAATTCACCTCTGAATTTTGCTCCGGCGATGAGGGCTCCCATATCAAGGGCCAGGAGGCTCTTGTCACGCAGTGTTTCCGGAACATCACCCTCGGCGATCCTCCCTGCCAGACCCTCTGCAATAGCCGTTTTACCCACACCGGGTTCTCCTATGAGAACAGGGTTGTTCTTCCTTCTTCTGCAAAGGATCTGCATTGTACGCATTATCTCTTCGTCCCGGCCGATCACAGGATCGAGCTTCTGCTGTTTCGCAAGTTCGGTGAGGTCCCTTGTGTACTTTTTCAGGGCTTCATAGCTTTCTTCGGCATTTTCGCTGGTAACCCTCGATGAACCTCTCACCTCGGAGAGAGCCTGAAAGAAATTGTCCTTGTCTATGCCAGCTCTCGATAAAACTTCGGAGGCCTCTCCGGGGGTGGACAGGATCCCAAGAAAGAGATGCTCGCTGGCCACAAAATCGTCTTTCATGTCAGCAGAGACCTTTTCCGCTTCCCTCAGAACGTTCAGCGCCGTTCTGGAAAGAGCGGGCTGTGATCCTCCGGAAGATCTTGGCAGTTTCTCCAGTGATCTCCCTATGTCGGACAGTAATGACCCCGCCTGAATACCCAGTCTGTTCAGAACACCCGGGATGGTTCCAGTTTCATCTGACAGCAGAGCTGATGCAATATGCAGGGGCGTTACCTCGGGATTCCCCGAGGCAGAAGCGGAACCCACAGCTCCTGTAACGGCTTCACGTGCCTTTATGGTTAGTTTTTCCATGTTCATAATAACTCCTTTCACAGCTACCATTAGCAAAGAGCAGGCCAGCAATATTCCGTTTTTATATTATATATTTAATTTTATTTTGCTTTTTATCCAGTGAAGATTCCACATCCGTGCCTAAATGGCGCACATTTCAGAACAGGTAAGCTCTCTTTACCACGGTTTATTATTGTTGTAGCTTTCAGCCATGGAAAACGCCAGAAGTATAGCCGCCAACGGAGGTAAGAATGTCGAACATAGGAGTTATAGGACTGGGCTACTGGGGCCCCAATCTTCTCAGAAACGCAGCTGCAAACCGCAGGACCGAAAGACTGGTGATCTGCGACAGCGATCCAGGAAGACTCAACAAGATAGGAAGCCGGTTCCCCTCCTGTGAGAAAACTCTCCACTGCAAAGACATTTTCAACGATCCGGACATAGACGGAGTGATCATAGCCACCACAGTCTCTTCTCACTATCCGCTGGCCATGGAAGCTCTGAAAAAGGGCAAGCATGTATTCGTGGAAAAACCCTTTGCGGAAACCACTGAAAAAGCGGAAGAAATGGTGGAATTCGCAGAGCAGAATAATCTGGTCACCATGGTGGGTCACACCTTCCTCTATTCACCCCCGGTTCTGAAGATCAAGCAGATCCTTGACAGCAAAGAGCTGGGTGACATAAGGTTCATCACCAGCAGCAGGGTTAACCTTGGTCTGCACCAGAAGGATGTTTCAGTGATATGGGACCTCGCACCCCACGATTTCTCCATGCTCTTTTACTGGCTTGGAGAGGAACCGAACTTCGTGGAAGCCTTCGGCCATGACTACGTTCTGAAGGGGATCCCCGATGTGGCGTTCATCAACCTCGGTTTTCCCAGCGGAGCCACCGCCAACGTTCAGGTGGCCTGGCTTGCACCCTCCAAACTGAGGAAGACCGTAATAGTGGGAAGCCGCAAAATGCTTATCTACGATGATACGGAACCCTATGAGAAAATAAAGATATTCGATAAGGGAGTGGATATTCTCGAACCGGAGAGCTTCGGCGAGTACCAGCTATCCTACAGAACCGGTGATATCATAAGCCCAAGGCTTGATTCCTTCGAGCCGCTGAATGCGGAAATGGAGGAATTTCTCCGGTGTATAGAAACAGGCAGCTCCCCAAGGACTTCCGGCAGGAGCGGACTGGGCGTGGTGAAAGCCCTTGAAACCGCGGACATGAGCCTGTGCGGAAAACTGCAGGAAAAGGGCTGACATGGATAACCCGCCGAAGGTTCTTCTGAAATTCCTCGGAATTTCTGCCGGCGACAAAGGTTCTGTTTCCACGGATCTTGCCGTTCTTGGAGGAACCATGGCAGTTCTTCTGGGAGACGAAGACTCAGTAGCCGGTAAACTGGCAAGGTATGCCGCCGGTCTGGAATCTCCCCGTAAGGGGAAGGTTCTAACGGGCAGAGGTATGTGGCCTGCATCTTCCCGTGAGGGAAGATCTGCAACCGGTTACATTACAGACCACCTTGAAGCCCCTCCTGGCATGACAGCCAGAGGGTGCGTCAACCTGGCCGTTACCGCAGCTGTCAAGGACAGAAACAGAGCAGCAAGCGAGATCGGGGAGATCATCAGCTGGCTGGATCTCGAAACCGTTGCCAATGTTCCCCTGGAGGAACTCAAAACTCCTGAGATCCAGAGAACTGCAATGGCTGTATGCATGGCAACATCCCCTGAGCTTCTGGTCGTGGACTGTCCGTTGCATGACTCTCTGCACCCGAAGCTTAAAACTTTCTCCAAAACAGGCAAAGCCGTTCTTATCAGGGCATCCTCACTGGGTGAAATTCCCTTCGGCGTGGAGCGCATAGCACTGTGCAACGAAAATGGAATAGTAAGGGTGGTCCGTCATTCGGAGCTTCTCGGCAGGGCTATGGGTGGAGCGGAAATAACCGTTTCGTTCTATCCTTCCCTGCCAAGAACACAAATAGAAACCATAAGCGGGGTCAAGAACCTCATCCACAGTCAGGGCAGATACAGTTTTACCCACGGGGAAACAACCTACGCCATAACCCAGCTGATGAACCTTTCCAGAGCGAACTCCAGAGCAGTTATAGAACTGCACATCTCAAGAATGCCTCCATCAGCTCTGATAAAACTTTTCGAAGGAGACAAAGAAAAACCCGGTTCCGCCAACCTCTTCAATGAAGAAGAGGGTTTCTGACCTTGCGAACATTCCTCGTCACCTCCGGTGTAATGATTAGAAGAGCGTTGAGCAAGCCCGAGCTGTACTGGCTCTGCGGTGTTTTAACATTGCTTGTCCTTCTGCTGTCCCCCTGGAGTATGGTTCCCCGCCGTCTGGTTTCTCTATCCGCCTTTCTTCCTGCAGTATTCCTCATCACCGACTGGCATTATTCGGGAACCAGAACAGGCTTCATGTCTCTGCTTTTCCGCACGGACAGCGCAGGGGGAATAAAGGCATCCGAAGTGGCGCTTCCTGCCATGGCAGGAACTCTGCTGTCTACGGCAGTGGCCCTGGCGGTGGGCTGGCCGCCGGCATGGCAGTTCTTCATAACTGCTCCCCTTACCGCACTTTCATTCACGTTGCTTCTGTCTGTGACCGAAGAGCGGATGAAGCTTCCCGGAAGGTCGATCCTGGGTCTTCTGTGGATCTGGGGAATCAGCAGACCGGAAGGCGCCCGAGGTACCGAAGAGATGCTGGTTGCAACGGATTATCCGGGAAGGGTTCTGTTCGCTTCCCCGGGATCGGGTGGAGCCCACCCTGATTCCTTCGTACTGGCATCACTGATCCTGGCCCTGATTTCCATGGGACTATTCTCTCTCTCTGGAAGAAAATGAAAGATTATCAAGCCAGGGTTTCAACTGCTCCATTGCCCTGACAGCCTTTGCTTCCCTTCTTTCTTTTCTGCCGCCCCGTGTCTTCATGGGAGGGAACAGACCATAGTTAACATTGGAGGGCTGATAGTTGTTCTCCTCCCTGCTGGTGGAGTACCTTAAGAGAGATCCAAGGGCTGTTTCAGCCGGGGGAATACTTTCTGCTCCAGCAGCAATAATTCCTGCGGTGTAACCGGATGCGATGGATTCTATGTACCCTTCCACTCCGGTTATCTGACCTGCAAACATTATTCCGGGACTGGTTTTCAGTCTCATGAACCTGTCGAGCAGTTTCGGCCCGTTGATGAATGTGTTGCGGTGCATGGAACCCAGCCTCAGGAATTCAGCCCGTTCAAGACCGGGTATCATTCTGAATATCCGCTTCTGCTCAGGGTAGGTAAGTTTAGTCTGAAAGCCAACCATGTTCCAGGCGGTTCCCTGAATGTTCTCCCTGCGGAGCTGAACAGCCGCAAAGGGCCTTCTGCCCGTATCTGGAACGATGAGACCAACGGGCTTCATAGGTCCGAAAGCCAGCGACATTTCTCCACTGTCTGCAATGGCCTCCACCGGCATGCACCCCTGAAAGTGTATCTCATCCTCGAAATCCCTGGTGGAAACCCTCTTCCCCTCTGTAAGCTCTCTGACGAATTTCCTGTACTGGTCCTCAGTAAAGGGACAGTTCAGGTAGTCAGCATCATCTTCCAGGGAATACCTGTTCTGAAGGAATATCTTCTCCATGTCCAGAGAGTCACTGCTCACCACAGGTGCAATGGCATCGTAGAAATACAGGGACTCGGCACCGGTCAGTTTAAGTATCTCTGCCGTGAGCGGCGGCGAGGCCAGGGGACCCGCGGCAATTATCACATCCCCGGGCGGTATGTGATCCAGTTCCCTTTCCACAAGGGTAATGTTCTGCCTGGCCTGCAGCATCTCAAGCACTTTCCTGCTGAAAAGCTCCCTGTCAACGGCGAGGGCTCCTCCTGCTGGTATTCTGCAGCCGTCCGCAGCCTTCATGAGATAAGAACCGGCCATTCTCAGTTCTTCCTTCAGAAGTCCCGGAGCATTGTGGAAGAGATTCGACCTGAATGAATTGGAGCAAACGAGTTCCGCGGGAAGGCCGGTGGCATGAGCAGGTGTCATTACACCGGGACGCATCTCGAAGATCGTTACCTGAAAGCCTCTATCCGCAAGCTGAAGAGCCGCCTCTGATCCTGCAAGACCTGCTCCGACAATGGTTACTTTTCCCAACTCATCCCCTTAACATTCGATTAACACCTGCTTAACAACCGGGAGCTAATATACAGCAGGAGGTGCTGGAACATGCAGACAGGCAACATTCTTCAGGCTCTTTTCCGGGGAGTACCAGATTCCATCAGAGAAATGGCCGGAAAGACAACTGTATCCGAAAAGCAGAAAATCCTTTTGGAATCCGGGCTCCATTATACGGATCCGGACAGGCTGGTAAGCTGCCCTTTGCTCAGCGCAGCCGGTTCACCTATTCTGATACTGGAAGGATTCCGAAGCGGCAGATTCGTTTCTTCGGCACTTTTCAATGAAAGAGGTTTTGAAGTAATTACTTCAGTTGAATGTGATCTTCCTCCGCTTACCTGCATGGTGAAACAGGGTGTGCCCAGATTGATAAAGTCCCCGGTAGAACTTCCCCTGGAGCTTGTCAGGAAAATGGGTGATTTGGTCCTTGTATGTGATGGAAGAAGCATTTTCTCCAGAAAGACATTCAGAAACGTCTGTGAGAAAAGCATGCTGAACATACAGATAAGGGAAATCATATCACTGGAGACACTGATCGATAGAATCTGATCCCGCAGAAGATTAGGAAACACGTCCCTAATGGGTTATTTTCCCATCTTCAGAGAGGGACGAATAATGTGCGGATTAACCGGGTACTGGTCAGAAAAAATTGATAGAAACCTGGGAAAAGAATTCCTTGGCAGAAGCTGCAGGATCATAGCCCACCGTGGACCTGATGAATCGGCTGTTCTCCAGAAGGGGAACTTCGGAACAGGATTCGTAAGGTTATCCATTCTCGATCTTGAAACCGGCATGCAGCCCCTTACAAACCCATCTGATCAGGTGTCCATCACGTGCAACGGACAGATATACAATTACATAGAGCTCAAAGCCTTGCTCCCCCGGGAAAACTACAGGACCACAGGTGACATAGAGGTGGCGCTGAATGCCTACAGGCACTGGGGAACCGGTTTCCCGGAAAAGCTCAACGGCATGTTTGCAGGTGCCGTCCATGACCCCGGCAGGAAAAGGATAGTACTCTTCCGTGACAGGTTCGGCATAAAACCCCTTTACTATACGGCAAACGATCGGGGGTTCTTCTACTCCAGCGAGATAAGACCCCTCCTCGAGGCTCCCGGGGTTGCCGGGGAACTGGCGGAGGATCTTCTACCCACATGGTTCACATATCGCTACATACCGGGAGAAAGAACCATGTTCAAGGGTATAAGAAAGCTCCTTCCGGGATCCATACTGATACTGAACACGGAAAACGGGGACTTCAGAACCTCAATTTACTGGGAGTGGAAGTTTCCGGAACCCCAGGGCAGCATTTCACAGCCGGAGGCTGAGGAGGAATTCACAAGACTTTTCCAGGATTCCGTACGCATAAGGATGAGGAGCGACGTGGAGGTGGGAAGCCTTATCTCCGGAGGTATCGATTCATCTGCTGTGGCAAGTGCCGCTGCCCTTCACAAACCGGACCTGAAACTGTTCACCATCGGTTTCCTGGAGGGGAAATACGACGAAACGAAGGATGTGGACAGGCTGCTTTCACTGATGCCGGACAGATTCGGCAGATCAGAGATAATACGGGATACATGCCTTCCGGGAAGGCTTGACCTGCTTCCTGAGATAATCAGGGCAGTTGAAGAACCCATATCCCTGGGCACTGTTGTACCAACCGACCAGGTCTGCCGTCTTGCCTCTGAAAAGCTTAAGGTTGTTCTTACGGGAGAAGGGGCCGACGAAATATTCGCCGGCTACCGAAAGTTCCTGGTGGAAGCGGCAGCTCTCAGATATCCCCACGCCTCTTCAGAGGAGAAGGGAACCCTGGCTGACCTTTATCCGGAAATCATGGACCGCACAGGAGTTTACAGAGAAGATCACATAACAAGGCACATTGCAGGTGAGAGGCTGTTTTCAGATAATGAGCTTCGGAACCTTCTTGGTTCGGCAAGCATCCAGGGGCACAGTTCATGGGACCCCAGGCTGGGAAACATTTCAGCAAATCTCAACCCCATATCGGCCATGCAGATAATCGAAACCCTCACAAGGCTTCCCAGTTATGTTAACCTGCGGCTGGACAAGCTCAGTATGAGGCATTCGCTGGAAACGCGAACTCCCTTCCTGGATTACCGTCTGGCGGAATTTTCCGCATCACTGCCGCTGGACCTGAGGGTAAACCTCTCGCAGGGAAGAGAGAAATACATCTGCCGTGAATCCTTCAGAAACAGTGGGATACTTCCGCGGGAAGTTACAACCCGGGAGAAGAAGCCCTTTACAATGCCCATTGCTGACTGGTTCTCAGACCCCTCAACCCTTCCGGAACAGATAACGGATATTCTCCTTGGCCGCGAAGTAGACGCACAGGGAATACTGAACGGTGACATGGTGCGGGACTATGCAGGAAAGGTCACAGGCAGAGGTGTGGGACCGAAGACCCTTATTTCAGCCGGAGACAGGGTTTTCGCCATTGTGGTTTTCACCCTGTGGTACGGCGAATTCATTAAGGAAAAACCTTGAGATACGAAAAGGAATTCAGGAAACTCATTGAAGAAAGAGTTTCCGGTAGAAGCACCAGAACCTTCGGATTCGAGTATGAGTTACTCGGTGAAAAACCGCTGTCCATGTCTGACCTGAATAATGTTCGAAGCTGCCTTCCCCAATTGGGATTCAGGGAAAAAGACGGCCTTGTGATAAACGATTCAGGAATGTACATAACCTTCGAGCCGGGCGGACAGATCGAGTTCAGCAGCCCGCCATTGGATCCGGATGACCTGAAAACCTTCGATCATCTATCGGGACAGATCCGGAAAGCTGTTGATTTCATAGGAATAAAAACAGGAGTAAATTACCTGCCTGTGGATTACATACCGGGAAGAGACTCTGCACCAATGCTCCTTGAAGCCCGGAGATACAGGAACCTCCATGAACTTCTCGGCCGCACCAGTGACCGGGGAAGGGACATGATGAAGGGTACAGCCGCCATACACTTCCATGTTGCTCTGTGCGGAACCGATGAGCTTTTGAGGTTATGGGAATTCATGTGTGCCCTTTCCAGAGATGAAGGTTACGCAATGGGAGATCAGCGAAGGGACATATGGAACAGAACCGATCCCTCAAGATGCGGTCTTACATGCTCCGGTGCTGAAAACATAACCTCTTCAGAAGAGCTGCTGAAGAAACTCATAGAGTTTGCACTGAACGCTCTGGATCTTGACACGGGAGTTCCCTTTGGAAGCATAGTCCCAAACCCCGGTTTTCAGGAATTCCTCGTTCACTTCACCACCATTTTCACAGATGTAAGACTGAATACCAAGGGAATGACACTGGAACTCAGAACCCCTGACTCAAGACCTCTGCACCATTTCAGAGGCGCCTGGATAACCTTCCTGGATATGGTTCAGCGTGTGATGGATGACCACCGCGGGTTTTAGTTATTATTAACCAAATGGCATTCAGGAGGATTTGAGGAAATGGAAGAAAAGAAAAGCACGGATTTCATCAGAGAAATAATAGAAAAAGACCTGGCATCAGGCAAACACCATGAGATAGTCACAAGGTTCCCGCCTGAACCCAACGGTTACCTTCACATAGGACACGCAAAATCCATCTGCACCAATTTCGGAATAGCAGAGGAATACCATGGACGCTGCAACCTGAGGTTCGACGATACCAATCCCGTGAAGGAAGAAACCGAGTTCGTGGAAGGCATGAAGTTCGATATAGAATGGCTTGGATTCAAATGGAACAGCC
The DNA here is from genome assembly GCA_964571965.1 of uncultured bacterium. Classification (GTDB taxonomy): domain Bacteria; phylum Fermentibacterota; class Fermentibacteria; order Fermentibacterales; family JCC-6; genus Sabulitectum. Next base: position 9,474 of record CAZNFQ010000014.1, on the reverse strand, counting down.
TCAGATTTGCCTCGGACTATTTCGACAGAATGTATACCCTTGCTGTAAAGCTCATCGAAATGGGCCTTGCCTATGTGTGTGACCTCAGCGCTGAAGAGGTCAGGAAGTACAGAGGAACACTGACAGAGCCGGGGATTGACAGTCCCTACAGGGAAAGATCCGTGGAAGAAAACCTCAATCTGTTCAGCAGGATGAAGGCCGGTGAATTCCCGGGCGGAAGCAGAACCCTCCGGGCAAAGATCGACATGAAAAGCCCCAACATGAACATGCGTGATCCGGCCATCTACAGGATCGTACATCATTCACACCACCGTACGGGAGATAAATGGTGCATTTATCCCATGTACGACTTCGCCCACTGCCTGGAAGACTCCATTGAAGAGGTAACTCACAGTCTCTGCACCCTGGAATTCGAAGACAACAGACCTCTCTATAACTGGTATCTCGAGAAACTGAACATGTTCAGGTCCCGTCAGATCGAGTTCGCCAGGCTCAACCTGAACTACACAGTGGTCAGCAAAAGATACCTCAGAAGACTTGTGGAAGAGGGTTTCGTAAATGGCTGGGATGATCCCAGAATGCCCACTCTCTGCGGAATGCGAAGAAGAGGCATACCCCCTTCGGCCATCAGGAACTTCTGTTCGACCATCGGTCTCGCGAAACGGAACAGCACCGTTGACATCGCTCTCTTCGAAAGCTGCATAAGAGCGGAACTCAACAAAACCGCTCCAAGGGTTATGTCCGTTCTCGACCCGGTGAAACTGGTGATAGAGAACTATCCAGAGGGGAAAACCGAACATTTCGATTACACCGTTAATCCCGAGGACGATTCCCGGGGCACAAGAAAAATTCCCTTCACCAGAGAACTCTACATCGAGCGAAGTGATTTCATGGAAGACCCTCCCCGCAAATTTCACAGGATGGGACCCGGCAGAGAAGTACGGCTGCGCTATGCCTACCTTGTAACATGTACCGGATTCAAAAAGGACGACAGCGGCCGTATCACCGAGATCCACTGCACATACGACCCTGAGACCACGGGAGGCAACGCTCCGGACGGACGCAGGGTAAAAGGCACCATACACTGGGTATCAGCTGAACACTGTATCCCTGTGGAAGTCCGTCTCTACGACAGGCTGTTCGCAAGGGAAAATCCAATGAAAACGGTTGAGGGAGAGGATTTCACCGAATCACTGAATCCAGAGTCTCTGGTTAAGATCGCTAACTGCCTTGTGGAAGAGCACATGCAGCAAACCGAACCGGGTTTTATCTGTCAGTTCGAGAGGAACGGATACTTCTGTGCCGACCCGGATTCGAAACCGGATAATCTTGTTTTCAACCGCACTATAACCCTGCGGGACTCCTGGGCAAGACAGCAGAAGAAGTAAACGATCTTCGCGGGGCGGAGATCTCCGCCCCGCATGACCTGAACCGAGGACTGTCCCTCAGGCGGATCCACCCGCTCAGTTTTCACGACGAACGATCAAACGGAACCAAGAATAGCCGATAATTCTTACTTCTTAAATTATAATATGCTGCTAAACTATGGAACACAATATGCTTGTCTAGTAGATATCTGTTAAATGGAGGGTGAAAATACCAAATACCACCGGAAGAGGGTCTTCTGTTTTGAAAGCCAAACTTGATTCGAAGGATCCACTGACCGGTCTTATGGACAGATCGGTAATGGACTCTCTCCAGGAAGATTTTTCCCGACGAAGCCAGCCATGGTCACTACTGATAATAGACGTGGATCACTTCAAACTTGTTAACGACATATACGGGCACCTTACCGGTGACGAAATTCTCTCACACGTGGGACACACCATAAGGGTTAACCTGAAAAGGAACGATCACGCAATACGATACGGAGGAGACGAGTTCCTTGCGATTCTTCCTGATACAGATGGCAACAGCGCCCTTGATCTTGCCCAGAGGCTTCTGTTCGAGCTTGGGAACAGAGAATTTCCCGGGGGTCTGAAAATCAGTGCTTCCCTGGGCGTTGCTCAAAGCAGACCATCCGATGATGACCTGAAGAAAGTACTGGCTATGGCAGATCAGGCTCTCTACAGAGCAAAGGAAACCGGCAGAGGCAGATTCGTTCTGGCAGATAACCTGAGCATCCGCAGAGAGGTTGAACCTGACTTTACACACATGGTAGGAAGAAGGAAGGAACTGCAGCTCCTTCGGGACAAGCTCGACTCCCTTTCCCGTGGTAAATCGGAGTTCTGCCTTCTGACAGGTTATCAGGGTATGGGAAAGACCCGTCTGGTGAAAGAACTGGCCAATTACGCAAGTTTCAAAAAGATACCCCTTTTCAGAACGGAAATTCACCCGGTGAGGGAAGAACACGGTTTCCTGGCGGTTAACACAGCAAGAATGGCCCTGGAAAGCCTCTCCGAGAAAGAGCTGTCCTCCCTTATAAAGGAAATTGGTCCGGTGGAGACATGCACCGTGGAGCACCTGGGAGAATTCGGTCTAAGGATAAAGAAGAGATCACTGCCCCCGGATTCCCTGGAAGCATGGGTAAGAAGCAGAAAGGACATGGGAAGGATACTGAAAACGATTTCCCTGATAAAACCCTTCATCATAGTGCTCGACAACCTTCATTACGCTTCAGAAATCTCCATCAGCTATATGGCAGAACTTCTATTGGAGATTCCGGAGGCAGAGATATTCACCATTGCAATTGGAAGAAAAGAGGAATCAGCAGCTTCCTTCAAGCCCCTCCTCGGAGAATCCTGCAGTCTTTCAATTCACCTGGAGCCCCTCACCAGGTCCGATGTGAGAACAATGCTGTTTTTCGCCCTGAAGTCACCCGGTGTTCCCGTGGATGTTCTCGATTACATGATGAACCAGAGCGGAGGGAACACCCTCTTTCTAAGAAAACTCATCAAGTGGTGTATTGAAACCGGGTCCCTCAGTGTAGGCGAGGGTGACATATGCAACTGGAAGGAACCTGCGGAGGAGGAACTCCCCGGAGACATTCTCGCAGTAGTGGACGGCATGCTTAACGGGCAGACCGGTGAAGAAATGAGGGTACTAAAAAGAGCGGCCCTTGCAGGGGATTCACTTGACCTGAAACTGCTCAGTCAGCTTACCGGTATGGGAGAATTCACCCTTGCCGAGATCCTGGACGGTTTCGTTGAGAAAAATCTCATTTCCGACAATGGTGACAGCTTCAGATTCACCTTCGGTGTAATGAGAAGCTACCTTGTTTCCAAGATATCCAGATCACTGAGATACATTCTGCATGAAAAAACGGCTAAGGCCCTTGAAGCAGATATTGGGAAACCTGACCACAGAAACATTACTCAAATCGCAGGACACTACTGTAACAGCAGGAATGAAAGCAAAGCACTTCACTATTCCAGGGAGGCCGCGAAAATTACATTCTCCATGGGACTTCATTCTCAATCCATACACTGGTACAGGGAGTACCTGAATAGAATCCCGGCAAACATCGAACCTGTGGAATACTTCAGCGCAAACATCAACATAGGCATTCTATTCTCGATAACCGGGAAATCAGAAGAGGCCGAAAAACACCTGATGAAAGCACTGGAGCTGGCGGATACACCTGCTGACTTCTGCGCTGTTCATTACCGGCTGGGAGACAATTTCAAACGCCGCAGCTCCTATCCCGAGGCCATAGAGCACTATCAGAAGGCGGTATCGATCGGAAGGTCGTCTTCATCCAGAGATAAAGTCCTGATGAACAACATGATAGGTGCTCTCCTGGAATCATCGTTCATCAGCCGCCTTCAAAGCAGGCTGGAAGAAGCCGGGGAGAAACTCCAGGAAGCCAGGATACTTATGGAAGATTCCCCTGAAGGCTACGATCCGAAGCTCGAAACCCTCTATTATGCCAGACTGGCAGATCTGGAATCGGAATCAGGCTCACCCAGAAACGCTCTGGATTACTACAGACACGGCCTTGAAATAGCCATCAGGCAGAATGATCTGAACGGAGAAGCTCTGGTACTGAACAATATGCATAGCCTGTTCATGCTCAGCGGAGACTATACGGCAATGCTTGAAACCCTGAAAAAGGTGGTGAAGCTCAACAACAGGCTGGATGATCAGCTGGGGCTTGCAATAGCCTATTACAACCTTGCGGAATCATACTCCAGCCTGAACATGCTGGACCTGGCACGAAGATATTTCCAGCTGTACATCGAGCTTAACAGTAGAATCGAGAATCGTCTGGGAATGGGATACGGTCAGCTGGGTCTGGGAAGGCTGTTTTTCCTGGAGGGGAAATCCGATAAGGCTCTTCAGTACCTGCTTAATGCCTCTGACATATTCGAAGACCTGAAATGCATGGAGATGATGTGTGAAGCTCAGCTGGAGATAGCAAGGGTAAGGATAGGCCAGAAAGAATACTCCGAAGCCCTGGCATTACTGAATTCCATTGATGAAACCTGCAGCACACGGGATTTTTCCAACAGGCTCACCCACCTTACCGGCTTTCTTCTGGTGGTAACCGGAGAATCCGTGGACAGGGGCATTTTCATGGTTGAGAGTTCCATAAGGAACGCCGAAGATCTTACCCCATTCGAAGTGGTTTCAATGTACTGCAATCTTTACATGGCCTACATGTCCTCCGGATCTGAACAGCAGGCACTCCACTCTCTCTCCAACGGGGTTGAGGTCCTGAAGACAACCATCAGCCAGATAAAGACCGAATCCATTAGGAACAGCATACTCTCCCGCACCGACATTGAAGACTATCTTAACCTGTGCAGACAAAGGGGAGTTGCCTGTTCAATCTGATGTGAGTAAAATCTCCTGTCAGTATTTCACACACAGCAGGGAGCTTCTTATGTCAAGGGGATTCACGTTTAAAGACAAGATCAGTTACGCATTCGACACGATGATGTCCAGGGGAACTGCAGGTCTCATAATATGGCTGGGTATTCTTTCAGCTGTGCTAATCGTCTTTTTCTCTCTTATAGTGATGTTCTCAGGAACAGCTCCAGGCGATGAAAGTTTCCCCACACTTCTATGGATGAGCCTCATGCGGACAATGGATCCGGGCACCATAGGCGGAGACGACGGCAGCCCCGGCTTCCTGGCCAGCATGCTCATAGTCACTTTCAGCGGAATCTTTATTTTCAGCACTCTCATCGGTATTCTGACCACAGGTCTGGAAGCAAAACTGGAAGCCCTCAGAAAGGGGAAATCCCGTGTGGTGGAAAAAGACCACACGGTGGTACTGGGCTGGTCAGAACAGGTCTTCACCATTGTATCGGAACTTTCCATCGCCAACGAAAATCAGAAGAATCCCTGCGTTGCAATAATGGCGGACATGGACAAGGTGGAAATGGAGGATGAGATACGGGAGAAAGTGCCTGAGCTCCGTAACACGAAGGTGGTTTGCAGAACGGGAAGCCCTGTCGAACCTGCGGATCTGGAAAAAATGAGCCTGCACACGTCCAAATCCATAATCATTCTTTCCCCGGAGAGCAGCAACCCCGACCCTGAAGTGATCAAGACCATGCTCGCGATCACCAACAGGTCAGGAGAACGTGAAAATCCTGTTCACATGGTAGCGCTGATAACCAACCCGGAAAACGTTGACGCAGCCAGGATCGTGGGAGGGGAGCAGGCGGAAATAGTACTGGCAGGAGACATCATAGCCAGGATGGCCGCCCAGACATGCCTTCAGTCAGGGCTTTCCGTGGTTTATCAGGAACTGCTCGATTACGGTGGCGACGAGATCTACTTCCACAACCAGCCTGAACTCAAGGGGAAATCCTTCCGGGAAGTTCTTCACATGTATGAGACCAGCTGTATCATAGGCATTCAAAAAGAGGGTGAAAGCCCCGTTCTCAATCCTCCTATGGATACCATCATGGAAGAGAACGATAACATTATCGCCATATCCGAGGATGACGATACGGTGGTACTCTCCGGCCTCACCAAGCCTCCCCTGGACAGAAACGCGATCATGCATCACAGAGAGGACAACCAGGGCCCCTCGAGAATAATAATGCTGGGCTGGAACTGGCGTGCCCCCATTATAATCCGTGAGCTTTCGAACTATCTGAGGCCCGGATCCTACCTGAAGCTTGTGGCCAACGAGGAACTGTGTTCTCCCACCATTCCTTCAGGTCTTCAGAATCTGGAAGTGGAATACATCCAGGGAAAAACCACCGACCGCAGCCTCCTTGAAAGTCTCTCCATCGAGGAATACGACCATATTCTCATCCTGAGCTATTCAGATGCCCTTGAAGCACAGGAAGCCGATTCAAACACACTCATGAGCCTTCTTCACATAAGGGATATCGCAGGCAAGCTTCAGAGACACTTCTCTCTGATAACTGAAATGAGGGACATCAGGAACAGGAACCTGGCAGAGATCACAGGAGCAGATGATTACATAGTAAGCGATCAGGTTCTCAGTCTTCTCCTGACACAGATATCGGAAACAAAGGAACTCAGTGCGGTCTTCTGGGATCTTTTCGACCCCGACGGATCAGAGATATACCTGAAACCGGTTACAAGATATGCTAAAACCGGAGTACCGGTCAACTTCTACACCGTTACTGAAAGTGCCTCTGAACTGAGCGAGGTAGCCCTGGGATACAGGATCACCTCACAGAAAAATGACTCCGACAACGCATACGGCATAAGGGTCAACCCGGTTAAGAGTGAAACCGTAACCTTTGCTGAGGATGACATGATTATCGTTCTTGCTGAAGACTAGGAGTAAAAATGACTGCGATCATATTGGGAATAGTTCTTCTCTCAGGTGTGCCCACTCCGGTAGCCGGTGCAATAACAGCATTCAACAGCGGCGAATTGTTCCTCAGAACCATTGGCATGGAACCGGAAGGCGATTTCAGAAGGCATGGAGGCACAGGCATCCCGGATTATGCTGAAGGATGTGAAAGCTCCAGGGAGCTGGACCGGGAGCTTGAACTCTGGAACACCACCATGCTGAAACTGTGGAACAGCATAAACACCGCTGAAACGAACTTCACGGTGAGGGCCGGTGAAGAGTACCTCATCTATGACAGTTTCCTTCTGTTCTATACCTGCCCTGAAGGAAGGTGCGGAATACCGATCCACCCTGAAGAACTGTGGGCGATCCTGCACCATCTTGGCCGGAACCCCTCTGCGGCAACTTCACAGATATCCTTAGAAGGCTGGTATCCCGGTTTAAGTGAACCTCTTACGGCATTCGTCACCCAGTACGATCCGGTGTATGATGTGATTCAGGATCTTCTTGAAAGGGGCAGGGAAGCTACTCCTGCGGAATGACCCTTACGGAAGCGTAATACCTTCGCAGGTAGTTGGAGTGGTCAATAGAGGTTATCACCACTCCCCTGTCCTGCCACGATGAACAGTGTATGAACTCCCTGTTTCCCATGTAAATGCCTGTGTGGGTGGGGTTATGAAATATCATGATGTCCCCCGGTCGAAGGCTGTCTCTCTCAACGTACTCGCCCATCTCCTCAATGGCGGATACTGTCCGCGGGAGCGGAATGCCATTGTCATTGAATACCCTGTAGGTGAGTCCGCTGCAGTCGAAGCCGTTCTCGTCGGTACCCCCCCACACATAGGGAGTGCCAAGGTATGACACAGCCTGTTCAAGAATGGCATCCACAACCGTTGATGTATCTGTAGTATCAGGTGTTATAGAGTCAGTCTGTGCGAACACAGCGGATGTAACACATAATAAACTAATTATTGTATACTTCATTGAATCCTTTCCTTTTCCGGTATATACCCCGGTAGAGGGGAAAAGTTCGGATGTGCTTATAATAGGGAACAATAATTGCATATAGCAAAAAAAGTTTCTGTTGAATTCATCAAATGAAGGGAGAGTAATAAAATGTTCAAGTTAACTGCAACAGTTTTGTTCTGCACGGCAATGTCTTCAGCGGTATCAGTTGGTTTTTCAAGTGAGAAGGTATCCATAGGCACCTATAACTCATTTTTGATCTGGGAAGAAAGTCTTGACGTTCCTGTATTCACGGTCTCTGTGGAACCTTTTTCAGGATTTCACCTGAACGGATGCTATGGGTTCCGATGGGAAACGGAGACAGATGATAGAAGTTACACGGATGATATCCATTCCAGAACGGATACATTCGGTTTCAGTGCTTTCTACACCTTTCTCAGTACGGGTAATGCCCGCTTCAGCGGGGGAGCGCGTTTCCAACACTCAGAAACAACCATGGCTGAAGACGATTCAGAAGAATACAAATGCACTTCAAACTGTTACGGCCCCTCCGCAAGGGTAGACTTCACCATTCCAGGCCTTGAAGAGATTGGATTCTACTCCCAGTGGGGAGTGGATTACAAGGAGATAAAAAGCAATAGCGACTATATTGAAGAGGGTGGAGATCACGAATATGAGCGTAACGGATGGACTACATCCGGTCCCCAGTATGTTTTATCAGGCATCTATTACAGTTTCTAACTGACAGAATCTGAAGGAGTGGGTTCTCCTGCTTAAAGGCGGGAGAACCCTTTTCAGTCGGCTTCCCCATCGAGAATCTCAAGGGCTTCCTCTGCCTTTTCCAGGTCTTCTCCGCTGACCATGAGCTTGATCCCGCCTTTACGAACAAGGGACACCCCCATAAGCATTCCTCCGCAGTCAGCTGACCTTATAATGGATTCTATGCCCTGCTCAGACAGAAGCCCCTGGGCTATTTCAGCCTCGACCCTGGTGTCAAATGCCATTACCTCTGCAAGTTCACTCATCGGGTTCCTCCCAGTACTACCTTGATGCCGCCAAAGGTATCCCGGCTAAGATCCTCCGGGGGTTCAAAAATCATATATGGTATGGATTGATACAGATTCCCGGTAGCTCCACTGCTTCCTCCCGGTGAGTAATAGTCAGCAAGACATCTGTTCTGTCCGGCAAACCAGTTGTACACATAAGATGAAGTGGACCCGTCTGAATAGTCAATGTCTATAAGAAGGTTATCTGTTCCGTTGTAATAGAAAGGAGTATCGAACTGTATCGATATCTCATCACCGAGAACGCCGGTGAGATTCAATGTGTCGAGAAAACATACCTCCACCAGAGAACCAGGTTCGTAGTTGTCGGCGAAGGTCTCCGACAATTCACTGATAGTAACATGAGCCATGCTGATGCTGAAGTTCAGAGCTGCAGTGGAATAAGAATTGTATCCCTCCACGAATGTCAGTGAACCAATGCTCATCTGAGTTCCGATTTCCCCCTGGAGCACAACCACCTGGCTGTGAGCCACATCTCCTCAATCGATGAAGGGACAATTATTCGGATACTGCATGGACCCGATTTCCAGACAGTACGATGCTCCGCATATGAACAGCAGAATAAGCGGTACAAGAATACGCACGATCACCTCCCGGCATATTTACTTCTAAAATAATCTATTCTGTTCCTCCCAGTACTATCTTGATCCCTCCGAAGGTCATTCCCGCAAGATCCATCTCTCCTTCCAAAACCATGTATGGAAGCTTGCTGTAGAG
>CAZNFQ010000013.1:0-33194 GCA_964571965.1 uncultured bacterium | reverse complement strand
GACGAAGGCGCTGGCTTGGAGTAAGTAACATTGTTATGAAATGTCCAAGATGTGCCAGCAGCAATGACAGGGTGATCGACTCCCGATCTGTGAAGGAAGGGCTTGCCACCAGGCGTCGGCGGGAGTGTAACGAGTGCGGTTACAGGTTTACCACATACGAGTACATTGAGACAAGTTATCCCACGGTTAAAAAGAAAAACGGTCAGCGGGAACCCTTCGATCCAGTGAAACTTGAAAAGGGCATATCCCGCTCCTGCGAGAAGAGACCCGTATCCATTGAACAGATAAAGGAAATGGTGGAGCAGACCATCTCCAGGATTACCGAAGAATACCCCGACGAAGTTGATGCCGAGTTCATCGGCGAGTGCGTGATGCAGCTTCTTCAGCATGTGGATCAGGTTGCTTACGTGAGGTTCGCCAGCGTCTATCGTCAGTTCAGGGATGTCTCCCAGTTCAGGGAGGAACTCGATCGGCTTCTCAAGGGCTGAACGTACCTCTCTGTTTTTGTATATTCGGCAAATCCATACAATTTTATTTACATAGAAGTACTTGAACAATTTTTGTTTAACACAAACAATGGAGGAACATGAGCAAGGTAAGAAGCTTTGCCGGTGGAACCCATCCTCCGGGAAACAAGGGTCTGGCCAGCAGCGCGTCAGTGGTGACCATTCCCGCTCCCGAGGTGGTTACCGTTTCTCTCTGTCAGCATCTTGGAGCTCCGTCCAAACCGGTGGTCAAGCCGGGAGACGAAGTTTTCAGGGGTTCGGTGATAGGAGAGCAGAACGGTTTCATAAGCCTTCCCACCCATTCACCTGTGAATGGAAAGGTGCTCAGGATAGAGAACGCCCCCATGCCGCACATGCGAAGCGGGCCGGCTGTTGTGATCGGAACGGAATCGGAAGAAGGGGGAGCCGTTTACGAACCTGTTGACAACTGGAGCAGTGCCGACCCTCAGCAGTTGATCGAAAGGATAAAAGAAGCCGGTGTCTGCGGAATGGGTGGAGCTTCATTTCCCACCTATGTTAAGCTTTCTCCTCCAAAGGGAGTCACCATCGACACCCTTATCATCAACGGCGTGGAATGTGAACCGTATCTCACCGCCGATCACAGGCTCATGCTGGAAAGAACCGACGATCTGATCATCGGAATGAAGATTCTCGCCCATGTGCTGGGTGTTCAGGAGCCATGTATCGGTATCGAGGTAAACAAGCCTGACGCCATTGAACTTCTCCGGAAGAAGGGCGTAAAGGTTGTACCCCTTAAGGTTCAGTATCCCCAGGGAGCTGAAAAGCAGCTGATAGACGCGGTATGCGGAAGGGAAGTTCCCGCAGGCGGTCTTCCTCTTAATGTCGGGGTCGTGGTTCAGAACGTGGGTACCTGTGCCGCGGTTGCCGATGCGGTGGTTCGGGGCATTCCCTCCATCCGGCGGATAACCACGGTTTCCGGTCTGGGTGTTGCCAAACCGGGGAACTTCGACGTTTGCGTTGGAACACCGGTGGCTGATCTTATTGCCGCTGCCGGCGGTTACAGGGGAACGGTTGAGAGATTGATCAGCGGCGGACCAATGATGGGAATGGCCATGTTCACAGACGCTGCCCCTGTTACCAAGGGAACCAGCGGGATTCTCGCCATGTCCCCTGCCGAGGTCAGGGATACCGCAGAGGGACCATGCATCAAGTGCGGCAAATGCGTCGATGTGTGCCCTCTTCGGCTTTGTCCCAGTATTATTGCAAACAAATCGGAGTACGAGAAATGGGAAGAGGCTGAGAAGGCCGGCGCCCTAAACTGTATGGCCTGCGGCACCTGCAGCTACGTTTGTCCCGCCGGCAGGTATCTCGTTCACCGAATTAAGAGGGCGCAGAACGAGATCCGTGCCATCAAGAGAGCGAGGGAGGCGTAAATGGCTGAGAACAGATTATTCGACCTTGCCGTTTCACCCCACGTGGGTTCATCGCAGACCACTAAAAGAATCATGTGGGATGTGGTAATAGCCCTTATCCCGGCACTGATCGCAGCCTTCTGGTTCTTCGGACCCAGAGCTCTTGTACTGGTTGCTGCAAGTGTTATCGCGGCAGTTGTTACAGAGTGGCTCTGCCTTAAGTTCATGAAGAAACCTGTGAATTTTGCCTTCGACGGCAGTGCGGTGGTTACCGGTATTCTTCTTGCATACAATGTGCCCCCGGGTGTTCCATGGTGGCTTCCGGTTCTTGGAAGTGCCTTCGCCATAGCCGTGGCCAAGCAGGCCTTCGGCGGCCTTGGGCACAACATCGTAAATCCTGCACTTCTCGGCAGGGCGTTCCTGGTTGCCAGTTTTCCCGTACTCATGACGGCAGGCTGGGTGGCTCCCATGGAATGGAAGGACGGCCAGAGGCTTGAAGTACAGGCCTGCGGTGTGACCACCGCCGACCTCAGTGAGAGCGGAGAGCTGGATGCCCTCACCGGGGCAACACCGCTGAACGTCCTCAAGCAGACCTTCGACTGGAACGGAGATACCGAAAGGTCCACAGAGGTCAGATCCATGCTTTATTCACAGCAGAGCCTTAAAAACCTGTTCATTGGAAGAATAGGCGGCTGTATAGGTGAAACAAGCGGTCTGATGCTTCTTCTAGGGGCTTTGTACCTTATCTTCAGGGGTGTGCTGGAACTTCGGCTTCCCCTCAGTTATCTTGGTTCCGTTGCCCTGTTCGGATGGTTGTTCGGAGGACAGGGATGGTTCGACGGCAACCCGCTTTTCCATCTTCTTGCAGGTGGTGTGATCCTCGGCGGGTTCTTCATGATAACGGACATGGTCACCACTCCTGTAACGAAGAAGGGAAGGCTTATCTTCGGTATCGGAGCAGGCCTTCTGACAATGGTAATCCGCAGGTGGGGCGGTTATCCCGAGGGATGCAGCTACTCCATTCTCCTGATGAATCTTGCCACACCTCTAATTGACAGATACACCAGACCCAGGAGTTTCGGGGAGGTGAAGAAGAATGGGTGAGATATTCAAACTGGGTTTCATTCTGATGCTGATAGCGGTTATAGCGGCTGTGGCACTGGGATATGTGAACTCCATAACGGAACCCATAATTGCCGAACAGAAGGAACAGGCGAAGCTTGATGCAATGATAGACGTGGCAACCAGCCTGGCCACCGGGGAACTCACCTTCGACAGTCTTTCTGTTCCGGGACTGGATAATCCGTACGCACCGGTTGACCAGACCCTTGCCCCGGTTTCCGTGAGTGATTCAACCGGTAACCCTCTCGGATACCTGTTCGTCGCCTACGGAAGGGGATACTCAAGTACCGTTCAAACCATGGTTGCCGTGGACATGGATGGCATCATAACCGGAACCACCATTCTTTTCCAGCAGGAGACACCCGGTCTGGGCGCAAACGTATCCAATCCGGATAAGTTCCTTTATCAGTTCCCGGGTTATGAAGGTTCCTCTCTGGTTCTTTCCAAGGACGGCGGTTCACTGGATGCCATCACTGGAAGTACGATTACGTCCAGGGCCGTGACCAATTCGGTAAGGGACGGGCTTCTGGCCCTGTCTGCCGCCGGTCTTATTCCCGGGGAAGGAGGTGTCCAGTGAGTGCGCTTAACGAACTTACAAAAGGGATTTTCAAGGAAAACCCGATTTTCAAGCAGGCACTGGGTATGTGCCCCTTCCTTGCGGTAACGAGCAGTGTGGAGAACGCACTTGGTATGGGCGCGGCGGCAACATTCGTGCTTGTGGCATCGAATTTCCTTGTTTCCATGTTCAGGAAGGCAATTCCCGCCAAGGTAAGAATTCCCGCATACATCGTGATAATAGCAACCTTCGTTACCCTGGTGGATCTTCTTATGAACGCGTATGTCCCTGCTCTTCACAAGAGCCTGGGGATATTCATTCCCCTGATCGTGGTTAACTGCATAATACTTGGCAGAGCAGAGGGTTTCGCCAACAAGAACACTGTGTTCTCATCCATTCTGGACGGTATCGGAATGGGAGTTGGCTTTACCCTTGCCATGGTTATCATGGCCACCTTCAGAGAGATACTGGGCAACGGCAGCTGGCTGAACATCAACCTCCTTGGAGAGGCATACCAGAACCAGCCTCTTCTCATTGCCATTCTTGCCCCGGGAGCATTTATTCTCATGGGATTCATACTGGGTTTCTTCAACATCATGGAGAAACGAAGAAAGGGAGGTGACAAATGACCCCGGCAGTACTTCTATCTGTTGTTATCGCCGCCCCTGATGGTGGAGAACCCTCGTTCAGCATAGCAAAGATGATGGCAATCATCATCTCCGCAATATTCGTCAACAACTTCGTTCTCATGCGGTTTCTGGGTATATGCCCCTTCCTGGGGGTATCCAAGCAGCTTGACAGCGCCGTGGGAATGGGGGCGGCTGTGATCTTCGTTATGGTCCTTGCTTCTCTGGGATCATATCTGGTCTATCACAATGTCCTCGTGCCCAATAACATGGTTTATCTGAGAACCATTTCCTTCATAATCATCATTGCCGGTCTGGTTCAGCTTGTGGAGATGATACTTCAGAAGTTCAGCCCGGCTCTCTACGATGCTCTGGGCATTTATCTTCCTCTCATCACCACCAACTGCGCCATTCTTGGTGTAGCTGTCCTGAACATCGAAGAGAAGTTCAGCCTGGGTTACTCACTGATACATGCTGTGGCGGCTGGAATAGGCTTCACCCTGGCTCTGGTCCTGATGGCCGGACTCAGGGAGAGGATGGAAACTTCCAATGTGCCCGAATCACTTAAAGGGCTTCCCATTGCATTCCTGATAGCAGGTGCAATGTCCATTGCGTTTCTCGGTTTCGCAGGGTTGGGGGGTTAGGCTATGTCAATACTTCTAACTCAGATGACCCTTGTAATTGTAGCCCAGCAGCAGGACATGATGTCGGCAGTTTCCGGTCCCGCAATCGTCATGGGAGCGATCGGTCTTATTCTGGGTCTGGGCCTTGCCTTTGCAGCGAAGAAATTCGCGGTACCAAAGGATCCCAGGGTTGAATCCATCGAGAGCGTCCTTCCAGGAGCCAACTGCGGCGGATGCGGGTTCCCGGGATGCGCAGCCTTCGCAGTGGCGGTGGTTGAGGGCAGGGCTCCTGTGAGCGGCTGCTCAGCTGCAAGCAGTGCGGCAAACGCCGAAATTGCCAAGGTCATGGGCGCAGAGGTGGAAGACAGGGAAAAAGAGATCGCCGTGGTCCTATGCAACGGAGGCCGTTCTGCTGTGAACGCCTTTAACTACAACGGGCCGGAAAGCTGCAAGTCGGCGGTTCTCGTCATGGGCGGTCAGAAGGCATGTACCTATGGCTGTCTCGGGTTCGGTGACTGCGTTGCCGTGTGTCCCTTCCACGCAATGAAGATGGGTGAGAACGGAATTCCGCAGATAGATCCTGATAAATGCGTTGCCTGCGGCAAATGCGTTGAGGAATGTCCCAGGAACATCATTACCCTGTGGCCCGAGAACAGGAAGGTAATCGTGTCCTGTTCCAGCAAAGACAAGGGCGGTATCGCCAGGAAAGCCTGTTCAGTTGCCTGCATAGGCTGCCGGAAGTGCGAGAAGGTCTGTCCCGTTCAGGCAATAGAGATGGACGGATTCCTGGCAAAGATAAACCCTGACAAGTGCATTAACTGCGGGCTCTGTGCCTCGGAATGCCCAACCGGAGCCATCGTTGACGGCATACCTGTACGCCCCAAAGCCTTCATAGACTCATCCTGCGTTGGATGCACCCTCTGCACGAAGGTGTGTCCCACCAATGCCATCGAGGGTTCTCTGAAGGAAAAGCACGAGGTAATAGCCGAGAAATGCATAGGCTGCGGTCAGTGCGTGGAGAAATGCCCCAAGAAATCCATCAAGATGATGGGCGGAGTTCTTTCTCAGCAGTAGTTGATTCAGGGCTGCCCCGGGCTCGGGGCAGCCCTTCTTCCGGAACCAATTCCCTTTCAGGTTGTATTCTCCAATTGCATATCAGTATGGTATTTAAATATATGCAGGTATTGACCCGTATTATTCGATCAGTAATGTTTACATTGTTCCAAGGCATTTGAAAAGCGGGTGATTTCTCATGGGTATCCTTCTTGTTTTCGTCATCGGTACGGTTCATTCCATTGGTAACCAGTGGATATCGGTGGGGGTCACCGATGCTCTGTGCCAGGTTCGCCCCGGATCCGTTCTTTACCTTAATGATTTTTATTCCGGACAGGAGATAACAGGCGAAGGACAGTTCTCCGGTATCAATTCAGAAAGCTATATCCCGGCAAACGGAGAGATTACCGTCCTCAGTGATACTTCCCTCGTTTTTCATACCGATCACTTCACTGACGGTACTTCATCAATGCCCATCGATCTTACGGTGGAGTACACCATAGTCCGCAGGGGACTTGAAATGAAGTACAGGCTGGAATACCTTCAGGACTGCGAGTTCTTGTCTCCTCTTGATATCGATTACTACATAAGCGGATGGGACAGTCTTTCCATCTCCAATCAGACTTCCATGGATGAGAACTTCGCACTTAACGGAGTGTTGGGTTACCAGCGGTTTTCCGGTGATCAGATGTTCAGCCTCTCAGGTGGTCTTCCCGATGCGCTTTTCCTCATGCCGAATGTTTCAAAGGGAATTGCGGCGGTTCTGGACGACCCCCAGGCGAAATACATTTCCATTAAAATTCTGGATACGGAAGAGCCCAGAGAGAACTGTCTGGGGCCGGATCTCCATTCAATTATTCCTGCAGGACAGGTGGACGAGTATTATGTTCGTTTCTCCCTGGATGAGTATTTTGCTCCCGTTTTCATTGGAGCCCATCCAATGGGAGCCGAAAGATCTGCCGGCTGGATGCTTGACGAGCTGACCTTCGTTCATCCGGAACAGGGTGATCTCTGGGGGTTCTCTGAGACCCCTGAAGGAGATGAAGCGGTAAGTGCCGGTCTTATCTCTTTGCTGGAAGCACACCCGTCAATGAAGATGAACTGGCTGATCCTCCCGGATGCAATACTTGACCCAAACCGCGATTCCGTATGGTTCGAACCGGGATATGAAGACAGCTGGTCCCACTGGCACTGCACCTGGAGGTTCTGCACCGAAGCCCCGCCTGATTACCTGCAGTGGCTGAAAAACATACAGGACAACGTCTACCCCTGGGCTGAACGGGTTCAGATGGGAAGCCATGGCTATCACCATACTCCTAACCCTGATTCATCCTATGGCGGATACCACGAGTTCATCACCTATGAGCCGGAGGAACATCAGGAGAGGTTCAGGATGAACTTTATGGACCTCGATGCATGCGGTCTTGATACCTCAATGGTGAGAGTCATAAGGTTTCCGGGGCATAGGACCTCTCTCAGCGGTCTTCAGGCTGTCATCGACCACGGTTTCACTTTTTATTGCAACGGATGGAGACTGCCCGACTGGTTCGGCGGCAAGCCGTTCAGGAACCAGTGGATAACAAGGTATCAAACCGTCAATGGCAGGATATGGGGCTCTAATTCCGTGTGGTGGGGAGATTACCAGATGATGTACCCATACGAATGGCTTTCCGAGGTTATGGAAAAAGGGAAATTCGGGCTTCTTGGCTGCCACCCTATTTCGATGCTTTGGGCACCGCAAGGAACAGTTAATCCTGAAGCTTACGCCAGAATCGACAGCGTGCTATACTCATTGGAGACCGACTACCCGAATTTCCTCTGGCTGTTCCCTGCTGAATACGGAGACTTTCTCGAGGACTGCTTCAACATCCGTGTGAATTCCATCAGATGTGAAGCGCCCTCTCTGTCCCTCAGCTTTACCGGAGGAGTCCCTGAAGGACTTACTTTCTGCGCTTTTCTACATCCTGACGATCAGGTCACATCGGTGACGCTCGACGGCACGTCGATTCCCTGGGAAATACGTGACGCGGGAAGGCTTTTTGCCGTTGCTCCTTATAAACCATGGGGAGAACATGTTTTCGAGGTTGCAGTGTCCCCGCTGGGGGTTGAATCCGGTGGCGGATACCCGGGGTTCGGGGTGATCACCGCATCTCCCTCCGATGGGCGATCCATGCGGGTCCTGCTTACGGGTCTCGAAGACGGCTCTCCGGTTGAAATACTGGTTCATGACATTTCAGGGCGAATGGTAATCAGGGAAGATGCAGTTCTTGCTTCGGAAGAGGTTCTTTTCCAGCCTGTGGAGCCCCTTTTACCGGGAGTGTATTTCATCACCGTAAGATCCGGCGGTTTTTCAGGACAATCGAGAACGGTGGTTATTCCTTAGGTTCATCATAATCGGAGTAGTGTTTTGCCATGCATTCCGGACACAGAGCATGTGAAAACCGGACATCTGTTCTGGTGTGTATGTACTGGTCAACAGCCTGCCAGTAGCCTTTGTCATCCCTGATCTTATTGCAGTGAGCGCAGATGGGAAGTATGCCCTGAAGGGTTTTTATCTCTCTCAGGGACTTGTTCAGCTTCTGTATAGCTTCTTCTTTTTCCCGATTGGATTTCTTCAACCTTTCCTGAATGCGGCTCCTGAGTTCCTCACCGATGATCGCAAGCAGCGTTATGGTTGTGTAAACAGCTGTCAGCCTTATCTGGAAAGGAATGGAATACTGTCCCGTGATGAAGCTTTCATTCTGGAAGAAAAACACGGCTGAAATTGCCAGAAAAAGAACAACGGAGAAAAGGACTCCTCTCCTGGTACCCATAAGGGAAATGGAAACGGAGGGGAAAAGAAGAACCCATACTATTGCCGAGTTCTCCATTCCTCCCTGAACCGCCAGAAAAATGAAAAAAACAAGCAGGATGGATACTGCGATGTTTATGGGAATTTCCAGACTGGATGTATTTCTGGAGAGCAATATGAGCCAGAGCTAAATCAGGAACATCAGCGAATCGACTGCACCGAGAAGAGGATTTCCCTCTTTGAACGCAATGACCCCCAGGGTAAGAGCAAAGAAGAGACCGGGGATCATGATCGCGTTCAGTATAAGTAATCTTCTGAGCACCTCAATATCCGCATTACGACCCTTGCCTGCGGTGATTACATTCCATATAAAATGTTTCAGGCTCAATAATGCCTCCAAAATAGTCAATGTTAATATATCAAATTTGAGTATGTCCGGTACAGCACTTGCCCACCTGGCCTCTTCGTTCTATTCTTCAGCTGAACAAGTGCGTTGTTTTTCTCTTTCGTCAGGAGATATGATGGGAATGGAATCACTGAGAGATCTGCCCGCGGTTCACGAAATAATCCCTGAAATTGAGAAGGAACTCAGTCATCTCAAGCCCTCCGAGATCAAAGAAGCCGCAAGGAATGGCATTTTCTGGGCCAGGGAGATGGTTGTGGGAGGGGGAGAGCTCCCATCCCTGAAAGAGATCATCACCCGGTGCATCGAAACAGGCATGGAGAATGCCAGACCCTCCATGGAAACCGTTATCAACGCCACTGGAATAGTACTTCACACGGCATTGGGCAGGGCAAGCCTGCCCCCTGCAGCCATTGAGGCGGTTCACAGGGTGGCATCCGGGTACTCCGTTCTCCAGTGGAACAGAGAAACCGGCAAAAGGGGCAGCCGAGACGAGCATGTGGAAGACCTTGTAAAAACCCTTACAGGTGCCGAAGCCGCCACGGTGGCAAACAACAACGCCGGAGCAACACTTCTGGTGCTCTCCGCAATGGCTTCCGGTAAAGAGGTTATCGTATCCCGCGGGCAGCTCGTGGAGATAGGGGGGGCCTTCCGAATTCCCGATGTTATGAAACAGAGCAACTGCATCATGGTTGAAGTGGGCTGCACCAACAGAACCCATCTCCGCGATTACGAGAATGCAATTACCGAGAACACCGCCGCCATTCTCCGGGTTCATCCTTCCAACTACAGGATAAAAGGATTCACAGGTGAAGTGGAGCTCGCCGACCTGGTGAATTTGGGCAGGGAGAAGGGTATTCCTGTGATAGACGATCTGGGTGCGGGAAGTCTCATCCCCCTGGACAGATTCGGTATACCGGCGGAACCCACCATCGTACAAAGCATTGAAACCGGAGCTGACGTGGTGACCTGCTCAGGCGACAAACTTATTGGCGGCCCACAGGCGGGTATCATTCTGGGCAGGGAGGAATACCTCAGCAAAATACGGAAGCATCCCCTGGCCCGGGCCCTTCGTGTGGGAAAGCTTACCATTGCAGCCCTGGAGGCTTCACTGAGGGTTTTCCTGGAAGGTGCTGACTACATCTCTGCCCACCATCCGGTTTACCGCTCCTTCTCGGTTACCGCCGAATCACTTGCGAAAAGGGCAGAGACCCTTGCGAAGGGTCTTCGACTTCCTGAAGGGTGCAGCCTGGAGGTGCAGAAAACGAGCAGCTTCGTGGGCAGCGGAAGTCTTCCCGACTATTCAATACCCTCTGCGGGTCTCTCGGTGATTTGTCCTGATCCTGAGCTTCTTGCCCGTGAACTTCGCCTTTCCAGCCCAGCTGTTGCCTGCCGGGTTGAAGAGGGGGCCGTTAAACTTGATTTAAGGGCCGTGCCGGAGTGTTCAGACCGTCTTCTGGGAGAGATCCTTTCCCGCAGGGCAGGTGAACTGTGGGGGTAATAATAGGAACAGCCGGCCACATAGATCACGGGAAGAGCACACTGATGCTGGCTCTCACAGGCAGGGATCCCGACAGGCTGAAAGAGGAGAAAGCCAGGGGAATTACCATTGAACTGGGTTATGTGTTTCTCAAGGACAGCAGGGGAGAAACCATTTCATTCATCGATGTGCCGGGCCACGAGAAATTCGTAAAAACCATGGTTGCAGGTGTTTCCACAGTGGACTGTTTCCTTCTGGTTGTCTCTGCGGATGAAGGGGTTATGCCTCAAACCCGGGAACACCTTGATATTCTAAGACTTCTGGAAGTTGACCGGGGCATCGTAGCCCTTTCCAAATGTGATCTGGTGGATGACGAGCTGATAGAGCTTGCGGAGGAAGAAGTTCGGGAGGCTCTGAAGGGTACACCTGCTGAAAAATCTCCTGTGATACGTGTGTCCGCAAAGAGCGGTGCCGGACTGAACGAGTTGAAATCAGCTCTGCTGGAGCTGGCAGCATCGGTTCCGGGAAAAAGCTCTGAAGGCCGGTTCAAAATGCCCATCGACAGGATATTCTCCCTGAAGGGATTCGGAACCATCGTTTGCGGTACAGGACTGTCCGGAAGGGTAACCGTAGGGGATACCATCGAGATACTTCCCGTCAGGAAGAAGTACAGACTGCGGGAGCTGGGCGTTAACGACAGCCGTGAGGCTGGAGAAGGCGGTGCCGGCGACAGGATAGCTCTTAACCTTACAGGTCTCCGCAAGGAGGAGGTTCACCGGGGAAGTGTTGCAGGGGAACCTGGGTACCTGAAAATTCTGAACAGCCTTGATACAACCTGCACAATGCTTCCGGGGAATGTGGATCTTCTTGTGAGACAGAGGGTAAGATTTCATGTTGGAACTGCCGAGGTAATGGCAAGGGCCATACCGGTGGAGGGGAAACCTCTCATCAGAGGGGAAACCGGTTACGTTCACTTCCAGCTGGAACATCCGGTTGTGGCCATGCCCGGAGACAGGTTCGTGATAAGGCGTTATTCGCCTGTTATCACCATAGGCGGCGGGACAATACTTGACACCGACACCGCCAAGGTCCGTTCAAGATTCAGGGATGTGAGACTTGAGCATCTCGATCTCCTTTCCCACGGCAGCCTGGAAGACCTGCTGTTCGAGACCCTGGAGGATGCAGAGCATAATTTCATTGAGGTGCAGGCCTTCTTAAAGAAAACCGGGGCAGAACCCCTGGAGTTCAGGAAGGCGGCGGAGTCCCTGGTCAGCCAGGAAAGGGCCGTGGTGGCAGGCGAGGGTAAATCGGAAAGGATAATCCTCGGTGCAGCAGTGGCGGACATCCAGCGCAAGATCCTGGGAAGCATTGCCACAGTTCACAGGAACGTTCCCCTGAGTCCGGGACTGCCTTCCGCCATTCTTGCCAGAAAGCTTCCCGCGGGTACACCGGTATGGGCGATCAGACACTGTGTGTCATCCCTTGAGGAGACAGGAGAGATAGAGAAACGCGGGGAGTTCCTTGCACTTTCCTCCTTCCCTGAAGAGCTTTCCGGAGAACCGCTGAAAAAAGCCGAATGGATCTCCGCTGACGTGAGGAAAGCAGGTTTCCGCGGGTTTGCCCCGGACGACTCGCCATCTGCCGGAGATGACATCGCAGGGCTTATCCACAGGGGGATTCTCGTGGCCCTGTCAGATGATCTTGTCACCACCCCGGATCTTGTTGCAGAAGCAGCTGAGACCGCAAGGACAGAATTCGGCAGCAACGGTTTCAGGCTTGGAGAATTCAGAGAACTGCTGGGTGTTTCCAGGAAGGTGTCTCTGCTTTGGGCTGAGGTTCTCGACTCAATGGAACTTACCAGACGGGAAGGTGACCTGAGATTCCTTCTGCAGCGGGAGTAACCGCCTCTCATGCTTTACAAAAGGCAGTGTTTTTAATATTCTCACGGTTCACATACTCAATGTGACCCATAAGAACACAGTCCTCATTACTCCCTGTGCAGAGGAGATATCGAATGAAAATAGCAGTGGTTGGAAGTGGATACGTAGGCCTTGTTGCAGCAGCTTGCCTTTCCGAGATGGGCAATACGGTTATTTCCGTAGACAAAGACAAAGAAAAGATCGCCGGTCTTGAGAAAGGCATTCTTCCCATATACGAGCCCGGTCTGGATGTACTCATAGAGCGGAATGTAAGGGAGAAGAGGCTCTCTTTTTCCACCGATACAGCTATGGCAGTCAAGAAAAGCAGCATCATTTTCATAGCGGTGGGTACTCCGCCTGAAGAGGACGGCAGCGCAGACCTTAAGCATGTTCTAGCAGTGGCCGCCGACATAGGACAGGCCATGGACGGCCCCAGGATAGTCATCAACAAGAGTACCGTTCCAGTTGGAACCGCTGAACTTGTCAGCACAGAGGTCAGGAAGCACACCAGCCACAGGGTTGACGTGGTAAGCAATCCCGAATTTCTCAAGGAGGGCGCTGCCATCGATGACTTCATGAAGCCGGACAGGGTAGTGGTGGGAACATCCAGTGAAGAGGTGGCTGACGTAATGCAGGAGCTTTACAGACCCTTCGTAAGAACCAACAATCCCATATACATTATGAGCAACAGGTCTGCAGAACTCACGAAGTACGTAGCAAACAGTCTTCTTGCCACGAAAATAAGTTTCATGAACGAGATAGCCAATCTCTGCGACGTGGTTGGAGCCGATGTTCAGGACATCAGAAGGGGAATAGGCAGCGACAGGAGGATAGGTCCCCACTTCATTTTCCCGGGAGTCGGCTTCGGCGGCAGCTGCTTTCCCAAGGATGTGAAGGCCCTCAGGCACACATCTGACAGTTACGGATATCATCTGAAAATACTTCAGGCTGTCACTGAGGTTAACACTGCCCAGAAAAGACTTATGGGAAAAAAGATAAAAGGTGTATTCGGAGAGGACCTCTCCGGAATGACCTTCGGTGTCTGGGGACTTTCCTTCAAACCGAATACCGATGACATGCGCGAGGCTCCCTCAATAGTCATCATAAAAGACCTGCTTGACAGAGGCGCAACCGTTAAGGCCTACGATCCCGAAGCAGCAGACTATGCAAGGACGCTTCTCGGTGATTCCATTACCTACTGCGAGTCCAGTTACGAAGCCCTGGAAGGATCTGAAGCTCTTCTTCTCATTACGGAGTGGACGGAGTTCAGGGAACCTGATTTTGAAAGAATAGGAGAAACTCTGAAGCGGAAGATCATCTTCGACGGCAGGAACATATGGAATCCTGTAATGCTCAGAAAGATGGGATTCATCTACCACGGAATTGGAAGGGGTGAAGAATGAGCGCCTTCAGCCGCAGGATGGGAGACAGAGACAAGCCTGTCATCGGTGTCATAGGTCTCGGTTATGTGGGGCTTCCCCTGGCCATGGAGTTCGCTCTGGGTGGATGCAGGGTACTTGGAGTGGATGTAGATCCCGGAAAACCCGAGCTTCTGGCGCAGAGGAAAAGCTATCTGAAACACTTTCCTGATACGAAGATATCAGCTGCCATGGATACAGGAAACCTGATGGCAACAACGGATTTTTCCGTTCTTTCTGAAGCGGATGCAATTCTGATCGCAGTGCCCACACCTCTGGGACAGAGTCGGCAGCCCGATCTCAGTTATGTGGTAAATTCATGCAGGGAAACCTCCAGGTATTTGAAACCCGGCCAGCTCGTTATACTTGAATCCACCACTTACCCCGGAACTACCAGGGATGAGATGGTTCCAGTTCTCGAGGAAAGCGGACTAAAAGCCGGGGTAGACTTCCACGTTGCCTTTTCCCCCGAACGGGAAGATCCCGGAAACAAGAACTTCAACACCAGAACAATTCCGAAACTCGTTGGCGGTCTTACCTCGGACTGCACTTCTGCCAGCGTGTTCGTCTACGAGTTCGCAATCGACAATGTGGTTCCCGTGAGCTCTCCTGAAGTTGCCGAGATGGCCAAGATAATGGAGAACACATACAGGGCGGTTAACATTGCCCTCGTAAACGAACTCAAGGTTCTTGCCCACCGTATGGGTATAGACATATGGGAAGTCATAGACGCAGCAGCCACAAAGCCATTCGGTTTTACTCCTTTCTATCCCGGTCCGGGACTTGGCGGGCACTGCATACCCATCGATCCTTTTTATCTCACATGGAAGGCGCACGAGTTCGAAATGCCCACGAAATTCATAGAACTGGCAGGAGAGATAAACACCTCCATGCCGGAATACGTGGTGGAGAGAATAGGGGATGCGCTGAACTCAGCGAAAAAATCCGTTAACGGCAGCCGGATCCTGCTGTTGGGAATGGCCTACAAGCCCAACATAGATGACTACAGGGAAACTCCCGCTCTGAAGGTTATGACGAAGCTTATCCAGCGTGGAGCCTCCGTGGATTACAATGACCCCTATATTCCGTCAATACCCTCAACCACAAGACAGACGGACCTTCAGCCGGAATCAGTGGAGCTCACCGTTGAGAACCTGGGTGGATACGACTGCGCCGTTGTCATAACCAACCATGACTGCTATGATTATCAATGGATAGTTGATAACAGCAGTATAGTTGTTGATACCAGAAATGCCTGTTCAGGTGTTTCGCAGGGCAGGGAAAAGGTGTTCAAGGCGTGAGAATCTTTCTTCTCCCGTTAATGATCTTTGCGGCCTTTGCATGGGCTGTTCCCGACTATGCAGTAACCGGAGTAGACACAGGCGAGATAACAATGCCGGTGAATGTCTGGGGTCAGGTGAGGAATCCGGGTGTTCATTTCATCCCCTGGGATTCCGATCTTCGTGATGCCCTTTCCGCAGCGGGAGGCCCCCTTACCGATGCGGATCTCTCCTGTATCAGAATAATTTCCACGGGTCTTGAAATGGAATACAACCTGTCTGACTTCCTTGAAGGTAGGGGAGCTCCCATGCCTGCCATGGAACCTGACGCTACCGTTTATCTCGGCCGTTCAGACTACGAGTGGTGGAAAGACGTGGTGGACTTCAGCTACAAGATACTGATAATGGCCAATGTCATCTGGGTAATGAGCAGATCATGAACCCCAATCCCACCGGCATCTATCCGGGTTCCCCGGAGCCCAGGGAAGAGGAGTCAATAGACCTGAGCTACTACCTGTGGATGCTCCGCAGGGGTAAATGGATCATCCTTGCCTTCGTTCTGGCAGGGCTTCTGGCTGCAGGATACGTTAACAAAACTACACGGCCTGTGTACAGTTCCAGTTCCACCTTCATCTATACCAGCGACAACAGTATGGCAAGAACGCTTGATATGCCGGGGACCTCGTGGTTCCAGATGGATGCCATAAGGAACGATCAGATCCATCTGATCAACAGCAGGGCAATGGCGGAGCAGGTTGCCGACTCAGTTCTTCATTCCCCCGACTCCGACAGCCTGATCTCGATTCTTTTTCACTGGAACGTTCCCCCGCAGCAGTTCATAAGAAACGGTCTTGTGGGAATAGCTCAATCACATGTTTCAGTGAGCTGGATAAAGGATACGGACTTTTTCGTGCTCACCGGTACCGGGTACAGTCCCGAGGCCTCTGCGGTAATAACGAATCTTGTCCTTCACGTTTACTACAGATGGAACCAGAGGCAGGCCAGAGGAGAGAACAGGGAGGTCAGGCTTTTCCTGGAGGAACAGCTGGGGCAGATGGCAGCTCAGCTTGAAACCTCCGAGAACGCCCTCCTGCTATACAAGGAAGCCAATGGAATAACCGATATAGATACGGAAACCAGGAATCTCATAAGCAACCTGGCGAATTTCGAAACACAGATGCGTTCAGCATTGACTGATGCAGCCTCTGCAAGAGTGCGCAGGGATTACCTGACAGGACTTCTAGGGGAACAGCGCGAACGTATGGCTTCGGATATGATCAATGCCAACACCGAGTACATAAGGCAGATACAGAGTGATCTTGCTTCCTACGAAGGCGCCAGGGCAACCCTTCTGTCCCAGGGGGCAGCTCCCGATTCGGACCCGGTTACGGCCATGGAGCAGAGAATCAATACCCGCCGGCAGGAACTTACCGATGCCCTGAGCTCCATACCGGGAATGGATTATCCCCAGGATCCGGAGAGGGGAATAGAGGGGCTTGTTACCTCCATTGCATCAGCCGAGGGTGAGTACAGGTCATATAACGCCAGGGCCCAGGCTCTTTCCAGGGTTGTAGAAGAGCTATCAGGCACTGTTTCCGATCTCCCTGAGATGCAGTACCAGCTTGTTTCCCTTGAGCGGAACAGAACGGTGAACGAAAACATATACATTCTTCTGAGAACACGATTCGAAGAGGTACGTATAGCCGAGGTCGGACAGATGGGAAATGTAACCATCGTGGACACCGCTCTGCCCGGCGGCATGATAAAACCCACCACCAGAAGAAATCTGATAATGGGAATTCTAGTGGGTCTCGCTGCGGGGATAGGCATCGTCTTTCTTCTCAGTCAGATGGACAGCAGCGTTCGCAGTCCAGAGCACCTCGAGAAGTATGGTATTCCTCTTATAGGGGTCATTCCCAGTTTTCAGATGAAATCGGAAGGGGGAAAACTATCCCTTTCCATACTGGAACACCCGAAATCTCCTGCCTCTGAGGCTATGAGAGATCTTCGCACAAGTCTTTCCTTCGCCAGACCCGATGAGCCTGTGAAAACACTTCTGATAACAAGCTCCGGACCCCAGGAGGGAAAATCGAGCATTTCTTCCAATCTTGCCGTGGCAGAGGCCCAGGCAGGAAAGAAGGTCATTCTTCTGGACTGTGATCTGCGTCGTCCCGTGGTCAACAAGATATTCGGTTTTCAGAGGAAACCGGGATTCACAGAGTTTGTGGTGGGTAAGACCGATATCTCTGAAATCGTGAAGAAAACTGGAGTGGACGGACTTTCGGTGATATGCAGCGGCCATGTTCCCCCGAATCCTTCCGAGATCATACAGGCTGCTGTCCGGAAGGGTATTTTCAAGGAACTGTCAGAACTCTGCGATCTTCTCATCGTCGACAGTCCCCCTGCCGCCGTGGTTACCGATGCCGTTTCCATTGCCCCCAATGTGGATACCGTTCTTCTGGTGAGCAGGAGCGGAAAGGTACAGCAGAAAGTGGTTCAGGGGGTCTGGCAGAAGCTCATAAGATCAGGTGCCCATATGGCTGGAGCGGTGATAAACGATTTCGATCCCGTGAGGAACTACACATCCTACAGTTACTACGGATACAGGTACAAATACTATTACGAAGACGACTGATGGTCTAACTGGTTATACAGCATATCTATAGCATTAGCTGAACGGGTTTTCAAGACCCGTTTCTTTTTTTGTCAAAATTAGCTAGTGGGATAAAATGGGATGTAATGGGTTGACAGTGGGATAAAGTGGGACAATGATAGCTGAGGAAGGGAACAGTATGGCAGCTTTCATTGGTACACACACCCACACTCTGGATGAAAAGGGACGGGTCAGCATCCCCGCCCAGTTCAGAAGACAACTCACAGCCGAGGACATCTATCTGAACATGGGCATGGAGGGTTGTCTCGTGCTTTACCCCTCACAGAGATGGCAGGAGCTGGAAGAGAAACTTCTCTCTCAGCCCCGCAGCAAGAAAACAAGGTACCTCTACCGAAGTCTTGCTCAGAACCTGAAAGCGGTCAGTGTTGATTCCCAGGGACGGATCTCAATTCCAGCTGAACTGGCAATGAAGGCGGGAATAACAGGCGAGGTCATGTTCCTTGGGCGATTCGACGTTATCGAGCTCTGGCATCCTGAAAGGTACGAAGCCTACATCGATGATTCAGAGCTCTCCTGTGAGGAAATCGCCGAGGATCTTGATCTGCCTCTGTAGGGAGTGCATTGATGGAACCTGGTCACACACCGGTCATGCCCCGGGAGATAGTGGAATATCTCCAGGCGGGTTCATGTGCAACGGTGGTGGACGGAACTGCAGGCGGAGGCGGCCATACGGAACTGCTCAGAGCGGCATTTCCCAAAGCTGACATCCTTGCTTTCGAGAGGGATCCTTCCGCTTCCTCCAGGCTGTCCGAGCTGTTCGAAGGAACCAATGTACGCGTGTTCCCGGAGAGCTATGTTGCCATTCCCGTGGAGATTGAAGAAAACGAATATGCTCCTGCAGGTGCGGCGCTTTTCGATCTTGGTCTCAGTTCCATTCAGCTTGACAGTTCTGACAGAGGCTTTTCCCACAGAAGCAGCGCCCCGCTTGACATGCGTTTCAACAGGGATGAGGGAAAACCTCTGTACTCGGTTCTCGGCACACTTACGGAAAAGCAGATAGCCGACATCATCTACAGGTACGGCGAAGAAGGAAGGTCCAGGGTAATCGCCAGGGAGATAAAAAGGGCCGGCCCCATGAAAACCACCGACGACTTGAGCAGAGCCGTTCGCTCTGTGGTAAAGGGAAACCCGGTAAAGCCCCTGGCAAGGGTATTCCAGGCTTTCAGGATATACATTAACGGTGAGCTTGATCACCTTGAAAAACTTCTTTCGGAAATGCATACATGGACAGCTTCCGGGTGCAGGATTGCAATTCTTACCTTTCACTCCCTGGAAGACAGAATGATCAAGCTTCATTTCAGGGATTCCGAACATTTCTCCCAGTTCGACCCCCCCTGGATGCTTCCCTCACAGGCAGAGAAGCGCAGCAACTCAAGATCACGCAGCGCCAGGCTGAGGCTGGGGGTAAGGCTTTGATCAAATACGGCAAGAGGTTCCTGATAATAACTGCTGTGGGGCTGATGTTCGTTTTCGTGGCACAGCTGATAAGCAGGAACTTTTTCCTTGCGGCATCGGTGGAGTACTCTTCAGAAACAGCCAGAATGGACAGCCTCGGCAGAACAAGGCAGGCGCTTATCTCCAGAATTGCGGTTCTCGAATCCCCGGCAAGACTCAGGGAGGCGGGTACAGCCCTGGGCCTTTCACCTCTTCCCCTTGAAAATTTCATGCTCATGGAGGTGGAGAAGTGAATTCTTCGGTGACCAGTATGGACAGGGTCTCCGCCAGAATCGGTTTCTTCATGATCCTGTCGGGAGTGTTTCTGCTCCTTGTCACCGCCAAGCTGGCTGGTATTCAGATAAAACACCATGCCGAATATGCTGCAAGAGCAGATGAACAGCAGAACATAAAAGTGGAGGTTCAGGCAAGAAGAGGAGAAATATTCGACAGGAACGGGTATCTTCTCGCAGGAAATCTCACCGAGGCTTCATTCAGCGTTTACTGGCCCAATGTTCCTGCCGGAAGGGAGTCAGAGGTGGAGACGTTCGCCTGTAAACTCGGCGAGTACCTTACGGCACCCCTGCCCTTGAACCCAAACGGCTGCAATCAGATCCTTGCAGGAAACGTCCCATGGGAGTATGCCGCTGGAATAATGGATTCCATGTCCAGATACGTGGACTGCAGCTTCGTTACCAGCAGGATCTATCCCATGGATTCTGTAATGACCCCGGTGATAGGAACCTACAATGCCAATGTGTCCCAGGGGCTCGAATATCAGATGGATGACATCCTCAAGGGCACCGACGGTATCAGCTACTATCAGGCAAGTGCCTGGAGCGGTTTCAGTACCCTCGACAGCGAAGCGGACAACATTCCCCCTGTGAACGGCAGAAATCTGCTGCTCACGATAGATGCCAGATATCAGGAGATAGCTCAGAGGGAGCTTCAGGCTGCAGTGGATTACTCCGGTTCCAGCTGGGGTGCCGCTGTTATGGTGGATCCCCGGAACGGTGACATACTGGCCATGGCCAGCTATCCTGTTTACAATGAAAATGGAACTCTGGCCATGAACCACTGTGTTCAGAGCTCTACCGAACCGGGCTCCGTATTCAAGGCAATTACACTTGCCGCCGCCCTGGAGGGGGGATTCGCATGTCTCTCCGACTCCTTTGACTGCACGTCTTCCTTCGTTGAGATCTACGGTCACCGGATAAATGACAGTCACCCCATGAATGCTGTTCTCGATCTAACGGGTGTTATTGCCCATTCAAGCAACGTGGGAACCGTTGAGCTTGCAAGCAGGATCCCCGACGAGGAGTTCTTTTCCCGGTGCCGTGCATTCGGATTCGGAGAAAAGACCAGGGTGGATTTCCCCTCTGAGCAGAGCGGTCTTCTTAAAGAAACCGATCAGTGGTCCGGTCTTTCCAGTGCAAACCTCGCCATAGGCCAGGAGGTGTCCGCAACTCCTCTGCAGATCGCCATGGCTTACAGTGCCATTGCCAACGGAGGTCTCATGCACAGGCCCAGGCTTGTAAGTGCGACCCTCGAGAACGGAATTTTCAGGGCACTGGCCGATTCACCGACCAGAAGGGTTATTTCCACTGAAACCGCAGCTTCTGTAAGGCAGGTTCTTTCTGCAGTGGTTGAGTCCGGCACAGGAACGTCAGCCGCGGTTCCGGGAGTAACCATAGCCGGGAAAACGGGAACCGCAGAACGGCTGGTGGAAAACGGATATCTCAGTGCATTTGCCGGAATGATTCCCGCTGAGGATCCAAGGCTTGTGCTTGTGGTGGTATTCGATCAGCCGGAATACGAATACAGGTGGGGAAGCGCACTGGCCGCACCGGTTTTTCAGCGCATCGTATCCGGCGTGGTGTCCACTTCACCGGAAATAGCTCTGGGCGAACCCTTTCCGGGTGCAAACATGGTGGCGGAAGGAGGTCTGTGTACCGATGAATCTCACTGAGCTGCTGGCTGAAACCAGGGTGCCGGTTCACAATTCAATAAAGGACAAGAGCATTCAAGGTGTGACCAATGACTCCAGAAAAGTGAAAGCAGACTGGCTTTTCGTTGCGGTGAAGGGGTTCTCTTCCGATGGACATTCCTTTGTTGAACAGGCGCTTGAATCAGGAGCTGCAGCGGTGATTGTGGAAAGACCTCTCACCGGAATGAAACACAGAAGCATTCTGGTTAATCCCACGGGGAACAACAGGGAACTGCTTGCAGGTCTTTCCGCGGTTTTTTACGGAAGCCCATGGATGGAGTTGAAAACCGTAGGAATAACAGGCACCAACGGCAAGACAAGCACTGCTCACATGCTGAGGTGGATTCTCGAGAAAAACGGAATAAGAACCGGGATAATGGGAACCGTGGGACATATCGCAGGTGGCGTTCCCATCCCAGCTGACGTTACCACACCGGATTCTCTTGAGGTGGCTTCCTACATGAGAAGAATGGCAGACGCAGGCGACAGGGCTTGCGTAATGGAAGTATCCAGCCACGCTCTTGCCCTGGACAGGGTGTCCAGTGTCCGCTTCGATGCGGCGGTTTTCACCAATATTTCCCAGGATCATCTGGATTTTCACAGGGATATGGAAGATTACCTGGAAACTAAAAAGAAGCTGTTTTCCCTTCTTAAGGAAAACGGAAAAAGCGTAATCGGTGCATATGCTCCCAATTGGCCCCGTATTCCCGGGGCAGGAACCTTCGGTGAAAAAGAGGACTGCACATGGAGAATAACCTGTGCATCTTCAGGAATCAACGGCTCGCGGTTCATAATGGTTAAAGACGGAGTCCGAACTGAAGTTTCCATGAAGGCACCGGGCAGGTTCAATATCTACAACGCCGCAGGTGCCATGGCTGCAGCCGAAGAGCTGGGAATTGAACCCGGAAAAGCTGCGGAAGCCCTGGAATCCTTCACCGGTGTACCCGGAAGGATGGAGAGCGTGCACTGCGGGCAGAATTTTCTGGTTGCAGTTGACTATGCCCACACGCCCGATGCCCTCCAGAGGGTTCTCTCACAGGGAAAGAACATTGCAGAAAAAAGACTCATCGCCGTTTTCGGCTGCGGAGGAGACAGAGACAGCAGAAAGAGACCTCTCATGGGGGAAATAGCACACCGTGAAGCTGACTTCGCAATCGTAACCAGTGACAATCCCAGAACCGAGGACCCCCAGAAAATCATCAGGGACATACTCAAAGGATTTCCCCCGGAGAGTTCACCCATTGTGGAACCGGACAGGAAGAAGGCAATTCACATGGCAATCGAAATGGCCGGGGAAGGTGATGTGGTGATCATCGCCGGGAAAGGTCACGAAGATTATCAGATCCTGGGCAGGGAAAAGATACATTTCGACGATCGCGAACACGCCGGGGAAGCACTAAGGAACAGGGGGTTCAATTGCGGTCGCTGAAGTCACTTGCTGCAAGGCTGGGCTGTCCGGCCGAAGAGGAATATCTGTTTGACAGGGTGGTGATCGATTCAAGGGAGATCACACCAGGTTCACTTTTCTTCGCACTTTCCGGAAAAAATACCGACGGGCACAATTACGTGGCAGGTGTTCTCGGAGAAGGTGGAGCTGCGGTTGTGTCCAGGGACGGCTTCACCGGAGCCGTTCTGGAGGTGGACAGCGTTGAAGAGGCACTTCTCGAAGCCGGTTCCTGGGCCAGGGATTCCATGGATTTCCCTATTCTGGGTATCACTGGTTCCAGCGGGAAAACCACCACCAGAAAAATGGCAGCGGCAGCCCTTTCATGCCATTACCTGACAAGTGAAACACAGGGTAACCTGAACAACCATCTGGGGCTTCCCCTGACTCTGCTGAATACCCCTGAGGATACGGAATTTCTGGTGCTGGAGATGGGAATGAACCATCCGGGGGAAATCCTCAGGCTGGGTTGGGCTTCAAGACCCCATCATGCTCTCATAACGAACATTGGACGGGCCCATATGGAGTTCTTCCATTCTCTGGAAGATGTTGCTCATGCTAAATCCGAGCTTCTCTTAACCACCGAACCAGGCGGAACAGCGGTTATTCCCGCAGGTGAGAGTATTCTTTCAAGGGCCGCCGAAGAGAGAGAGCTTGACATTATTACACACGGTCCCGGGGGAGACTGCTGGATTGAGAACCGCACCGCTATGCCCTGGGGAATCGAACTGCAACTGAAGTATGCGGGAGAACACAACCTGAAGAACGCCCTTTGCGCCATTGCTTTCGCAGACAGCATGGGAATAGAACCCGCTGATGCAGCTGAAGCGGTGTCTCAGGTGGAACCGGCCACCGGAAGGGGAGAGATCTTCCAAACAGGAAACCGGAGAATCGTGGATGAGAGCTACAATGCCAACCCGGATTCCACAGGAGCCTGTCTGAGGTCCGTTGCCAGCACCTTCCGGGGGAACCTGATCGCAGTTCTGGGCGACATGCTTGAACTGGGAGAGGATACAGACGCCTGTCACCGTGAAATACTTTCACTGGCCGACGATCTGGGGTTCGAGAAAAAGATCATTGTGGGAAAGAACTTCAGACACGCTGCAGAGGTTCTTGGAGTAAGTGGCTGCACGGCTTCGGAGAGCTGGGCGGAAGCCCTTGAAGTTCTGAAAAATGAAGCCCCGGAAGGCTGCACCATCCTCATCAAGGGGAGCAACTCGGTGGGTCTTTCAAAACTGGTGGACCGGCTGAAAAAGGAGGGCTTCTAATGCTGTACTGGCTTCTTTACCCGCTGAGAGACATGTCCTCGCTTTTCAACCTGTTCGGATACATAACATTCAGAGCAGCTGGGGCAACCCTTACCGCAATGCTTATCAGCTTCATCTTCGGCGGCAAAATTATCGGTTATCTCCGCAGCAGGCAGATAGGCCAGGAGGTGAGGGAAGACGGCCCGGCAACTCATCTCAGCAAGCAGGGAACGCCAACCATGGGCGGTCTGATAATACTGGTTTCCCTGGTACTTCCCGTGCTTCTCTGGGGAAGGTTCGAAAGCACTGCCCTGATGGTGGTCCTGGTATCCACTGTATGGATGGGGCTCATCGGGCTTCTCGACGATTATCTGAAGGTGGTCAAACATTCATCCAAGGGTCTCATAGGCAGGTACAAACTGGCCGGCCAGGTGGCACTGGGAATACTCATAGGGATCTGGCTCTTCAACACACCACCCCAGCCTTCGTCATCCCATTCAGACCCTAACTGGCTTCCCTCGGTAAGAACCGTAGACCTGAACAGTCCGGAAGGGGAGATAACCATTCTCTCATCTGAGACCACGGTACCGTTCATTAAAAGCATTAGACTCGATCTGGGAGTGTTTTACATTCTGCTGGTAATTCTTGTGATAACCGGAACATCCAATGCGGTAAACCTCACCGATGGACTGGACGGACTTGCAACGGGTGTCAGTCTGATTTCCATTCTGGCCTTCGGAGCGCTGGCTTATTTTCTCGGCCATGCGAATTTTGCCGCCTATCTTCAGTTTTCCCACCTTCCGGGAGTAGGTGAGGTTTTCGTGTTTGCAGGGGCAGCTGTGGGTGCATGCCTGGGGTTCCTCTGGTACAATGCGAATCCAGCCGAAGTGTTCATGGGAGATACCGGTTCTTTGGCTTTGGGCGGAGCGATCGGTTCCATGGCCGTGGTTACAAGGAATGAACTCCTGCTGGCTGTGGTCGGGGGAGTTTTCGTTGCGGAAGCCCTCAGCGTGATGATACAGGTATCCCACTTCAAAAAAACAGGAAAGCGTGTTTTCAGAATGGCTCCCATACATCACCATTTCGAACTGTTGGGGTGGCCTGAAAGCAAGGTAGTGGTGCGGTTCTGGATAATTGCCGCAATCCTTGCCCTTCTCGGCCTCAGCACCTTCAAGATCAGGTAAGGAACTAGATGAAGAATCTTCCAGCAGGCAGAGGGAAAACAGCAGGCGTGGCAGGAATGGGCCGCAGCGGTGCCGCGGCTGCAAGGCTTCTCTGCTCCCGGGGATATTCTGTAATCGGGTTCGATTCATCTCCGCAGGCGGTGAAACCTGATACGGTGGTAAGACTGATAACCGGAGATCCCCGCCCGGAAGATTTGCTGTCCCTCTCCCTTATTGCCATGAGTCCCGGAGTTCCGCCTTCATCGATGGTCCACCGGCTTGCAATGGAATCGGGTATACCGGTGGTTCCGGAAATAGAGCTTGGATGGGCCTTGTCAGAGGGTGATTCCATTGCGGTTACAGGGTCGAACGGCAAGACCACTACGGTGGAATGGATAGGTCATGTTCTGAGAAATTCCCCGGAGTACAGCGGAGCCGTTGTTGCGGGGAACATGGGTTATGCCATGTGCGATGCGGTGCTGGATAACCCTGATTGTCCCGTTTTTGCCCTTGAAATGAGCAGTTATCAGCTTGAAGCGATTAGGGATTTCCGCCCTGTTTCTGCGGCGGTTCTCAACCTTACCCCGGATCATCTGGCAAGACACGGCACCATGGAAAACTATGGCTCGGCCAAGGCAAGAATCTTCATGAATCAGCTGAAGGGTGATACCGCTGTGCTCAACGGGGATGATCCCCTTGTCGTTGGCATGAAAGATAGTGTAAAAGGCACACTTCTCTGGTTCTCCCTCCGGGAAGAGGTTTCCAGGGGAGCCTATCTCAGAAGTGACGGCAACATAATGTTCAGAGACGGCATGAAAGAGATATCCGTTCTGAACTCGTCGGAACTGGGGATTCCGGGCAGACACAACATAGCCAATGCACTGGCTGTTATCTGCCTTACCCTTTCTTATGGGGTACCGGTCGAATCCCTGCGCAGTTCACTGGGGAATTTCAGCGGGGTTCCTCACAGGCTTGAACCCCTTGGAATGCGGAAAAATCTTTACTGGGTCAATGATTCAAAGTCTACCAACGTCGATTCACTGAAAGTGGCCCTTGAGAGCTTTGCCGGGAAAGTGATTCTCCTTGCAGGCGGTCAGGGGAAGGACAGCGACTACTCGGTTCTCAGAAACCTCATCGGCAGTAAGGCTAAAGCGGTTGTTCTGTTCGGAGCCGCCGCACACACACTGGAAAAGCAGTGGAGGGGTGCCGCCGATATTCATCTGAAGGAGAACCTGGAAGATGCGGTGAAGGCCGCAATAGACCTCGCCTCCAATTCAGATACCGTACTTCTCTCGCCGGGCTGTGCCAGCTTCGACCAGTACAGGAACTTCGAAGAGCGTGGAGAGCACTTCAGACGAATAGTGGGAGGGCTGGAATGAACACCCGGCCCATGAGAGCAAGAAACACCCTTATCGTAACCACGGCGATCATTCTCGTTGTGGGCATACTGGCCGTTGGCACCGCCAGCTCATTCTACTCCATGAGGGAATACGGTTCCAACACCAAGTATCTCAGTGATCACATTCTTAGAATACTCATAGGGCTTGTTGCGGCGGCCTTTATGGCTAAAAGACCGGCTGTGTTCCTCAAACGCGCTGCTCTGCCTGTGTACATAATCAGTTTTCTGGCCGTGGCCGCAACGCTGGTGCTTGCAGGCTCCAGGTTCGCCCCGGTGGTGAATGGCTCTACCAGGTGGCTTAATCTGGGTGTCCGTCTTCTGCCTTCGGACCTTCTCAGGTTCGGGTTCGTTCTTCTGGCCTCCCTGCTCATTTCCAGGGAAACCGTGGACATCAGGCGTTTCAGCGGTGTGGCCATTATCGCTTCACTGGCGTTGGTGCCAAGCATTTTCACCATGATGCAGCCGGATCTTTCAGGTACTGCCTTCACCGTTGCCGTGATGCTGGTGGTCCTCTTC
Source organism: uncultured bacterium (assembly GCA_964571965.1). GTDB lineage: Bacteria > Fermentibacterota > Fermentibacteria > Fermentibacterales > JCC-6 > Sabulitectum. The sequence continues at coordinate 6,180 of CAZNFQ010000013.1, read as the reverse complement.
GTTGGCGGCGCGAAGTTCCAGCATCTTCTGCTTCTTTTGGGCATCCTCCTTGTCCTCGGTGTAACGGCGGTACTCGTGAGGGATGACTACCAGCTGGACAGGATAAAGGCGGTATTCAACGAGAACAGCCTTGAACAGGAAGACAACTACCAGCCCATCCAGGCAAGAATAACCCTTGGAAGCGGCGGAGCATTCGGCAGGGGACTTGGGCGGAGCAGACAGAAGAGGGGTTTCCTTCCTGAGGCTCACACGGATTTCATACTGGCTGTCATTGGCGAAGAGTCGGGTTTTGCAGGCACTTTCACAGTACTTGTTCTCTTCGGGATACTCTTTGCTTCAGCACTTTCCATTACCAGAGGAGCAGGTTCCACATTCGATGCCATCGCAGGCAGCGGTCTTACTGCAATACTGATAACAGGCGTGATGATACATACCCTGGTAAATACCGGTGTAATTCCAGTTACGGGAATGCCCCTGCCCCTTGTATCCTGGGGCGGAACGTCCATGGTGGTCAATCTGATCTGCATAGGCAGCGTTTTATCAATGGCAGGGAGGACCTCCTGATGAACAGGGGAAATCTGCTCATTGCCGGAGGAGGTACCGGAGGGCATATCGCCCCTGCCCTGGCTGTTGGAAAAAGAGCTTCCGAATCCTTTAATGTCTCCTATGCGTGTACACCAAGACCGGTGGACAAAACCATGTATAAAGGGGCAAACGGGCCGGTTCATGTGATGAATCCTCCCAGGATCGACCGCGGGATGAAGCTTCTTCTGCCCTTCACTGCAATCAGGGCTCTTATCAGAGCGGGCAGGCTCCTCAAGGACAACGGTATCGATGCGGTACTGGGCACCGGCGGCTATGCTTCCTACTTTGCGGTTACCGCCGCATGGTTCCTTGGGAAACCCGCGGCTCTTCTGGAGACCAATGCAGTTGCGGGGAAGAGCAACCGTTTCGCATCGAGATTCTGCCGGGAGGCATACACGGGCTTCATTGAAGGCGCTTCCGGACTTCATTGCAGGGTCAGACATACCGGAACTCCGGTGTCCGACACTTTCACCATGTCAGAAAAAGCGGAAGCAAGAACATCTCTGGGTATTCCAGTGGACAAGCCGGTGGTTCTTTTTCTCGGCGGCAGTCAGGGAGCAGCAGGAATAAACGATCTGGCTCTGGGTATTCCGGAAGATATCACGGTTCTTCTTCAATGCGGAACCAGGGACTTCCACCGTGTGAAAAGACTTTCCGCAGATAAGAACAACATAACAGTGGAACCATTCATGAACGATCTTTCCATGTGGTATTCAGCCGCTGAGCTTGCGGTTGCCAGAGCCGGAGGACAGACCATAGCCGAATTGTCCGTTTTCCGACTTCCCGCGGTGCTCATTCCCTTCCCATATGCGGCTGAAGACCACCAGACGGCCAATGCGGCCGTTGCAGAGAGAGTTGGAGCAGCGGTTCTCAGACAGCAGGAGGGGTTTTCTTCGGATATGCTGTCCCGGCTGCTGCTTCGACTCATCTCTCAAAAGGGAAAACTCCATGAAATGAAAACCGCAATGGCAGACATATATCCCAGGGACCCTGCAGGGAAAATAACGGACCACCTTAAGGAGCTTTCTAAATGACGGTGCATCTAATGGGAATATGCGGTTCAGGAATGAGCGGTCTCGCCGCCTGGTACCGTGCCCTGGGTCATGACGTAACCGGATGTGACGGCTCTCCATCGGAGAGCAAGGTGAGTTCCCTGGGAGAGAAGGGAATATCCGTTTTCACCGGCCATTCTCCGGAACATCTCAAAGGCGTGGACAGACTGGTATTCACCGCGGCGATTCCCGAGGGGAACATGGAGCTCTCCGCAGCGAGAAAAGCTGGTATCACCGTTCTCAGGAGAAGTGAAGCCCTTGCAGAACTTGCATTGTCCCATACTCTGGTGGCGGTGGCCGGAGCCCATGGTAAAACTACCACAACTTCCATGGCCGGTTGGATAGCACAGGAATGCGGACTGAACCCCACTGTGTTCGTTGGCGGCAACATGGAATGCTGGGGTGGAAATTTCCGCAGCGGGGGAGAACTTGCCGTGGTTGAATCCGACGAGTTCGACAGAACCTTCCTCAGGCTGACTCCAAGTCATGCGGCGGTAACAAGCTACGCACTGGAACACCTGGAGTGCTACGGTTCTCCGGAAGCACTGGAGTGGGCGTTCCAGGCCTTTCTCGAATCGGTTCTTCCGGGGGGTACCGTAATAGTTCCCATGGAAAAACCGGGGCTGGGATACTGGGCTGCCCGGATAGGGAGGACCGTTCTCAGGAGCGGGCCCGGCGGTGAAATAGATGCTAAACAGGGAGATTACAAAGGCTGGGGAGAGAAATACACGCTGTTCGGACACAGGGGTTTTCTCCCCTGTCCGGGAACCCACAACATTCGAAATGCCCAGGTTGCAATCGCTCTCTCAGTCGCCTGCGGTGTTGAACCGGGGGATGCTGTTTCCGCCCTTGAAAGCTGGCCGGGGGTTTCCAGGCGCCTGGAGAAAATCGGAGAATGCAACAACAGAGTATTCGTCAGTGACTACGCGCATCATCCCGATGAAATGGCTGCTGCTCTGGGATCACTGAGCAATTCGGTGGAAGGTCCCCTGAATGTGGTATTCCAGCCGCATCTCTTTTCAAGAACATCCCTGCTTAACAGGGAGATGGGTATAGCCTTGAGAATAGCTGACAGTTCCTTCGTTCTGCCTGTTTACCCTGCCAGGGAAGCGCCTATTCCCGGGGTTGATGAGAAGCTGGTGGTCAGTGCCGCACGGCGCGCCGGAGCAAATTGTCAGGCTGTTACACCCCATGAACTCGAAAGGGTCGTTCGCGGTCTGAGCCGGGGTGTAACCGTTTTCATGGGAGCAGGTTCCATAGACGCAATGGCCAGGAAGATAGTCAGGGAGATATGCCCATGAAAAAACGAATTTACCTGCTTTCCATAGCAGTGCTTCTTGCTCTGATAGCGGCTCTTGCGGTCAGATGGGCGAACAGGGATGGCCGGTTCGATCTTCTATGGGCACGGATAGACAACTCAGGCCCGGTTGATTCAGCAATGGTTGCGGATATACTGGAACCTTTCTTCGGAGGGTCTCTTCTCTCCCTCGACACGGATTCCGTCCGCTGCGCTCTTGAGGCAATCCATGGCCTCAGGTGTGTTTCAGTTACTGTTTCCTTTCCCCATACCATCATAGTGGAGATGACACCTGAAATACCGGCGGCAATGGTGATTTCCCGGACCGGCAGCAGCCCTGTGACAGCAGGCGGCAAAGAGCTTCCCGGTTCATGGGCAACTTCCTCCCTGCCTGTTCTCTCCGTGGAGGGCACTCCAGGGGAAGGTTATTTGAAAACCGGTCTCGATCTGCTTCTTAAGAGGGGCCTGGACCCCGGTTCAACTGTAACCGTGTGCGACTGGGGAATACTGGTGGTGGAGAACGGAGTTCCCGTAATGCTTGATGGAGACAGGGCGCCGGCAGACTGGAAAACATGGCAGAGCATACGGGACTCTGTTCGGCCTTCTGCTGAAATGGTGGATATGCGCTACAACGGGCAGGCTGTAATAAGAACCGCCGGGGGGGCGGAAGTATGAGTGACAAGAGGATAACCGCAGGAATTGACATAGGATGTTCGAGTGTCAAGTGCCTTATAGCACTGGAGGACGAGAACGGAAGCCTTGAAATTGCCGGAGTTGGGATATGTCCCTGTTCCGGTCACATAAGGGAGGGTGTGCTTGTTAACGCATCCCGGGCTTCTGAAGCGGTCCGCAGGGCAATTGAAGAAGCAGAGGAAACTTCGGGAATAGAGATTGAATCGGCTTTTGCTTCCATAACAGGTCTTCACGTAAGGGGTATTCTGGGTTCTTCGACCATGGTACTCGGCGAGGGAAGGTCCGAAGAGCCGGAAGTTATAACCGAAGACGATGTAAGGAGTGTTCGGGAAGCAGCTGGAAATATTACCCTGCCCTCGGGATGCCGTGTTCTCGAAAGAATTCCCAGGGATTACTCCTTCGAGGGCTTCAACAATCTCATGGAGCCACCTGTGGGGCTTAAAGCAACATCAGTTCAGGCACGTGTTTATACAATCTATGCCGACAAAATAGCAGTTGAAAACCTTGTAACGGTAATTGAGAACGCCGGTGTGTCCGTGGAGGGTATCGTTCCCGCTGCCATAGCAAGTGCAGAGGCGGTTCTGAACAGCGATGAGAAAGCAGTTGGAACAGCGGTGATAGACATCGGGGCTTCCAACACCGATCTGGTTGTCTATCACGGTGGAGCACCTGTTCACATTTCATCATTCGCCATGGGCGGAGACCGCATAACAGGAGACATACAGAGCCTGGGTATTTCCCGTGAAGACGCCGAAAAGCTCAAGGAAGAGCAGGTTACCGCCATGAAGAGCATGGCTGAATCCAAGGCTTTGTCAGTACGGAAGGTCGGGGGCAGGGGAACCATTTCAGTTAACCTGCCGGTTCTGGCCCAGATAGCGTTCGAGAGGGTGGGAGAGATCCTCAGGTACACCGGAGAGGAAATAGCAGCTTCCGGAGTGGGGTTCGAGAATCTCACAGGCGGCATCGTGATAACCGGAGGTTCTGCCAGAATGAGCGGGATTCTTCAGGCTGCTTCGGACCTTACAGGGCATCAGGTGGAACCTGGTGTTCCCAGGGGATTCACCTCGGACAGCAAGATCGTGAGCATGCCTGAGATGGCAACGGCTGTGGGACTTCTCAAGCACGGATGTGAACTGAGGAGCAAATACAGAGAGTCTGACAGACCCGAGGGGTATAAAAGCATTTGTCGGAAAATGTCTGATTTTATAAAGAAACTAAAGTAAGGAGATGGATTATGGCAGCGGTATTTGATCTGCGCGAAGTTGGGGAAGATCTGAACGGCAGTGTCCGTCTTATGGTCCTCGGGGTAGGCGGGTGCGGCTGCAACGCCATTACCCGGATGATCAGAGATCAGATCAAGGGTGTGGAATATGTGGCTGTGAACACCGACCACCAGGATTTCAAGGGATGTCTGGCCACGGAACAGGTGCTTATTGGAAGCAGGGTTACAAGGAACAGGGGAACAGGCGGCAACCAGGAGCTTGGTGAGCAGGCCGCCGAAGAGAGCGTCAACGCAATTGAAGATGTGATCAGCGGGGCTGATATGCTCTTCATCACCGCTGGAATGGGCGGGGGAACAGGCACCGGTGCCGCTCCGGTAATCGCAAGGCTCGCCAAGGACAACGGCATCATTACCGTGGGAGTGGTGACCCTCCCATGGAGTTACGAGGGAGCCATAAGGGCCAAGAGGGCGGAAGACGGAATCAGACGTCTCCGGCGTGAACTGGACACTCTCATAGTGATACCGAATGACAGGCTGGACAGCGTGGTTGGCGATGATACCAACTTCGACGAGGCAATGGGAATTGCCAACGGAGTCCTTTCCAACGCAGTGGAAGGGATCAGCAGCATCATATCCTCCCCCGGCGAGATCAATCTTGATTTCGAGGATGTGAGGCGGGTAATCGCAAGCGGCGGCGGCGCAATGATGGGAACAGGAGTTGCCGTGGGGCCGGACAGGGCCGAGGAAGCAGCCAGGCAGGCAATTTCCAACGAGCTTCTCGACAACATATCCATTGAAGGAGCCAGAGAGGTTCTGGTTAACATTCACTCATCACAGGAACTCAGGTACACCGAATTCACAAAGGCGCAGAGGATCATTTCCGATGCTGTGGGAGATATGGTGGAGGTGAGAATAGGTCGCAGTGTGGATGCCAAGATGGGCGATGAGATCAAAGTAACGGTTATAGCAACAGGATTCGGTCAGATGGAGGAGGCAGACCCCGAGGAACTTCCCCTGAAGAGGGAGCAGCCGCCATTCCCTTTCAGCAGCCAGCGTAAAGGCACTGAAAACCTCAGGCGCGCATTCTCTACTGGAAGTCCCGGTAACATGAGCAGCAGTGAAACAGAGATACCCACGTTCCTTCAGAGGGACATTGACTAGGCATTAGCAGCATTAATAATGGTTGTTTTGTTGACGTTCTGCTCTTTGTGTATATTCCCACTCTATACTACCAATGGGAGCAGGGGCATCTATGAGTCGTAAATCCGCCAGTGACAAGTATGAAGAAAGACGGTGCGAGCTTCTTGACGCAGAAAGAAGACTCTCCTCAG
>CAZNFQ010000012.1:0-37502 GCA_964571965.1 uncultured bacterium | reverse complement strand
TCCGATCTCAATTCCTAAATCCTTTGATCGTGTCATTTCGCACCTCCTTTCTGTATGTAAGTAATACAGATCAGGAGTGCCTTCTATTCCCTTCAGATGTCCGGGGTGACTTCGCTTATCCCTCCGGGCAGATCCCTCACGGAATATCCCGCTTCCGCAAGCTGGTCTCTCATTCTGTCAGCTTCCTCGAAAAGCCTGTTTTTCCTGAGGTATCCCCTGAGCTGGCCAAGTATTCTGCACAGATCTTCGGTGGAAGCTGCCCCCTGCGAATCCAGCCTGATACCGAGAACACCGGTAACCAGTCTGTCCATGAGTTCTGCCATGGAGGTTCTGTCCCCCGGTGAGATTCCCCTCTCCAGCATTGTGTTTCCGGTTCTGACGAAATCGAATATGGCAGCCAGTGCTCCGGGGGTATTCAGGTCGTCGTTCATGAACTTCCGGAAATCCTCTTCGACTTTTTCCAGGAGTTCGGAGATCTCAGCGGATGGCTTCTCTGTGGAGCATTCACCCAGTCTGGACCTGAAGCTTATCAGCCTCTCAAGGCCGCTTTTTGCACCTGCGAGACCTTCCTCGGAAAAGTCCAGAGGGCTTCTGTAGTGACTGCGAAGGATATAGAGCCTTACAACCATGGGATCCCATTTATCAAAGAGTTCCCTGAGAAGCGTAAAGTTACCCAGGCTTTTCCCCATTTTCTGACCGTCTACGGTAACCATGTTGTTGTGAATCCAGTATCGCACGAAGGGTTTACCGGTTACGCTCTCAGACTGGGCAATCTCGCACTCATGGTGGGGAAAGGAATTTTCCAGTCCCCCGCCGTGTATGTCAACGGTTTCTCCCAGGTATCGCATGGACATGGCAGAGCATTCCAGGTGCCATCCCGGGAAGCCCCAGCCCCATGGGCTGTTCCACCTCAGGATGTGGTCTTCACCGGCATCCTTCCAGAGGGCGAAATCCCTTGGGTCTTTCTTGCCCTTCGCGGTCTTTACCCTGGTACCGGCCTTCTGATCGGCCCCTGTCCTTCCGCTGAGTTTCCCGTAATCGGGAAACGAGGACACATCGAAGTAGACCTCGCCGTCTGCCAGATAGGCGTGCCCCTTCTTCAGAAGCTGCTTCACCATCTCGATCTGTTCCGGAATGTGCCCGCTTGCCCTTGGTGATATGTCAGGGCGAAGCACATTAAGGGCATCCATGTCCCTGAAATAGCTGGCGGTGTACTTCTCTGCTATTTCCATGGGTTCCAGCTTCTCCAGTGCAGCCTGCTTCTGGAGCTTGTCTTCACCGGAATCGGCATCATCCGTCAGGTGTCCCACATCGGTTATGTTCTGGACATATCTGACTTTATAGCCGAGATACCGGAGATACCTCACAAGAACATCGAGACTCACATAGCTTTTCCCGTGCCCCAGATGACTATGGCTGTAAACCGTTGGACCGCATACATACATCCCCACGAATGGGGGATTCAGGGGAGTGAACTCTTCCTTTTTCCTTGCAAGGGTGTTGTATAGAGAGAGCATTGTCAGAATCCCTTCCAGTAATCGGTCTGCATTGCCTCCCGGACCATCTGCATGGTCTCGGCTCCTGCCTGAACCGCCCTGTCAGTTCCCGCCCTGAGTATTTCGTCGATTACACCGGGTGCCTCGAATCGTTTTCTTCTTTCCCTTACAGGGGCGAGAACCTCTTCCAGTTTAGCGGCAAGATTTTTCTTGCATGCCACACAGCCGATGGTTCCCTTTCTGCAGGACTCTTCTATCTCTGGAACTTCCGATTCGTTAAAGGCTTTGTGATACGAGAATATGGTGCATATCTCAGGATGTCCCGGATCGTCTTTTCTTATTCTTGCGGGATCCGTCACGGCGCTCATGACCTTTTTACCGATTTCCGCAGGTTCATCCTTCAGATAGATGGCGTTGCCCAGGGATTTGCTCATTTTGGCTCCGCCGTCCAGACCCACAAGGCGGGACACTTCACTCACCAGTGCATCCGGTTCGGGAAAAACATCTCCGTACAGCTCGTTGAACCTTCTGGCCACGAACCTTGTCACCTCAACATGGGGAAGCTGATCTTCTCCAACTGGCACCAGATCCGCCCTGCAGAACAAAATGTCCGCAGCCTGACTCACCGGGTAACCGAGAAATCCGTAGGTCATGTCGGTAAAACCGTACTGTTTGGCCTCGGTTTTAATGGTGGGATTGTGGCGAAGACGGCTCACCGTTGTGTACAGCCCGAAAAATACGGTCAGCTCAGCTATCTGCGGCACCATGCTCTGAACGAATATGCTTGCTTTCTCCGGGTCCAGACCCGCGGCGATATTATCTATTGCAACTTCGCGCACGTTCTCCCTGAGAAGCTCAGGGGTCTCCCAGTGGGTGGTGAGTGCCTGTACGTCTGCCACGATTATGAAGGTTTCGTACTGGTTCTGAAGCTTCACTCTGTTTCTCAGTGAACCCACATAATGCCCGAGATGCAGAGGGCCGGTGGGACGGTCACCGGTTAGGATTCTTTTCATTGGATGTGTTCCTTAAAGGTTGATCTTTACCGGAGAATCGGAATCCCTGAAGTCCCTCAGGTCGATCTCGCCGGTATGATTGTCGATGATGCCTAGAACATTCTCCACGGTTGCCCCCACGGCGGGGCATACTGCGGGATATTCCTGCAGGTACCTGAGGGTCTGGGGCATGTATTTCAGGTATCTGTCACTGCCGTTTGCCCTGTACTGGAACGCGAAGGTTCCCAGGGCTTTCAGATTCCTCTGAAGAGCGGCAAAGACGAACTCGAAGAGGTTTGCGCCGTTCACCCCGAGGATGAATGCCTGTGCCATGTTTTTCCACTGATCCCCGCAGTCATAGTAGCTGTCGCGGAGAAGGCTTGCAAGGTCGTAACAGGGGGGGCCCTGTCTGGCATCCTGCCAGTCTACCATGTAAACCCCTCCGTTCTTGATCATGAGATTCGCCGAATGAAAATCTCTGTGTGTAAAAACGCTGCTGGCGGAACCCATGGCTTTCTCGCAGAGTACCCTCATCAGCCTCTGGGTTTCCATGAGTTCATCCACCGGAACTCGCAGCAGCCTGAAAAACAGGTGTTCCAGCGTATGCTCAAGCTCCGCCATGAAGAAACTGGTTGTAAAATACCTTCTGCCTGCAATGGACCCGCTTGCCTTCACCGGAGTCAGATCACGGTGAAACTTTTTGAGAAGGGCCAGTGCGCCATGGAGGTGTTCGGTGTACTCGTCCCTGTCTTCCACGTCACACAAACGGACATCACCAAGATCTTCCTGTATCACGTATCCGCGGGTTTCATCGCTGAGAACAACCTCCGGTACGGGAAAGTCCATTCCCCGGAGAAGGTTGTGTATATCCAGCCAGGGCCACAGAGGAGTTCTGGAACTGTCCATAACAATGAAAGTTACCCCGCTGCATGTGATGCGGTAGAACTCTCTGTCTGATGCGTCGCCGGCTATGGGAGTAATGTCCTCCAGCTTACCGAAACTGCTTCTGACCCATCGGGCCAGATCCTCCATTCTGTCAGTCAACGTGGACTCCTTTGGCATACCAGGGTAAGACCGTGTCCAGGGCTTTTTGACCTTTCAAAATCTCAGCTCCCTCCAGAAGCACAGAATTTCTCACCGATGCTCCACGGTTAATAATACAATATGGACCCAAACTGTAAAAGCCCTCGAGCAGAGCTCCCTGGCTGACCCTTGCTGAGGGGTGCACAAAAGATCCCTCCAGCAGCGTGTTCCTCCGGAACAGTTCCGTTTCTCCCATATCGAGCCATTTGTCCCTGTGGTAATACTCCCTGATAGGGATACCCTTATCCAGGCAGGCTTTTCTCAGTGTGGTAAAAAAGCCTTCACTTATCTGCAGGGAAGAGGCGGTACGAGCCACTTCCGCTGAAATGATGCTCACCCCTGCATAATGCCTTTCTCTTCCTTCAATCACAAGAGAGCTGTATCCGCCGCAGGCTGGAAGATCACATGTAAGGACCGTCCATCCGCCGCCGTCAGAGGCGTGCTGGCTTACCATGGCAGCAGCGGGAACCTCCATAACGAAATCGGTGTTGCATACCGCCCAGGTCCCCCTTAGCAAATCACTGTTCGCCGCAAGGGTACCGCAAGCCCCCAGAGGTCTTTCCTCGAAGATAAGTCTGGTATCGCCCTTCCAGTACCTGGAAACCTCCTCAAGGATGAGTTCAGGACACCTGGAAGCATTAAATGCCATTATTTCAGGTTCCAATACCTCGAACTGGCGAATCAGATTCCCCAGCAGGGTGCGGTTTTTCCAGGGCAGAAGACATTTCGGCCTTGCAAACGAAAGGGGTTCTGCCCTTGTGCCGTATCCGGCTGTGAGGAACAGAACCCCTTGAAGTGATGTTTCAGGCTGTTTAGCCGTAGATCTCTTTTCTGTTGCAGTCACAAATCTTTACCCGTCTTCTCTGGGGTCTCCATGTGTCTTTTGCCCCGGTGAGGGATGCAATGTAAACCACGGCTGTTTTTTCCTGACCGCAGACCGGACACACTTCCTTGCGAACCGCACGGGTTTCGTGTGCAAGCTTAGCTGCAAAAGTTCTTTCTTTCTTAGGCATTATTTATCCCTTCCCGCCATAGCCGGAATTCTGCCGGCAAGCTCCATGACCCTGTCAAGCAGCTCTCCCCTGGGAATACCCGCCAGGGCGGCTTCCAATATCATCAGTATACCCCTGCGAACCTGAGTAAATGACTCACGGCCCGGCGAGGCCCACCACAGAGGGCACGAGTATAACATTTTGTCCACCGCTTCGGCAACCCCTTCAGTCCTTATGGTCCTGTGGTTATTCAGCACGAAATTCAGGAGCTTCCAGTAACTTGAATGATTGGAGTTACCGGAACTGTTCCACAAAGGATACGGTTCACCGTTCTTAAGGTCTTCTGCAGTGGTGGACCAGCTTCCGCTGGGAAGATCCACTTCTCTGAGGGGGAATGCTTCCAGTATTTCGTCCAGTGTGGATATCCTGATATTATCGATAATCGATATTTCCTCCAGAAAAGGCAACAGGAAGGAATCGATAGCGTCTTTACGGTGATGGCCGAAGGTTTCACCATCCATGGCAATTACCACGTAGGAATCCTCCCTGCCGGTCCACTGGTAAAGATCCCTCACAAGGCTTTCTGCCATTTCAGAACCATCGACTCCATGAAAGGAGATCTTGTTCGACCAGAAATTACTTCTGAGAAAAACAGCTGTTCCCTTCACGGAGGGTATCCAGCTGGATGGGACTTCCCTTTCAGCATAGACCCATGGGACGTCGTCGGTTATGGTCCACTTGTAACCCAGGGAACCTATTTTCTCCACTGTTTCGGTGTTAAGTGCCATTTCAGGAGGAAAAACTCCGCGGGGGTCGTAAGCTTTTCCGATGAACCTTCTGTTACAGAGGTCGTTCAGATGAATCTGTCTTTCAATTTCTTTTTCCGGGATCAGGGGCAGGATAGGATGATAAGCACCGCTTGCCGTAAATGAGCATCTTTTAAGTGCTGAAAATCCCTGCAGTGTTTCCGGAGCAAGCTCACTCAGCTGCTCGGTGAGTGACAGATTCATGTTTATGGTAACACCTTTACCGGCTTCTCCGAGCATCTCAACAAGGGGCCTGTAACACTCCTCATCAATACGTTTGACTATCTCAGGATCCTGAGTGGGAGGTTGATAGAAATGAAGCAGCAGTCCGATATGTTTCATTGTTTCAGTTCTCCCCGGTTATAAGTTTAACCCGCATACCAGCTTGTAAATCAAGCAGTTCCGCGGCGGAATCGTCGTTCACCGCAAGTTCCATGAAGCCCTGACTTCCGCGGAGAAAAAGAAGTTCACTGCCCCGGGCCTCACTGTAGCAGTCCACTTTTCTGCAGGTGAATTCACCCTTTTCCACAGAAACAGTCTTCACACGAAGGCCGCAGCCTGAATCCAGATTCAGTATGCAGTTCCCGAAACTGTCTGTATGCAGGACCGTAACCATCACGGTGGCTCCCGTGTATTCCGGCTCGCAGGAGAGAAGCCTCACAGGATCCTCCAGAGACTCCAGGAAATCTGTCCAGCCGGGATCCACGGCAAGTCTTGCTGCGCATGGGGCGAACCAGTCCCTTCCATGAAAAGTTCTCGAAGCAGTGGGGTCCGGTGGAGGCAGCTTCAGGAAAGACACCGGTGGGGGAATGAGTGAGATGAGCCCGTTGTCTGGGGCGACCACGAACCTGCCGTGCCACACAGCCGCAAGACCTCCCCTTGAACTGCCCACTCCCGGGTCTACCACTGCAAGGGTAACTGAACCTTCGGGAAGATGAGGAAGGGAAGCCCTGAGGTGATAGGCACCCTGCAGAACGTTTCCTCTTCCTACGCGGTTGGTTAGATCCACCACAGGTGTGCTGTATCCGGCAAATGACAACACTGAAGCTTTCATCTGGGCCGCATAGGTGTCATCGGTTCCAAAGTCTGAAAGAATGAACACCGGACTCGAGTTCACTGTTTTCCCCCTACCTGTGCTTGATGACCACAAGGGTTCTGTCATCTGCCTGCGCTGCTCCTCCTGAATGATCATCAACAGCCTTTAGAATTCTTGAAACTATCTGCTCGGCATTGAGATCCCTTTGACGGAGAACTGTCTCAGTGAGCCCGGAAACATCGAATTCACGCTCTTCGGCATCCATTGTTTCGGTTATACCGTCGGTATACATCACCAGAACGTCCCCCGAGTGGCTCTGCTTTACCCCGAAAGAGTATTCAGCTTCCTTGGTTACTCCCATGAGAAGCCCACCTTCCTCAAGGGTTTCAACTTCGCCGGACCTGGAGATGAGAAGAGGAGGATTGTGCCCGGCATTGCAGTAGGTCAGAACTCCGCTTCTAGTATCGAGAACCCCGTAGAAGAGCCCCACCAGGCTTGATACCTCTCCTCCCACCGTCAATTCAGTATTAACTCTCTTCATGATCTGAGAAATGTCGAATATGTTTTTGACGCTTGCTCCCAGAGTTCCCTTCATGCCTGCCATGGTCAGGGCAGCGGGAATTCCCTTTCCTGCAACATCAGCTATTGCAAATCCCATGTTTCCGTCTGGAAGGGTGAAGAAATCGTAATAGTCGCCGCCCACTTCCATGGCTGAGCTGTAATAAACGGCTATATCGTAATTCTCGTATCTGGGGGCCTCCTTGGGAAGAAGACCGGTCTGAATTCTTCTTGCCGTATTCAGTTCCTCAGCCAGGGAATCACCTCCGGAAAGTCTTCCCAGATAAAGGTCAGGCAGTTTCTCCCTGAGTTCCCTGGAAGAAGTTACCGAAGGGTGCCCGGTGACAAGGTTCACAGCAGCGATCCTGACCTCTTCGGATCTGTCCTTCAGAAGCCCTGTAAGTTTTTCTGTAAGCCCGGGGGTATCCGGTATGTGCTCGAGATCGGACAGGGAGGCCACGGCTTTGAGTCTTACAGAGGGCTCCGGGTCGGAAAGAAGCTCTATGCAGAAAAGCGCCTTCACGTCAGATCCCGGTTTCACCGCGTTGTTCAAGCCTCGAAGAACACTACCCCTGACGAAGGGGTCATGGTCGCATGTCAGTTCCCTGAGTATTCCAGTCTGCAGCTCTTCAGCAGAAGCGAATTCAGCCAGGGCCTCCCCCGCCGCCGCCCTTACGGATCTTTCCCCGTCCCCGGCAAGCTTCTCAAGAAGGATGCTCTCTCCCTTATCCCTCAGTCCCAGCCGTCTTATTCCGAAGGCCAGAGATTTCCTGACCACAGGGTCGGGATCCTCTGAAAGCCTGTTCAGGTAATCGTAAGCTTCATTTCTGAATGAGGATATGTTCCATAGAAGCAGCCAGGGAAGCCTCGATCTTTCTTCCACGGAACCGCTTTCCAGAAGATCACGAACCACTTCCAGAGTTATGGCTGCCAGATCTTCCCTGCCGCCTGCAAGAAGCTGGGAAAGGGCTTCTCTTCCTCCGTATCCCTCGGATGAAAGGGTAATGAAAAGCAGTTTCTTCTGTTCTTCCGGTTCCAGAATTCTGATATAAGGCAGAACCATTGCGGCCATCACATTACTCTGGGGCATCTTTTCGGAGATGAGTTTCCAGAGAATTGCTTTTTCAGAGGAGAAGAGATCCTCGTAGTTCATCAGCATACACTGGGCCACGATGCGGCTGTCGTTCTCTGAAACGTCGGAAAAAAGGGCTTCCCTTATGGTTGGGTCGAAGAACCTTATTCTGGCTCCGATGGTGAAGGCTACTATGCCCCTTCCACCGTCTGGAAGCCTCTGCATGAGAAGCCACAGAAGGTCACGGGACTCTTCATCGAACTCGCCAAGCTGCCTGTTCATCAGACCTCTGACCAGAGACACAAGTTCGTTGTTGTTCCCCGAGGCCAGCGTGTCGTTCACCACCCCCATTTCCCTTTCGGTAAGTCTGGGGAATCGTCTTCCCAGCAGGAATAACATGTATGAACGCACTATGGTGGAGTCATCTTCTATGAATCTGTCTACGAATCCGCCGGGATCACCGGCCATGCCCCACATGTCTATGCTCCGCAGCAGATACCCCCTGACCAGGTCATCATGGTCATTCGCCGCCGCCTCCACCAGATCACGGAAGTAGTGGTCTTTGCGAAGCCATGGGTTTCCCAGAGCAACTGCCAGAGCTCTCCTGGCATCGACTGTTCCTGATTCCAGAACATGCCTGCACAACCCTTCAGCGGCACGGTCAAAGGCTTCCTTGTCCGAGAGAAGCATGCTGAAAAAATCTGTCAGATTCTCAAGTTTGGTCTCGCCGGAGGCAGTGAAAAGAAGTCTTGATTTCTCAGATGAAGACAGGTGCCTGTACATATGTGCAATACTGTAACCTGCTTTACGCTGCTGGGGATTGCGGCTGTTCAGCAGCGTTTCCATTACAACCCTTATCAGGGGACTTCCTCCGCCTGAGAGTTCTGCCAGCCCTCTGTCCACGGCACTCAGAATGAGGGTATCTCCGCTGGAAAGGTGAACCTTGCCGTTGATATTCA
Source organism: uncultured bacterium (assembly GCA_964571965.1). Lineage (GTDB taxonomy): Bacteria > Fermentibacterota > Fermentibacteria > Fermentibacterales > JCC-6 > Sabulitectum. The sequence goes on along the minus strand of CAZNFQ010000012.1, from coordinate 28,508 downwards.
GCCTTCTGAACGGCGCCTGCCCCTGTGCTGCCCTGGTCTTGGCGTACATCCCCTCCAGTACTTGCTCTGATGGAAAGGTTTCCCTGAGAAGGAAGTGAAGTCTGGTCCAAATCTCGAAAAGTGAATTTTTGAAAACGGTTTCGGAGACTATCGGTTCATATAAAGACAGCAGGATCAGTTCAGCCTTCGAAAACAGGTCCAGGTCTTTGAAGGAAGCAAGTGCGCTCTCTCCCTGATCGATTCTCCATTGTCTGTTCTTTTCAGGAGAAGGCAGTACAACATGAGCGTCTCCGAAGAGGGAAAACAAGCCTGATATCCTGGGATCAGATGATGAAAGAACCACCCTGCGCCTGGCATCGGTTGCACGGAGTATTATGGTGAAGACTGAGTGAAAAAGATGCAGCGGATACATCTCTGTCTGGCGCCTTATCAGGTCAATATCGAAGAGAAGCGCGCAGTCCTCGGGGCCCCTGAGTTTTCTCTCAACTTTACCGGCTTCCAGATTGTCTTCTATGAGCTCCATGGGCACCAGCCCCTCGTCAGAGGCTTCCATAAGAAGCAGACGGGCAAGTGTGGTCTTGCCTGCGCCAAGAGAACCGGAGAGACAGACGAAACCCCTGTCCCTGAAGATGGCGGAAGCCCGGAGAAGACTTTCCCTGTCCACTGAATCTCCTGCAACGCCGTTCCATGAACGTATCAGTTCCTCGCCTGAAGGATAGGAAGTAAGACTCCTGGTAATGCCCCTAACCCATTCCTGAACAGAGTTGTGGACCATGGTGACCAGGCCTGTCTTGTCACCGTAAGTCCAGCATCTTCCCCATTCCTGAAGCTTGGAAAAGATCGGTTCTGAAAAAGAGGGACTTCCCGCCACTAGTGCTCCCACGGGAACACCTGTTCTGAAAAGGGAAAAGAAAAGGGATCTGGCTTCAGCGGAGGGATATGTTCCCACAGCTATAAGTGCCGCATCCGGAGTTGAATCTCCGTACTGGAAGACCTGCCGGGTTTCACCCGCCCAGTCAGGAGGGTTCAGCTTCCCTGTCTCGGAAAATATTACCGAATCGTCGCCTGCTGGAAGAACATCTGAATCCGCCCAGACCAGCAGATCAAAACTGTCAGGCATCTGAACTCCGTCAGTTAAGAGGCCAGATAAGCGTGGCTCGTGTTTTCCCCTGGGGACTCAGACCGTAATCGAGCCACCTTGCAAGATTCCTTGCGATGAGAACGCCCCTGCCTCTGGAGCTGATCAGTTCTTCCCCCTCACCGGGTTTATGCCCAAGTTCGGCGTCTGGCTGCCAGCTGCCGCAGTCGTCCACGTGGAATTGAAGGCGCCCTGGAAACGCATCTATGGAGATTGTCACGGTTTTCCGCGCGTCACCGCCGTTACCGTGCTCCATTCCGTTCTTCACAATCTCCATCACGGCGATCGAGAGGCTTGTCACATCGTCTTCGCTGACTCCTGCGGTAAGGCCTATCTTCTCAATGAAAACCTGAATTGTTTCCAGGAGATTCTCGTCGCTGGGAACGGTAAGTACTACTCCTTTAAGCAAGATCAGCCCTTCAAACTTTCAATGGCTTCATTCTCATCCGTAAAAGTTTCGAAGATGGTGATGAGTTTGGTTATTATGAACAGTTCATGAATCTTCTTCGTTGCATTGAGAATCGCCATCTTACCGCCGATCCTGGATATGGAAGTGTGCCCGCTGACCAGAACGCCGAGTCCTGAACTGTCCATCCAGCTCACTCCGCCCAGGTCCAGGAGAACATTTCCGGTTTCGTTGTTAACAGCGGTCTGAAAAACGGTTTTCAGTTCCATGAGATCGGGACCGCTGATAACCTTTCCGTGAAGCCTGATCACCTTTACGCCGTCTTTCATTTCCTCTTTGATTTTCACGATAGCCCTCCTGTATGAGATCGGTAGCCGCTTGCCAACACATCAAGAATAGGTAAATGTATAATCAATGTCACGAGCAAAGAACATAATCCTTCATGTTCTCCAACCCAATACTTTCGAGAAACACCCTTATCTTCTCCCTGGCTCCAGGTTTCCTTGATGCCCCGAGAACCGGAATTCCCTTCTGCGGGACCCAGCCGTTTATACTGGCAACCGGTATTCCCCTTATCGTTTTTCTGTGCACGGAGGTTCCAGGCGAAAGGAATGCTTCGATTTCGAAGCCTTCCTTCAGGATACAACCTGAAAGCCGCCTGGCGCACTGACCCGTTCCAGCAACGTATACCCTTTTACCCCTGAGACAAGGCACATGTTTCAGGTACATGGCTTTCAGCCGGTAGAAGGCACTCAGTGAATAGTCAGATGATACCCGGCTGAGTCTGTTTTCCCTTTCCCTCCACGCAAGGAGCACCCTTGGAACCCTGTAGAAAGAAAAACCGCAGGTCCACAGACGAAGCCAAAGCTCGTAATCCTCCGGGAGTCCAAGTTCCGTGTATCCGCCTTCATGAAGTACCGCCCGTCTGTTGTAAAAAGCCGTGGGATGAGGTACCGGGCTTTCCACGAAGAGATTCCTCTCTATCTCCGCTGGTTCCGTGGAATGGTTGATCCAATCCTCGTATGACCTGTAACCTGAAGAGACTTCAGACATGGGAAAGCTTCTGACCCTGCAGGAGATAACGGTTTTATCGCCGTGCTCCACTGCAGCCATTAACTGCAGCAGAAGTCTTTCCCTGTGGCAGATGTCATCGCTGTCGAACCTTGCTATCCAATCACCCTGAGCAGTTTCAAGTCCGCAGTTGAGGGCATCCACCAGGGAACCGGAAGCGGCATGGTACCTGAATCTGGAATCAGAAGATGCGAATTTCAGGGCGATCGAAGCAGAAGCATCCGAGGAACCGTTATCCACCATAATTACTTCAAAATCAGTGAAACTCTGATCTGCAAGGGACCGCAGGGACCTGAGCAGGTATGGGGCTGTATCCTTGAAGGGCAGGACAACTGATATTACAGGTGAATTCAACTACTGCATGTCCCGGTAGGCCTGCATCAGCTCCCCGGCAGAAGAAACCGGAGGTCTGCATGCACCGTTTACACAGAGCTGGGCATAGGGCCAGCCGGACATGGGCAGATAAAGCTGTTCCATGGCTGCGGAATCAGCTGGCACGGTAGGATCGAGAAGGTCATATCCTTCATCCCCGGCAATTTCAACAGCGGCTTCAAGCAGCTCGGAAACCAAAGGATCCCCATGGGGACCTACAACGTAAACGTGTATTTCATCATGTTCTATCTCCTGGAGAACCTCGCCGGAAGAAGCCCCGGCAACGGCAGCGGCAAACCACTCTCCGCTCCTGGCGCCCACTGCACGGGAAGCTTCCTCTCCGTTCCCGTCGAGTACGAGGGTAACGGGTAGAACATCTGGAAGGGAATACCGAAGGGCCAGCAGATCAGCTTCAGCGGGATCCAGCCAAACCACGGCAATACCCACTGGATTGTTATCCCTGAATGATCTAAGGGTCTGAATGTCCGGGTCGCCTATGTCTACAGCCAGGAAAATCGCTTCTTCTGCAAGCTCGCGGGAAACTTCTTCCAGCTCAGGCAGCTCTCTGACACAGGGACCGCACCATGTTGCCCAGAAATTCAGCAAAACAGGTTTTCCTCCAGCATCGGCGAGAATGCTGTCAAGGGAAGAAATCCCTGTGAACAGCTCTCCGTTTACCCCGGAACCGGTGGCATTCCCATGGGAGAGAAGAACCACGGGGACAGGCACCAGCAGAATTACAACAAGGGGTATCCAGAGACGACGTCTCACCTGTTCCTCCCTGCGCTGTGGGATATGGCATCAACCGGACAGATCACAGAGCACTTTCCGCAGCGGATGCATTCCGCACTTTCAGGTTCCCTGTAGATAGATATGCCCATTGGACAGACCGATGCACATTTCCCGCAGCTTATGCAGGAATCGGAAACCTTCATTCGGAAAACGGATACTTTTCCCAGAAGACCCCAGGCTGCCCCGAGAGGACAGAGAGCCCTGCAGAACGGCCTTTCCACGGTTACCGCCCAGAGAAGCACCAGGATCGCAATGGATGTTTTCCACCAGAAAAGAAATCCCAGCTGATAGGATTCAGGAGAAGATGAGACAAGGGGCCACCCTGCGAGAGATGTTCCTGCGGGACAAAGGATTTTACAGAACCAGGGATCTCCCGCACCTCCTGAAACCGGTCTCAGAAATGCGGGTAATCCCAGTACTAGGATGAACAGAAGAGCATACTTGGCCGGTCTCAGCGAATCCTGAAAGCGCAGCTTAGGCAGAGGTATCTTATAGAGAATTTCCTGGAGAAGTCCGAAGGGGCAGAACCATCCGCAGGCGAATCTGCCGGCGAGAAGACCCACAAGAGAGATAAAGCCAATAACTGCAACCACTATCAGTGCGTCAGGTCTTCCCGTTGCCAGCATTCCCCAGAAATTAGGGGTGGCAAGAATGGACTGAAGACTTCCCGCCGGACATGCAAGAACGCTGGAAGGACAGCTGTAGCATTGCAGTCCCGGTATCATGGCCACCTTCGAAGCCCCGGTGTAAATGGTTCCGTTAACCCATCCTGAGAGATGCAGATTGGTGGCCAGAAGTGCGCCGAACTGCACGGTCTTCCTTAGAAGGTCCTGCTTTTTCAGCCTATTCCTATGCATTCCAGGCAGATATTCACAGCTTTGGTAAGGATGGCTGACGGATCACCGAATACATACCCGGCAACGACCATCAGCAAAGAAAGGGTCAGTAGAAAGTACCTGAGAAAGGTGGAGGCGGCGACCAGATTCGAACTGGTGAATGGTGGATTTGCAGTCCACTGCCTTCCCACTTGGCCACGCCGCCCTTCAGGTTCGTTCTTCATTGGACGGCAATCATACAAAAACAGATGGAACAAATCAAGAGCCGTCGGTCCAGTCCAGCCCCACCCAGAAGCCTTCCTCCCAGGTCATATCGCCAAGGGGTGTTTCAATGGTGGGAACCGCGAACATCTGCAGTCTTCCCAGGTGGTCTTCATCCCTTAAATTACCGTCGATCCCACCAACCGCAAGAGCAAGATCAATGATTCCCGCCGGTCCCAGTATCTCGAAAACCTGAAATCCGTCGAACCCCACACCCAGATCCAGAACGGCAATGGTTCCGTCGTCACCAATACCGAATTCACCGGAAAACAATCCATCGGCAACCTCAACTGTATCCTCTTCTTCCCCTTCCAGAGGGTCCATGAAAATATCGTAGTCAAGGGTGGTGAGAGTAATGGCCATCTTGGGAAGCCCGGATTCCCCGATATTGGGGTTTCTTATGCCAAGACCCATGTTGAAATCCATGGGGCATTCACCCTGGAGCCAGTATGTGGCAATGGTTGCAGCCTGAGTTATTGAAAGGCTGCCCAGATCTGATATGTCAATTCCGCAGATGGCAAATTCACTTGTATTCTCTATGCGGAACTCGGCGTTAAGGAAGGAGAGCACGTCCGTAACACCGCATCCGGTTCCAAGCAGCAGCAGTGCAGTTGCTGAAAAAATGATCCTATTCATGGTTTCTTATCCTTTCCATGACCAGTTCAGAGGTTTCAGGATCACACAGATCCGCATAAATCTTAAGTGCAGATATGTATTCGCCAGAGTGATCATCTATCTCATAAAGCCTCCTGCCAAGCAGGTTCATACATATTTCACCGGCCTGATTGAATGCCTCGAGGGTTCCCACTTCAGAAGCTCCCACTACCATTTCCACGCACAGTTCATCGGGATAGGGCATTGCTCCCGGATACATAATTTCCATGGATCTGAAGTATGCTTCCTGAAAGTCCCCTTCCCGCAGAAGAGAATCTATCTCCCTTGTCATGGTACCGTAGTAGTCTCCATTACCATGATCGCCCAGGGTCAGGTCCCAGTTTTCATCCACAGAGTAAAAGGCATAGGTGTATTCGGCAGAAAAGGGGAGCTGAGAAGTCACTTCCAGTGTCCTGTCCCCATCCGTGAAAACGCTGTAGGTCTTTGCGGGGTTCAGGCAGAGGGGATAACGGGTCCAGGGAGAAAGCTGCTCACCGTTAAGAAACACTGAAAAGTCGAACACCATGTTGCCGTAATCATCGTAATCAGATTCCCGTACGGTAAGAACGCTTCCGGGCAGACCTTCCACTTCATAGGAAGGATACTGGTTCGAGGTGATCTGCCCCGCAAGGACAAAGAGAAGAAAAACCATTGCAACCGCCTGTTCAGGTTAATTCATGTATCCCCGATCAGCTCAGTATCACATCTCTATTATACTTTCATGCACCCGGGGTCCCATAGGCTGCAGCCAGTTAACCAAGCTTCTCTCTTTAGTCCGCCGGTTTTACAGTGTTCCCAAACTGGCAACTGACACTTTTTCTTATTGATGACGGTTGTGCGGGTAAGTGCGCGGTAGCACACTCCCCGCTCCACTTTTTTTATCGCAGAGCCATAATTAGATGGGTAAATTAAGCAATGCGCGGGTAAGTGCGCGGTAGCACACTCCCCGCTCCACTTTTTTTAGCAGAGTCATAATTCGATGGGTAAAAAAAGTGGAGCGGGAAACGAGACTCGAACTCGCGACAGCTACCTTGGCAAGGTAGGGCTCTACCAACTGAGCTATTCCCGCTCCGGTTTTTATGTGGCCCGTATATGCAAAATGGGCATTTCGGTGTCAAGGGTTTCCCGTGGATCAAGCCAATTTACTCCGAAGCAACAACTTGAATATTTAATGGTCAAATAGTTAATAATTATGCAGTTGCGGAGTCGTCTGTTTTTGTTTATTTATGGAACCCCGGGGGTTATGGATTACGGATAATTAAGGGGTTTACTATCAACAGCAACGCAGTAGACAGGATTCTCCAGAGAGTCTGGGCTTTTACGGTCCGGGAGGAATGGGGAAAGGCCGAGAAGCTTCTCGACAAGCTCATCGTCGGCAAGCCCTGGGACAAGAGTCTTCTTCTTAACAAGGCTCAACTGAGAAAACGCATGTGGATCGCGTCCGACTGCGAAGACTACGATCTTCTCAAGGATTGCCTGCACCTCTTCTCCAGGTGCCACCTTCTTACGGGAAGCCCGGAAGCTGGAATAAACACAGCCACTCTGCTTCTTTTAAGCGGAGACAATGAAAAAGCCCGAAGAAAGGCCGAAGAAGTGGCAAGAAACTGCCGTACCCACATAATGGAAGGTGATAAAGAGGTTGACGGGTATTACGCTGCTGTACTTGGTGAAGCCAACCTTGTGATGGGCAATCTCGAAGCCGCTGAAGCCTGGTACGACACAGCCTATTCCGAAGACAGCTCCATTGCCGACATCTTCAGGGAAAACATGGACCTCATACTGCAGTACACAAGCCCGGAATCAAAAACCGCAGGAAAAATAAGAAGCGCCCTCAGGGCGTAGGTTCCCTCTCCACGCTCCATGCATCAGGATATCCATTGCTGCGCAGAGTGTTACGCAGTTCTGTCGTTTCGTCGGAAGTTCCGAAAGCTCCAACCCTGACCTTGTAATAACTGCCGATATGATCGATGAAAACAGGTGTATCACTTAAGGTCTCAACTTCCTCTGCCAGCGAGAGCGCCGCTTCCTCGGTTGCGCAGGCGGCTATCTGTACGCTCCATGTTCCCCCGGGGGAAACGGGTACGGGGTTTTCTCCAGGAGCGGGAAATTCTATGGATGTCACCGGGCCGTAACCTGCAAAGGGGTCACCGGAATAGCCGGGAGGATCACCGTAAGGGTCGATGGGACTGCCTTCATCACCATCTGTCGAGGTCTCAGTACCGCAGGCAGCAATAACCAGCAGCAGGGCCATAACAGGGAAAATGACTTTACTCACCATTTGCATACTCCACATTCTTAAGTGTCAGGCCACAGGCAGGGAGGGAAGGACCGGCAAGGTCCCTTCTTCCGCTGTTCAGAATTTCCCGGAAGGTTTCCGGAGAAATTCTTCCCGTACCCGTTCTGAACAGAGTTCCTGACCATATTCTAACAGCTCCCCGAAGGAACCTGTCAGCGGTAATGTAAAAATTCCATCCAAGGGAATCTTCCTCGATCCCGGCGTAGGAAACATTCATCATCCATGTTGCGTTTCCACTGCCTTCCTTGGCGAATCCCCTCCATGAACTGCTTCCCATTGAAAGAGCCGCCGCTTCTTTCATGAGTTCGGTGCTCAGTGAGACCCTGCCGGGTTGATACTCGAAAAATCGGGTGAAGGGATTTTTCTCTTTGCCCACCCTGTAACGGTAGCTCCTTGATATTGCGTCAAATCTGGCATTGAAATCATCTTTCACAGGAGTGAAGGAGAGACAGAGGATCGAAGAGGGAAGCTTGCTGTTGAGTCCACCCCTTATCCTTTCATATTCATATTCCTCGATATCGATATGCACCGGCATTGAGAGAGCATGGACCCCTGTATCGGTTCTTCCTGCAGCGTGTACCCTGCATGGTCTTCCACATAGCTTCTGCAAAGCTTCTTCCACGGCCTGCTGCACGGTTGGGAGCCCGGGCTGTGTCTGCCAGCCTCTGAAGCCGGTGCCGTCGTATGCCAGCTTTAAGAGCAACCTCATTGGAACCGCCCTGAAAGGGATATGACCAGGAACATCCAGGATATCACTGCAACTGTCAGCGGAACAGGCCCCGGAGAGACCAGAACGTTCCGCGGATAACCCTTCACGGATACAGAATCCCTTACTGTAACAAGTGCCCGTTCTCTTACAGGGAGGGCCCTGTGTTCTCTCCAGTTCGTTCTGGCGGCCGATATGGCTTCTCCCGCAAGAGACATGGTGTCGGAAAGCCTTCCGGCTCCAGCCATTTCGAGAACAGCCGCAATTCCTCCGGGTCCCAGAGATCCTGCGAAATAAACACCGGAAGACACGGCACAGACCCAGCGTATGGAACGGGAGGCCGATTCCGGATGATTTGATAGGGTAGCCCATGCAAAGGCAGTGAGAGGAGGAAGCGCAATGAAAAACAGATTCCTGAAGTAGGTGAGCTTTTTCTCGATAAGGGATGCTGCAGGGTAGAGCGCAAAGAACAAAAGCCAATGGAATGGACAGATAAATGCGGATACAGGAACTGCTGTCAAAGAGGCGAAAACCATTACTCCGCCTGTCATTGTTCCGCTGCCTCCGCGTGTGAAGCCAGTTTCTTCTGAACCAGTCTGAACTCGATTGGAGGAGCCGATTGAAATTCCAGTTCTTCACCTGTAACAGGATGAATGAAACCGAGGGTTTCTGCGTGAAGCATCTGGTGTTCTGCCAAACGGATGGCATCGGCAACCAGTTCTCTGTTGCTTCTGGTGGATGGAAATCCCCTGGGGCTGATACCGCCGTACTTGTAGTCGGATATTATCGGACATTTCTTGAGAACCGACATATGAACCCTTATCTGATGGGTCCTACCCGTTTCCAGTCTGCATTCAATGAGGCTTGAAAATGCGTACCTGGCTAGCACCCGGTAGTTGGTAACCGCCCTTCTTCCCCCTTCGATCACAGTCATTTTCTGACGGTTTCGGGGATCCCTTCCGATGGGACCTTCGATCCTTCCGGATAAGGGAGCGGGGATTCCCCAGCAGAGCGCAAGATATCGGCGTTTCACAGTTCTTGCGGCAAGCTGGGCAGCAAGATGTCTGTGGGTCTGATCATCCTTTGCCGCCATTATCAGCCCGGTGGTGTCTTTGTCCAGGCGATGGACTATACCCGGTCTGAGTTCACCGGATATACCGGAAAGAGAACCCCTGCAATGGTAGAGAAGGGCATTCACGAGGGTTCCGCTTCTTGTGCTGGCAGTTGGATGGATCACAAGCCCCGCATGCTTGTCGACAACTATCAGATGGCTGTCTTCGTAGACGATGTCCAAAGGAATGCTGGCGGGAACCAGATCGATGGGTTCAGGATCCGGGATGTCAATTGCTACTATCTGGCCGTTTTTAAGCCTGGTTGACGGCTTTGTCGGTACATCGCCGTCAACCCTTACATGGCCGTTTCTTACCAGTGTGCTTATGTAGCTTCTGCTGAGGGAGAGGTCGTCCTGCAGTGCAAGGAAGCTGTCAAGCCTTATTCCGGAGTCGTCCTCCTCCACCTGAAACTCGGGAATACCCAAGCAGACTATTGTTCCCTGAGAATAAGGTGATAACCGAACTGGGTCTCGACTATGTCAGACATGCCACCAACGGGAAGAGCGAAAGCCGCTTCTTCGAAGGGAGCGACCATGGCGCCTCTTCCGAATTCTCCAAGCATTCCGCCGTCCTGTCCCGAGGGACAGTCGGAGTATTCGATTGCAGCCTGCACGAAGGTTATGTCACCGTTCTGGATCTGTTCCTGAATATTGCCGATAAGTTCCCTTGCCTGCTCCTGAGTACGGTTGAAGGTTCCGTCCACGGCACAGCCGTCGTAGCATACCAATATGTGCCTTGCAGTTACCACAGAGGGGGGTCCTTCCTCGACTGGGGTTTCATCAGTTACTTCAACTGAGTCCGTGGTTACATCTGAACCATCGGTGGTTTCCGTATCCTGAGCAGGTTCCTGCTGCCCGCAGGCGAAAACCAGCATCAGTATTGGAAGCATGTATAAGAGTTTTTTCATTTCTTCTCCTTTTGATTAACGTGAAAAATCAGGCTCGAGTGGTAAATATAGCCTCTTTTTCCGGTGTTGACACCGGGAGACCCGGCAACCGATAGTATCAGTGTGTTTACATCATAATTGTATGGCTCCTCTCATAAATGATTACAGAAAGGAGGTCCGCACTTGGACCGAACTTCCTACTTCAGTGACCGCGCAAACGGCATGCAGCGATCGGTGATCAGAGAACTTCTTAAGTTGACCAACAAACCTGAGATAATCTCCTTCGCCGGTGGTCTTCCAGCACCGGTAACCTTCCCTGTCGACTTCGTAAGGAAAGCCGCTCTGAAAGTTCTCGATGAAGAAGCCGGAAAAGCACTGCAATACGGTGCCACCGAAGGAGACCCGAGGCTGAAAATCAAGCTTGCCGAGATAATGCAGAAAGACGGCATAGATGCAGACCCTGAACACGTAATGGTAACCACCGCAAGTCAGCAGGGGCTGGAACTTATGGCCAAGGTGTTTTTCAACCCCGGCGACACCTGCATCGTTGGTCTTCCCACATATCTGGGAGGTCTTCAGGCCATCAAGAGTTACGGCGGAGTACCTGTGGGGGTCGAGCTGGATGAGCACGGAATGATTCCTGAAAAGCTGGTGGAAACACTGGACAGGCTTGAGGCCGAAGGAAGAAGACCCAGGCTCATCTACATCATCCCGGATTTCCAGAATCCTGCGGGTGTCACCATTCCCGCTGACAGAAGGAAACAGATAGTGAAGATTGCCCGGGACAGGGATTACATCATTGTAGAAGACACCCCCTACAGGCAGATCAGGTTCAGGGGTGAACACCAGCCCACATTCCAGAGCATGGCTCCTGAAAGGGTCCTGAGCCTCTATACCTTCTCGAAGATAATGCTTCCGGGGTTCCGCCTCGGATGGGCATACGGACCTGACTGGCTTATAAACAAGATGGTTATGGCAAAGCAGTCCATGGATCTCTGCACCCCGCCTTTCAACCAGGCAATAACTTACCACATGCTTGAAGCAGGTGCCCTGGAAATAGGTCTCAGGGAAACCATAAAGCTCTACCATCACCGATGCGATCTGATGCTTTCGGAACTGGACAAGAACCTTGGGGATGTCCCCGGAGTAACATGGACGAAGCCGGAAGGAGGTCTTTTCCTGTGGCTTACAGTTCCGGAGGGAATCAGCACCGATGACATCTTCGAAATGGCCATTAAGGAAAATGTGGCCTATGTGCCCGGAAGTGCCTTCTTCCCCAATAATGACGATCACCGTTCCATGAGGCTGAACTTCAGTTACTGCGGCGATGAAAAAATAATCGAAGGCTGCCGAAGGCTTGGCAAACTGATCAAAGAAGTATTGTAAACCTGTCATACCCGTTGCAGGGGGCGTCCGCTGACGCCCCCTGCATACGGACCGTTACCGGTTCAGAAGAACTCTCCCAAAGAAAACATCCCAGTCTCCCCCGCCTTCCGGACTGTGCTGGCCCAGAACGAAGTACTCACCGAATCCCCCTTCGAAAACAGTACAGGGACGCTGATCTCCCTCCTCCTCTATTTCAAATGAGTAAATCGAATTGCCCCGGGGATCCACAAAGCTTAAAAGAACGTTCATGTCTTCTGCCTGGAAGACATTTTGCGTACCTTCTCCGGTCCAACCGGCACAGAGTATCGCGTCTTCTTCGGTTAACTGGACAGAGGTGAATTCCGTGTAGTCATTATACCAGTCGATTCTCTTCCATACCTCTCCCAGAGCAGGATCGAACAAAACAAGAACTCCCCTGAGGGTCATGGTTCCAAGCTGATCGTAAACACCGGCACACAGTATGTCTCCGCTTGCCAGTTCAAGAAAGTCGTTAACCACGGCGGTGAACTCGCAGTCAAGTTCCACGAATGTCTTCCAGGCTTCGTTTCCATGGGAATCGAAACGGGCGACGGCAACTCCTGAAACAAAGGCATCCTCCTCGAAGGACAGCACATAACTGCCGTCACTGAGAATCTCAAGGGTAGTGTCCTCCAGCTGAAGATACTCGTATTCAGGAAGCTCCTTCACCCAGAGCACTGTTCCGTCCTCGGCTATTTCCCCTGTGAAGAAAACGACTCCTTCCGCCTCACTGTATCCGGCACCGGAGGTGAGAAAACCGCCGCCTTCGAGATGTTCCAGAGATGTCAGGGAAATTTCGTCATAGGCCTGGAAAGGACCTGCAAGTTCTACCTCGAACCTGTTTTCGGGATCTCTGCAGTTCACTGTGAGCAGGGTGGCGGATCCGGGACCCAGCCTGCTTCCGTACACCGCATAAAGAGTAGAGCCATCTGCAAAGCAGGGGGTAAACCAGTGCTCAAGCTCACCCCGGTCAGAAAGAAGAAGGGCTCTCCCGGTAACCTTTCCATACCTGTCCATGGAAAGAAGGCTCCATTCCCAGGATAACCCCTCAATATTGAAAACAACCGAATGGAATCCGGAGTAATCAGGCTCTCTTGCACTTTCCAGCACAAAATCGCCTCCCCTGCAGGAGTTTACTACAAAGGATCCCCATGTCGTGGTCTGGTCAGGAATGTCCCCATGGACTTCCATTGCGAAAAACAGGCAAAGCAAAGCCGAAAATATCTTCATCATGCTCCTTCCTTCTTTCCATGAAACATATCCTGTGTTATTATCTGAATCAATCGGTATTACAATGATCCCGCGCGATGTGAGTGCTTCCCGGGAAGAACCGGTTGACACCCCACGGAATGGAGAGGGCTTTGAATTCACCGGTTGAGAATCTTCTGAAAAGAAAGAAGCTGATCGAAAGAATCGATTCTTTGAACCAGAAGGCTTTTACTCTTGCAGCCAGTGATCCTGCAGAAAGCCTGAAAACGGCAGAAACGGCTGAGTCTCTTTCCAGAGGAGCCGGGTATTCGAAGGGAACCGCCAGAGCCTCACACACCAGTGCGCTGTACCACTTACGCAGCGGAGATCTCCAGTCTGCGGTGAAGAAGAGCCGTGAAGCCCTGGAGATATATACGGAACTCGATGATACCGACGGCGTCAGCAGCACGCTTAACACCCTTGGGATAGCCTTCAGGAACATCGGCAGCTTCGACAGGGGCCTGGACTGCTTTATGAAATCCCTGAAGATAGAATCAAAAAGAAATAAAAGCAGCAATCTTGTGAAACTCTACGGCAATATCGGAAACATCTTCGACAGCATGGGGCAGTACAGCGATGGCCTTCAGTACTACCTCAAGTGCCTTGCCATAGCAGAGGAGCTGGATGAGGAAACGGTTAAAGCAGATGCCTACGGTAATCTTGGAACCTGCTACCATCACCTCGGGGAGTACAACAGGAGTGTGAAATCCCATCGAAAAGCACTGAAAATAAAGGAATCCCTGGGGGATGAACTGGGCATATCCTTCTGTCTGAACAATCTGGGAATGATATACGAACACCAGCATAAGTACCAGAGAGCCCTGAAGTACTACCTGCGATCCCTGGATATCAAGATAAAATTGAACATGAAACTTGAAACGGCCAGGGCATGCAACACCGTCGGCAGTCTGTACACAGTCATAGGGGAGTTCGAAAACGCATCGGCATATCTTGAAAAGGGACTCAAGCTTGCAAAAGAAGTGAATTCCCAGACAGCCCTGAGAGAGAACCATATGTGCCTTTCCAACCTCAAGAGGGCAACAGGCGACTTCGAAGCGGCCCTTCGTCACCACATGGAGTTTCACCGGCTGGACAAGCAGATTTTCAATTCCACAAGGATAGCAAGCATGGAGGCTCAGCTGGAAATCATGAACAGCGAAGTCTATTCGGCAAACAGAAAGCTGGAACAGGCAAACTCAAAACTTAGCACTCTTTCTGTAACAGACGGGCTTACGGGTATATACAATCGAAGAAGATTCGAGGAGTTCCTGGAAACCGAGTGGAACAGATGCAAACGAAGGTCTGCCTGTGTTTCCATTCTCATGATAGACATAGACTTTTTCAAGCTCTACAACGACACATACGGACATATAACCGGAGATGAATGCCTCAGGGCGGTTGCCGGGGCTCTTAACTCAACAGCCAACAGATCCACTGATCTTGTTGCCAGATACGGAGGTGAAGAGTTCGTCATAGTTCTTTCCGAGACGGACAGTTCAGGAGCTGTAAACGTTGCAAGGGCAGCGGCAACAGCAGTCAAAACCCTTGGAATACCCCACTCCGCCTCTAGAATATCAGACAGGATAACAGTGAGTATGGGGCTGGCTTCACTGACCCCCGTCCGGGGTATGCATTCGGTGCAACTGGTCAACAGGGCAGACAAGGCACTCTATTTTTCCAAGAAGCAGGGACGAAACCGCATCACCATGTATGAAAACTGATGAGTGCTCCGGGTCTGTTCAATTAAACCCTGCGCTGATATGTTTCCGTGAGTAAAAACTGAAACCAAAGAAGGGGAAAACTGATGGACCTTTCCACCGTGTATATGAGTCTGAAACTTCGTAATCCCGTAATAGTAGGCAGTTCCGGTCTCACCGGTTCCGTTGACAAGGTTAAGAAATGCGCCGAAGCAGGTGCAGGCGCGGTGGTGCTTAAATCGGTTTTCGAGGAGCAGATCGAAGCAGATCTGGGCAACATGACCGATGAAAGATGGTACCCTGAAGCTGCCGACTACATAAACAGCTACGGTATGCAGAACGCCATCGGAGAGTACCTCGAGCTTCTGGAGAACTCCAGGAATGCCACCGACATACCGGTAATACCAAGCATACACTGCTTCGGAACCGGCAAATGGGTGGAATTCGCAAGAAGGCTTGAGAGCGCAGGAGCCTCGGCCATAGAGCTTAATGCCTTCATCCTTCCCTCTGACCCAAGGCGTACCGGCAGGGAAAACGAGAATGTTATCCTTGACATAATCAGTGACATCAAGTCTCAGGTTTCCATACCCGTTTCAGTGAAGATCGGTTCTCACTTTTCCAGTGTATCAGGTTTCGTCAGCGAACTTGACGGTACCGGAGTGGATGCCATAGTGGTTTTCAACAGATTTTTCAGCATAGACTTCGACATAGACAACCTCAAGGTCAAAGATGGAACGCACTTTTCAAGCCCTGAAGAAACCCAGTCGGTTCTCCGCTGGGTAAGCCTTCTCAGTCCGCTTACCTCTTGTGATATATGCTCCACCACCGGCATACACGATGGCTCCGCCGTGGTGAAGCACCTGCTTGCAGGGGCAAATGCGGTACAGGTCTCTTCGGCACTTTACACAGGCGGGCTGAAGGTTCTTTCTGACATGCATGGCTTCCTGGCGGACTGGATGCGGAAACACAACTACAACTCAGTTGACGATTTCCGGGGAAGGCTTTCGGCGTCCAGAACGGGAAATCCTGCGGAGTTCCGCAGGGTTCAGTTCATGAAAGCTTCCGTTCAGGCCTGAGATTTACCGGAAGCCACAAGCCAGCTGCCTGCACCTGATAAAGCGAGTCCTGCAAGAAACTGATAAGAGACTGATTCTCTTATGATCAGAACGGCAAGTACTGTGGCAACGGCCGGTTTAAGCAGAAATACAGTGGAGGCATTTCCTGCGCCGAGTTTCCTGATGGTTGTAATAAAGGTTATGTAGCCCAGACCGCTGACACCTGCCCCCAGGATCAGGAATGCAGGCAGATGGCTGAAAAGCGGCTGGGGACTCATGTCCGCACCCCTGAACAAAAGCCAGATGAAGAGCCCGGATATACCGAAGGCGAATGAAACCACATTCACCGTTACCGGATCCGTTCCAAGTGACGTTTTTCGTCCGATGAGGATGTAAATCGCGAAGGTCAGTGAGGCAAGAAGTGCGTAAACGGTGCCCTTATCCACTGACATGGTATGGGCTCCGGTAACCAGAATCAGTCCCGCAAGCCCCAGAAGAAGACCCAGTATCCTTCTTCCAGTCAGTTTTTCCCAGCGGAGCAGTGAAGCGAAGAGTACCACCATAACAGGATTCGAACAGAAGATGGTTGCCGCCCGGGCGGCTGAGGTGTGCTTAACCGCCATCTGCAGCAGTGACATGCTTAAAAATGTATTAAGGAGCCCCATGAGAGCAAGAAGAGCAATGCTTTTCCCGCCGATGGAAGGTTTTCTGCCCCTCACCATCATCACCGTTCCAAGGACGGCAATGCCCAGTATGAATCGCCAGAGTGTAAGCACCAGGGGATCAACCGAGCCCATGAGAGGCTTACTGAGAACCTCCATGGAGGCAAAAAGCAGAAGTGTTATCAGATAGTTCAGAATGCCCAGGGGGTGTCTCCTTCTGAGGCGGGGGAGCCTCCGGCCCCCCGCCCAGTAATCATGCTATCTGCACTCGGCAACTATTTCTATGAAGCTGTCAGCCTTTAGGCTGGCTCCGCCCACCAGTGCTCCGTTCACATCGGGACCCTTCATTATCTCAGAAGCGTTTGCCGGCTTGACGCTTCCTCCGTAAATGATCCTCAAATCGTCGGCGAAATCATCTCCGGCGGTTTCCGCCACCCAGCTTCTTATAAGGGCATGAACCCTCTGAGCTTCTTCGGGGGTGGCAGTTTTTCCGGTGCCTATGGCCCACACAGGTTCATAAGCCACCACCAGGTTAAAGGGAGAAACTATGTCCAGACCTTCCAGAGCGGAGCGGATCTGCCTGCGCACAACTTCTTCGGTCCTTCCCGCCTCCCTCTCTTCAAGGAGCTCACCCACACAGAGAATACCGTTGAGACCGGAATTGATACCGGCTTCGAGCTTTTTCCTTACGATCTGGTCGGTTTCACCTATAACATGCCTTCTCTCACTGTGTCCGGCGAGAAACCAGGTACAGCCAGCCTCAATAAGCATGGACGGGCTTATTTCACCTGTATATGCACCATTCTCCTCCCAGAACAGATCCTGGGCCCCCAGGGCCATACCCGCCTTGTCAGCCAGACGGGCAAAGGAACGGATAAGGGTGAACGGTGCAAACAGCACAACGTCAGCTCCGAAGTAATTTATGTTGCACTCGTCTATGGCCGTAAGGTAATCCATTCCCGACTCATAGGTTCCGTTCATTTTCCAGTTTGCGCCTACGAAGGGTTTCACCCCCTCTATCTTCAGATGCTCCAGGGCTGGCAGTTCCTCACCCTGAAGAAGTTTCAGAGATGCACCGCCACCGGTTGAAACATGGGTGATCTGATCAGCTACACCTGCTTCACGAACCGCACGCATGCTGTCTCCACCGCCCACCACGGCTACCGCTCCGAAGCTTGTTGCATCAGCCATGAAAGCAGCCAGCTTCCTGGTTCCCACGTCGAAGGGTGGTACTTCGAACAGACCCATTGGCCCGTTCCAGACGATGGTTTTGCTTTCCATCATGGTTTTTCTGAAAAGTTCCACGGTTTCAGGCCCGATGTCGAAGCCGGCCATATCGCTGGGCAGCCCGTCGAATCTGAAGACTTCGGCCTTCCTGCCCTCTTCAGGTGAAGGGGCGCATACGATGTCAAGGGGGAGAAGAAGCTTAACCCCCCGTTCTTCAGCTGCTTTCAGTATGTCTCTGGCTGTCTGAATACGATCTTCCTCGACGATGCTTTTCCCTGTTTCCAGACCCATTGCCCTGTAGAAGGTAAAGGCCATGGCCCCGCCTACAATGAGGTTGTCGAGTTTGGGAAGCACGTTCTCTATGAGAGCGACCTTGTCACTCACCTTCACTCCGCCGAGTATTACGGTGTAGGGTTTCCTGGGATGCCTGACTATCTCACTGAATACCCTGAGTTCCTTTTCCACCAGGAACCCCACGTAACCGCCTCCCATGATCTCGGGAATACCAACCATGGATGCGTGTTCCCTGTGGCTGGTTCCGAAGGCATCGTTCACGTATATGTCGCCCAGAGCCGCCAGCTGTGCGGCGAAATCCCTGTTATTGGCTTCTTCTTCCGGGTGGAACCTCAGATTCTCCAGAACGAGAATCTCCCCCGGCGCAAGACCTGCCGCCATTGCTTCCACCCTTTTCCCCACGCAGTCGTGTGCGAAGAGAATCCTTGTCTCGTTAAGCATCTCCCTGAGCTTTTCAGCCACAGGCTTCATGCTGTACCTGGGATCTATCTTTCCCTTCGGTCTGCCAAGATGGGAAGCAAGCACTATTGGCGAGCCCTGCTCGGCAAGGTGCCTTATGGTTCTGAGAACCGACCTTATCCTTGTATCATCCAGTACCTTCCCATCCTCTATGGGAACGTTCAGGTCAGCCCGGAGGAAAATTCTCTTCCCTCCGGTTTTCAGGTCTCTTATTGAGGGGTACTGCATGTCAGAATCCCTTTTTGGCCATTTTTACCAGCATGTCAACCATTCTTGAAGAATAGCCGTATTCGTTGTCATACCAGGAAAGTACCTTGACCATCCGGCTGCCGATCATTTTCGTGATCTGGCTGTCGAATACGCTGCTGTGGGCATTTCCCACGATATCAGTGGAGACCAGGGGTTCCACGGAATACTGAAGGATTCCCTTCAGGGATGTATCTGCTGCTTCCTTCATTGCCTGATTGATCTGTTCCTCCGTGGCATCCTTCTTAAGTACGCAGACAAGATCAACCAGAGATCCGTCCGGAACCGGCACCCTCACCGCCATGCCGTCCAGTTTCCCTTTGAGTTCAGGGATAACAAGCGATACGGCTGCAGCGGCTCCGGTGGTGGTGGGAATCACATTCACCGCAGCAGCCCTTGCGCGACGCATGTCGGAATGGGGAAGGTCCAGAATACGCTGGTCATTGGTGTACGCGTGAATGGTGGTCATGATCCCTGATTCGATGCCGAAGGTGTCATTCAGCACCTTTGCCACAGGCGCCAGACAGTTGGTCGTACAGCTGGCAGTGGAAACTACATGGTGCTTCGCAGGGTCGTAAAGGTCACAGTTGACACCGTAGACCACGGTAAGGTCAGCCCCGGGTTTGCCCTTGGCGGGGGCACTGATAAGAACCTTTTTCGCGCCTGCCTGAATGTGAAGGGATGCCTTCTCCCTGGTTCTGAAGAATCCGGTGGATTCGACCACGAGGTCTACGCCCATTTCTCTCCAGGGAAGTTTTGACGGGTCGGGCTGGCTGAGAACCTTGAATGAATCCCTTCCTGCATGAATGCTGTCTCCATCCACAGCCACTTCACCCGGGAAAATCCCATGAACGGAATCGTACTTCAGAAGGTGAGCCAGCATCTTTGGGTCGGTAAGATCATTGACCGCAACAATATCTATGTCATCGTGTTTTAATGACTGTCTGTAGACCAGTCGGCCTATTCGTCCGAATCCGTTGATCGCCACCTTTACTGCCATTTCAGCCTCCAATCAGCCAAAGAACAATTCAGCTGTTTTAATGTCTTCCTCCGGTACCGTTTTAAGGGTTCCAACCGCTTCGGAAAGATCCGCCGCCACTGTCTGAGTACCACGGAGTGCCGCCATCTTGCGGTTCTCGCCTGTTTCAGCGATTTCAACAGCCTTGACTCCGAGTCTGGTACCCAGAACCCTGTCGAAGGCAGAGGGACTGCCGCCCCTCTGTACGTGGCCAAGCACTACGTGTCTGGTCTCCAGGCCGGTTCTGTCCTCTATCTCGTTCTTGAGAACTTCTCCTATGCCTATTCCCGTACCCAGCTGAACATGACCGAAAGAGTCCTTCTCCGCAGAATGATAGACGTGCCTGGCAAGGCCTGGATCGATGGCCCCCTCGGCAACTGCGACAATTGCGTATCTTCTTCCCTCATCGTATCTCTTTTTTAGAACATCGCAAACCTGGTCGGTATCGAATTCCTTCTCCGGTGTGAGAATAACATGGGCTCCTCCGGCCATGCCCCCGTGAAGGGCCATCCAGCCTGCATGCCTGCCCATTATCTCCACCACCATTACCCGCTCATGGCTCTTTGCCGTGGTCTTCAGTTTATCCAGGGCTTCCATAACGTAATTAATGGCGGAATCGAAACCGAAGGTATAGTCAGTGGCCGATAGATCATTGTCAATTGTCTTGGGCACTCCAACCACGAATATTCCCGCTTCTGCCAGTGCATCCGCCACCCCCAGGGTGTCCTCACCGCCTATGGCTATAAGTACGTCTATGTCGTTTTCCCTAAGGGTATCCTTTATCTTTTCAAAGCCGTTTTCGATCTTTCTGGGATTGGTTCGGGAAGAGAACAGAATGGTTCCTCCCTGGGTGTGTATATCCCTTACAGTTTCCCTGTCCAGGGGAATGGTGGTGTTTTCGATGGCACCCTTCCATCCACGGAGAAATCCCGTTACCCTGTGACCGGCCGATTCCGCCTTAACAACCACCCCGCGGATAACCGCATTCAATCCTGGAGCATCACCACCTCCGGTGAGTATTCCGAAATGCACTGTCTACCTCCTGATTTTTTCCTGAAAGCGGCAGGGAGATTCCCCCGCCTGGGTTATTCTCTCAGCGAACATTATGAATTCATCAAGGGAAAGTGACTGACCGCCGTCGGAAAGCGCCTTGTCAGGGTCAGGGTGCACTTCCACCATAATTCCGTCTGCTCCTGCACCTATACCTGCCAGGGACAGGGGAAGGATCAGGTCTCTCCGCCCGGCTGCATGGCAGGGATCAACCACCACTGGCAGCCCTATGGAATCCCTTGCAAGAGGGATAGATGATATGTCCAGGGTTGACCTGGTCCAGTTCTCGAAGGTCCTTATTCCTCTCTCGCAGAGAACCACATATTCGTTCCCCTCCTTCAGTATATACTCGGCAGCAAGCAGCCACTCCTCCACGGTAGCCATGAATCCCCTTTTCAGAAGAACTGGCATTCCGCTTCGCCCTATCTCACTGAGGAGTATGAAGTTGTGCATGTTCCTGGCACCCACCTGAAGCATATCCACATACTCCCGGGCTATCTCTATCTGCTCCGGAGACATTACCTCGGTAACAACTGGAAGATCGAACTCGTCCCCGGCTTTTCTGAGGATCTTAAGGCCCTCCTCACCCAGTCCCTGGAATGAATAGGGTGAAGTCCTGGGTTTCCATGAGCCTCCACGAAGCATTCCGGCTCCATGTGCCGCTACCGTTTCAGCGGTTCGCATGACCATTTCCTCATTCTCCACTGAACAGGGACCGGCGATGAGAACAACTTCCGGACCTCCGAAAACGGTCTTGCCGACCTTGACTTCTCTGATCTGCATTCTATCCCCTTCCCAGCGTGGTCATGATGAAACGGATAACCTCACGAACCATGCTGTCTGAGAGGGGACCGGGATTGTGTCCCATGGCATTGTTGATCTGTTCCTCAACCCAGTTCGGATTGAAACCTGCATCTATTTTCTCCATCAGTTCGGCTCTGGCATTCAATACTTTCACAAGATCCACATCCAGCCTGAGAAGCTCTGATCTGTAGTCAGGTTCGATGTCTTCCCTGCCGATCCTCGATCTGTCCAGTTTACCTGACACCGTTCTCGGAAGTCCAAGAACGAACTGGTACTTTCTGGGCATCTTGAAATCTTCAAGAACATGGGAAAGGAAATTCCTGAGGTCTGGAGCAGAAAGTTCTTCACCACCGCGGAGGACAATGTAGGCAACGGGAGCCTCTCCCCTTCCGGGAATATCCTCCCCCACCACGCACACATCCCTCACGGCGGGATGCTTCAGAATGGCAAGCTCTACCTCGCTCGGGTAAACCTTGAGGCCCGAGGCCTTTATCAGCCCGCCCCTTCTTCCCGTGAAGTAAAGTCTGCCCTTTCTTCTGGTGAAGATGTCTCCGGTTCTGTACCAGCCGTTCACCAGTATCTCAGAGGAATCGGACCGTTCTCCCAGGTATCTGTTCACGATACCTTCACCTGAGATCCATAACTCTCCCCTGCCGTCTTCCTCAACAACTCCGTCATCACCCCTGAGCTGTATGCTGTATCCGCCTGCAACCTTTGAAAACCCCTCGATTCCCGGGTCTCCCATGAGGACGACCCCGGATGTTTCCGTACTTCCCCAGACCGGAGTGACGTTTATCCCGGTGCGCTCGAAGAAAGAGCCAAGGAATCTGTCCGTTACCCGCATACCCCCGGCTTCAACGATTTTCAGGCTCTTCATATCGGTGTCTTCCCGTCCTGCAAGACGGCTCATGGCGTCAAGCTGCGGAGGAAGACCCATAAGGAAGGTTACTGAATGCTCCTTTATCATGTTCAAGTGCTGGCGGGGGAAAACGGAAGGCTCCAGAACAGTGGTCGCTCCCAGATACAAACCCCTGAGGAATATCTCGTGGGGGTGTCCTATTACCCCGAAAAGGGACATGAGGACATCTTCGGAATCAAGGCCCAGGGACTCGCACACAGCCGCTGTGTTCACCATGAGTTCCCTGTGGGTACTCACCGCAACCTTGGGAAGGCCGGTTGTTCCGCTGGTAACGTTCATGTAGAAATCGTCGAATATGTCAACCGGCGGTGTTCCTTTGGTGGAAAGGGCCGGAGAGGTAAGATCGTTCCTGCTGAAGGGCAGAAGGGTGCTTGCCTTCCATCCCTCGGTATCCATGCCCTCCCAGCAGAGTATGAACCTTTTAAGCCACCTGGTGAAAACCATCTCGCGGTCTTCCGAAAGCCAGCCGGGGTTAAGACCCATGAATCTCGCGCCCACCTTTGAAACTGCGGTGAAAGCAACTGGCAGCCCGCAGGTTCTGTCCACCTGAACGCCTACCAGAGTGTCCTTTTCCACACCGGCGTTCTGCAGCTTTCCCGCAAGATGCTCGGACGCCCGGTGCCACTGGGCGAATGTCAGGGAGCTCTCTCCGTCGAGAATGGCTGTTTTATCAGGCTTTTCCATGGCCCACTTCCTGAGCAGGCCATGGATGGTAAGGTTTTCTCTAATCAACCTTTTTTCCGCATTCCGGGCAGAACTTGCTGCCTGTCGGAACATCGGCACCGCACTCACACTTGACCCCTGCTCCTATCCTGGCACCGCAGCCGGGGCAGAACTTGCTGCCTGCTGGTACGGGTTTACCGCAGCCGGCACATGTTTCAGCGAGGGTTTTCCCGCATTCCGGACAGAACTTGCCATCAGGAACACTCTTTCCGCAGGAAGGGCATGTGACCATTGCAGCCGCAGGAGCTCCTCCGCCGCCGCCTCCGTTGCCGGAAGGCCTGTTCATTGACTGGCCCATCTGGTTGGCCATGGCCATTCCCATTCCAAGACCTGCTCCCATGCCCACTCCGGCACCTGCGGCTCCGCCGCCGCCGGCGGTTGCCGCGTCGCCCATTGCAGTTGCGGTCTTGAAACGCATGTAGGCATCGAGATCACCAACTGCCGCCATGGAGCTTCTCTCGTCGATGCGCTTCTGCACCTCTTCAGGAGGTGTGATAGCGCTTATGTAGAAGTCTACCAGCTGTATTCCGTATTTACCGAAGTCGTCTGCGAATCTGCTCTTAGCCAGGGTTCCTATTTCGTCGTAGTAGGCAGGAAGATCGAAGATGCTCTCAAGGGTCTCGCCGAGAAGATCAGCCAGTCTGCTGATTATCATGTTCTTAAGGAAACCTTCAATGTCGCCGGTGGAATATCTGCCCTCGGTTCCCACCAGTTTGTTAACGAAGAGCTGGCTGTCAGATACCTTCATCGAGAAGTTTCCGAAGGCCCGCAGACGGACCATTGCCAGTTCCTTGTCCCTGAATGCAATGGGCTCTTTGGTCCCCCACTTCATATCTGTGAAGGTCTTTTTATTCACATAGTAAACCTCTGCCCGGAAGGGAGTACCTTCTCCGGAGAAGGCCATGTCCACAAGCCCTGCCAGCAGCGGAATATTCTGGGTGGTAAGGGTGTGCCTTCCGGGACCCAGCACATCCATGGCCTTTCCATCCCGGTAGAACACTGCTTCCTGGCTCTCCCTTACAACGCACTGGCTTCCAAGCCGGAATTCGCCGGAACCGTTCTCGGGCATTCTGTGAACGATTTCTTTTCCCGTGTTATCGAGGAATTCGATTATCTCAGGCCGCTTGAACATCTATCACCCTCCTTAATCGATCGGTGTATTGTTCTGAAGGTCTACCATAAGCGCGCTGCGACCCTCGAGTTTGTGAATGAAACCGTCGATGCCTGCTATGGCAACATCCAGAGCTTCTTTAATTCCCTCACCGGATTCGACTGCGGAGCCCACTGCCTCGAAATCGATCTGCAGGCTCTCTGCATCTTCCGTGAGGGCGCAGTCGAATTCGTAGAGCTTATCCAGCTCTTCCTCCTGCACCTTATGCATATCGAACCAGCCCCTGTAGCCCCTGGAGGCGAACCGCACCATATCTGCCGCTTTCTCAAGCTTCTTGGTAAGCCTGTCAAAACCTCCTGCAGCTTTCAGGGCAGCCGGTCCCTTGAGGTCGGCAAGGCCGCTGGTGGCAATTGCATTCAAAGCTTCCAGTTTCGCAGCAAGCATCGAACGAAAAAGGGCGTCGTTGTCACGGCGCTCTTCTTTCCTTTTGTAACCTTTGTATCCCGGAATGATCCTTATGGCCTTTTCCAGGAAATTGAGTTGTCTTCCTTCGCTCATTTCACCCTCCCAGGCTGAATATATCTGCAGTAACACTCATGAATATCATACCTATATACTAAGGTTGTCTGCGTCAATAAGAAACTACCTCACAGCACTTATGTTCCTGGCGTGACCTGATGCCGTTGTTGCAAACAGGTGTTCCCCGGATCCATCCCCTTTGCTGACAAAGAACAGGTATCCGCCTGTTGTGTCAGGATTTGCCGCTGCTTCCAGGGAAGCGGTCCCGGGAGAGCATATGGGACCTGGTGGCAGACCCTGGTGCCTGTACGTGTTATATGGACTCTCTATCTCCAGGTCGCTGTAAAGCAGCTGTTCCTTCACTTCTCCCAGGGCATACTGAACGGTTGCGCAGCTTTCAAGCCGCATCCCTATTCTGAGCCTGTTAATGAAAACACCTGCAATCAGGTGCCTTTCCAGATCAGATGCAGCCTCCCTTTCGACTATGGAGGCAAGAATCACTGCCTGGAATGGAGTAAGACCCGCAGATTCACAAGACGCTTCCCAACTGGAATCCCTCACCTCTGCACCTGTAGCAACGATCCTGTTTATCACGTTCCATGCAGGAAGGGTGTCTGCAAACTCATAGGTCTCAGGGAACATGTAGCCTTCGAAGCATGGTATTCCAAGTGCGTCAAGAAACTCCACTTCCCTGGAAAGAGATTCAAGCTCATCCATTGAATAACCCAGAGAACAGGATAGAAGCGCAAGACTCTCCTCCAGTCTCAAACCCGGGGGCAGGGTAACCCACGTGGTTGGAACAGGTATCACGTTTCCTGAGGCTATTTCCGCCAGAATGCTGTCCACCTGCATGGTGTCGGAAAGACTGTACCTTCCTGCCTGAAGGGGGATGTTGCTGAAGGATAGCCTGTAGTGCAGAAGTACGGCCCATCTGCTTCTGACCAGCAGACTGTCTTCCAGGGCCTCAGCAGTACGTCTGACCCCCCAGCCCCGCTGAACGGTAAATTCCTTGACCAGACCGGTTCCGGGAGGGCTGTCCATCTTTTTCAGAACGAGAACTCCCGAAAACAGGATCCCAAGGAGAATTGCAGTCCATACCAGTAATAACTTCGGTTTTTTCATAGAACACCAAGATGCCTTTTCAGTATTTCGCAGGCAGCCACCGAATCAATGCGGCCTTTCCTGTCACTTCTGCCCAGAAGGATGGCTGCCTCCGTGGAGGAGCAGACCTCGTTCACCGTTTCAACACTGTAGCCGCAGTTCCTTATTCTCTCTGCAAGTTCTTCGACTTCACAGCTGAGCTCCGTCGGTTTGCCCAAGGCGGAACATGGAAGTCCCAGAACTATCCTGACGCCGTGATACTTTTCAGAGAGTTCCGATATTCTCTTGAGAATGTGGTCCCAGCCCCCCATTATGGGTTCAGAGGGAAGGATTACTCCCTCCAGGTACACAGCTGTACCCGTTCGCTTCCTTCCGTAGTCCAGGCCTATGATAACCATCAGAAAACCCTGCCGGACAGATTTTTCATTCCGGCTTTGTACATTATCACACTGACGATGGTTCCAACGGGCAGCATCAGGAAGAGGATGGAATTCCGTACCGGGACTGCAAGCATCATTTCCGTGAAATTATCTGTCATGTACCTTCTTGTGACAACTGATAGAACCGTTACTATGAACAGAACGAAGGCTACCGACACAAAAGCGGTGATTATTCCCCCCTGACCGCTGGAAAGGCTTACTGCACTTCCCGCCCCTCTCTGGAGGAAAATGCATCCAAGGGTGATGTTTATGGTGGAGAGAACGAATGCGGTGATGAAAATGCATGCCACCGATTCGATCTGAAGAAGAAGACCGGCACCGATGCTCATGCTGGAAAGCCAGGCGAGAACACTGGCGGGAATAACCGAAAGAAGAATAGTCTGTACCCACTTCGACGTGTAAAGGAGCTTCCTTCCCCCAGGGAGCTGGATCATTGCATGGAGGCCGGGAACCTCCATACTGGGAGCGGGATAGGCAAAACGCACCATCATGGTAGCCATAACGAAGGCGCTGAAGGAAATGTTGATGAAAACCCCCACCGCCAGCCAGTAGGGGTTACCGAAATCAATTGGAAACCGGCTGAGGTTCACAACATAAATACTGAACATCCCTGCAAGCAGTCCCAGCTGACTCCACTGGACAGGATCCCTGAGAAAAATCAGCAAATCCTTCTGAAAGACAGTGGAGTGTCTGCCTCCGTCTCTGAAAAAAAGACTGGACTGGTAGCGAAGGGAGAAGGCTTCTGACCTGTTCCAGGCTTCCAGGTATCTTCTGGATGCAAGTAAAAGGGCCAGAGACCCCAGAAGCATGGCCTCAGCTGCAAGAATAAATGCAGAGGAGACACTGCCCTCTACCATGGCCCGGAGGAAGAGAACATGGGGCCAGTAGCCTGTGTTCTGGCTGGGCAGGCCTGATACGAACTCCTGCAAACCTCCAAGTTCCATTCCAGGGGCCTCCTGGATCACCAGGTCACCGCTGGTTCCGCTGGCAAAGAAGAAAATAGCACCGCTTCCTGCAATAAGGGCTATCCCTCCAAAGAGTTTCCAGCCGTTCATCCCGCCGAACCGGCTGAGGATAACTGTTACAATGGTTCCTATGGAGGTCCACGCCAGAAGCATGAATGGATACAGAAAGAACCCCATTACAAGATGTACCCGGCTGAAGGCAAGTCCCCTTGAAAATGCAAGAAGGATCGGGTAGCCCATTAGAAGCATTGTCCAGCCGGCGTTGAACCAGCTTTCGAGAACTGCGGAAACCGCCAGTGATGAATGTCTGGCAGATGAAGCCAGAAGCAGCGTGGTTCGGGGCGAGCGATAGAGGGAAGAGTTTCCGGTGATCAGTGATGAAACACCTACGAAAACACCGAAGGCGAGAAGGGCCATTCCGAACAGCCGGGATGCGAGGGCGGTTCCGAAACCGTAGAGTTCACTGTCCAGTGAGGAGAGATAAACGAACAGTCCACGGAACATGTGATAGAAACCGAAGGCCATCACACCCATGGTAATTACCCCGGCAATCAGTTTCAGCCGGTTGTTCTGCCATTCTTCAGCCATACCCCCGGCAAATGCCCGGAGCTGCATTGAAAGCAGAATGGATAGATGTCTGATCATGCCCTAAGATACAACCTGTGGTGTTATGTGAAACAGCCTGGTCAGCAGGTGAAGGCAGCGAGGATCTCACCGAAGAAAACAACGTGATAGTCCTTTTCCGGATATGCCTTCGAACCGGCATCGGTTATAAAACCACCCGGATCCATCGGCTGACGGTATATCTTCCTGCATTCAAGAACGAGAGATGCTTCCTCGTAGCATGGAGAAACTACTTTCACAGAAGGCTTAAGCGTCAGACCTGTCTCAGAAAGCTTGGGTCCGTTCCGGCCTGAAACCGTTCCCAGGTGCTGCAGATCCTTCCTGTACTCCTCAGGAAATGCGCACAGGGTGAAACATTGGGACTTCTCCAGGAATTCAAGTGTGTACCTCTGGGGTCTTACGACTATCTGAA
>CAZNFQ010000011.1:0-38686 GCA_964571965.1 uncultured bacterium | reverse complement strand
TTCATAACTTCAATTCTAACTCAATGGAAACCCGCAGGTAAAGGCCGACTTTTTTGACAATGCGGTCCGGGTTTTATTACACTATGGCAGATACTGGTTTAAGGCTTCTCGAAGGGAGTGTTTTATGAAAAGGTATTTGTTCCCGGCTCTTCTGGCGGCAGTGCTCATTGCAGGCTGCGGAGAAGGCCCTGTTGAGCAGGCTAATCCGCTGTCTCTGGTGCCTGAGAACTCAATGATCGTTGTTACGTTGAATGATCCAGCAGGAGTAGTGCGCAACATCGACGGCTACATCGAAGACGGTGCTTCTCTCCTGGGCGCGAACATGCTCGAGAATCTCATATGTGAGCAGCTTGCCATCCCCTCTCTGGATTCAATGACATCACGGTACGGTTTCGACCCTTCCGGTGTTGTGGTATTCTGGATGGAGAGTGCCATGCCCAACAGCATGGGTATGGCCATTTCAGCTCCTGATCTGCCGCTGTTCCTCTCTCTTATGGAGGAAATGGGAGCACAGTTCACCGATGAGGAACCGGTAAACGGCAATCCGGTCTATTCAATAGATACGGGGAACGGAACAGTTTACATTACGGGTTCCAGCGGCGTTGCCATTATGACCATGTCCCAGTCCAAGCTTGAACCCCTCCTGGCAAAGCTTTCAGACCAGGGAGGCGAAGTACCTCCAACCAGCCTTACCATGCACTTCAACCTGGCCATGATAGGTCCAATGGTGGCAGGACAGATGCCCATGGCAAGGACCATGATCATGCAGGGACTTGCTGAAGACCCCTCCACCCCTGATTTCGTACCGGGACTTATGAACGTTTACCTGGACGGCATTCAGCTTATTCTTACACAGGCAGACAAGGCCACAGTTACCATGGAGATAGGTCCGGAGGATTTTGTAATTACCAAGGACATCTCCTTCCTCGAGGGTTCCGAACTGGCTGGCATGATGGTTTCCCCCGGTGGAAGGAACCTTCTGGAACTGATACCTGAAGGAGATGTTGCCACAGTTCGTTTCAGGATGCCTGAAGAAATCAGCATTGGAATCATTAACGCGTTTACTGAGGTGATATCACCGGATGTCCCCTCAGAAAACCTTCAGTTCTGGGCAGGACTGTCTTCCAACGCCGCATTGGCAATGTACAATGATGCTCCGCTTCATCTTGTTGCCGCTTATGATCTGCAGGAAGATGTGAGTCTCGAGGACATAGCGGCAATGTACACCGGCTACATGAACTCATTCACCAGCGCGTTTCAGGGCTTCGGCGGAATGGGTGATTTTTTCAGTATCACCGACAACGGTATTGTGGACTATGAGGGAACGGATTTCTACTCCATGTCCATGGACATAGAAGCAGATACCCTCACATCCATGTCCTTCCACTACTGGATGACCATACAGGACGGTGCCCTGCTCCTTGAAATGGCCGAAGAACCGTTGCTTCTTCTGGATGTGGTTTCCGGTGATTACATCCCCGCAGAACTCACGGGAACCGGTGACATGGCAGGGGAGATGAGCCTTGCAGGCTACATTGCAATGATCATGGCTTTCAGCCCCAACGGCATTGATCTGCCTGAGATCGCATCCGACGTGATCATCCGCTGGGACGGGCGCTTCGAAAACGGAGGGATCCATGGTGTGATGACACTGAACGGGCGCGATGCGGTTGCAACCGGTTTCGCATTCTTCGGTCTGATCTCCGCCACAATGATGTAAGTTCGTTTGTTTGAGTGCAGGCCGCGCTTCGGCGCGGCCTGCTTTTTATTCAACTGTACCGTTGTATATGGATTGAGCGGATTCTATACCGTTCCTGACCGCTTCCATGACACAGTCTGCAGCTCTGTGGGCGGTTATCGAGGCAAGTTCCTGTTTTGGCTTCGGCACCTTCGCAAGGACGTATCTGCTAAGTTCCATTCTTTCCGGTTTGGGTCCTATGCCCATGCGGAGCCTGGGGAAATCCTGGGTGCCTAGAACCTCGATGATGTCCTTCAGTCCGTTCTGACCGCCTGCGGACCCTGAAGCCCTTAATCTGAGAGTTCCCACCTGAAGGTTAACGTCGTCGCATACCACCAGCATGTTTTCTGGATCCAGCTGTCTGGCTGTGAGTATTGCCCCGGCGGCCCTGCCGCTTTCATTCATGTACGTGGAGGGCTTGACCAGGTTGGTCCCTCCGGGAAGATAGGCTATGTCGAAGGCACCGGATCTTTTAAAGGAAACGCCGGATTCACGGGCCAGTATATCGGCCACCCAGAATCCGGCGTTATGCCATGTTAGCGAGTACTTGATCCCCGGATTTCCAAGGCAGAGTATTATGCCGATTTCCGGAGATGAAGCATCCACCGTTTCTCTATTCCTCTGTGGTCTCGGAGGTTGCCTCGGCTTCGATTTCGCCCTCTGCTCCCTCTTCTCCTTCTTCCTCCAGTTCCTCTTCTGCAAGCTTGAGGGTCTTTGGAGGTATTACGGTGGCGATCACGGGATTGTTCGAAAGATCCACAGTGATACCCTCGGGAAGAGGCACCTCGGAAAGGTGCAGTCTTTCGTTCATGCGAAGCTGGGAAACGTCGAAAATCAGTTCGTGGGGGATTTCTGAGGCCTTCACGGTTACTTCCACCTCATACATGGTGTGATCCAGTATTCCGCCGTCGATGGAGACTCCCATGGGGATTCCATCGAGGTGCACCGGAACTGGAACCGTTACCATCTGATCTGCAGTAACCACCTGAAAGTCCAGGTGTACCGGCTGATCGGAGATCGAATCCCACTGGATTTCCTTGATAATGCTCTTGTGAACATTGCCATCGAGATTCAGTTCGACTATACCGAGGGACTTTGCGTAACCTATCTTGGTCATGAATTCATGTCTGTCCATCTTGATGGATTCCTCTGATTCAATTCCTCCGTAGATCACACCGGGAAGAAAACCGGCTCTGCGAAGTCTTCTGGCTTCGCGGGAACCGAGTTTTACCCTTTTTTTCAGATTCAACTGGATCGGCATTACTATGTCCTTTCATTGAAACCGGGAAAGCTGGCTGGGGCGGGAGGATTCGAACCCCCAATGCAGGGACCAAAACCCTGTGTCTTAACCATTTGACGACGCCCCAATTTGCCTGGACCGACAACGGAACACCCATGGGTATTTCCCGCTGAGATGCTCCTCCGCCTTCCTTGCCTGGTCTTCCGAGCGGAAAAGGGCATAGAAGACCGGTCCTGATCCGCTGAGACCCCAGCTGCTGCTGACGGCTGCAAGATCACCGGCCGTTCTTTTTACCCCACTGAACCGCTCTGCAAGCACCGGCAGGAAGTGGTTGCCGAGTTCGACAGGGAAAGGCTTACCCTCATGCCAAACTCCAAAATTCAGGGCGGTATAATGGTTTACATGCCATGGTTCTGTCAAGTGTCCGCCCTTTTCATCCCACAACCTGTAGGCTTCCGGCGTGGGGATGTTTTCCATGGAATCAACAAGTACTGCGTGGTATTCAGGTAAAATGCACTTTTCTATGTTCTCGCCTCTGCCGGTAACCACAGCTGAGGAGCAGCCGCTCAGGAAAAAGGGGACATCACTTCCCAGTTCCAGGGCCATTTCTTTTATGCCGGAGGCGTATCCGGTTAGTCCTGCAAGGGCATTAAGAACCGCTGCGGCATCACTGCTCCCTCCGCCCAACCCCCCCGGGGAAGGTATGTTCTTCATGAGATTTATGGAAACTCCATCTTTCATCCCTGTGGTTTTCCTGAACAGGTCCGCCGCCTTCCAGACAAGATTATCTCTGTTTTCAGGAGATGGCACTCCGGAGCATATCAGTCTTATCTCACTGTGGTCACTTTGAAGCTCGATCTCTATCTCATCTGCCAGCGTGACCAGTGAGAAAACACTTTCTATGGAGTGGAAGCCGTCTTCTCTTACTCCGGTAATCCGCAGGCCAAGATTGAGCTTGGCTGAAGCACTGGTGGTGACGGATTTCATATCACATGGGATTCAGTGAGCAGAATGGAAGCCACGGTTACCACCCAAAGAAGCAGGTTCACTTTCAGCGGCGTGTCCTTGAGAAGAATTTTATCCGGGCTGCCTCCGAGACCCTGACTGTAAACTATGAAGAGGTACCTGAAAACACCGTACGCAACGAAGGGTATGGTAATCCAGAGCCACCGGGATACCACCTCTGCGGTCCTGTCGCTCACCGTGTATATGGAATAGCCGAGAATACTCGTTCCCGCCGTGATCCCTATCATCTGGTCCAGCATTGGAATGGAGTATTCTCTGAGATTCTTCCTGTGTCCCATGGCCGAGTTTCCCATTGAGGCAAGTTCATGCCTCCGTTTGGCGAAGGCCATTAAAAGGGCCAGGAAGAAGGTGCATATCACAAGCCATGGGGAAAGCTCGATGACCTCACCTGAATCATAGAGAACGGCCACTCCAGCAAGGGCTCTGAGTACAAAACCAAGGGAAATGAGTATGCAGTCCAGAATGACTATGTTCTTCAACCTCAGCGAGTATGCCACCTGCTTCAGGAAGTAAACCGTATAGACCAATGCCAGCCAGGGAGTAAGAGCCCAGGACACCGCAAGGGTTCCCGCTCCTATTGCCAGGGCCCACACCAGGGCGGAACCGGGGGAAAGCCTGCCTGAAGCCACAGGTCTGTTCTTTTTCTCAGGGTGCAGCCTGTCTTTATTTCTGTCTACTGTATCATTAATGAGGTAAATTGCCGATGAAACAAGACCGAACCCCAAAGCCGCTGCAAGGGTTTCCAGGAAAGCATCCACCGTCCACAGTTTACCGAAAAGCAGGGCTGCGAAAACGAAAAAGTTTTTTGTCCATGCCTTTAAACGCATGGCTTCCATTAATGTTTTCAGTGCATTCATACGGCTAAAATAACATCATTTCACCGGCTTATACAGTACCTGCGTCCGGGGAACCAAATTTGCTATATTCCCGCCACAGGAATCCAGTTTTCAGTTTTACATTTGTTTCCCTGTTCAGCTGGGGGGTTTGCCGTTGAAGTACATTCTTTTTCTATTGTTTCCGCTTATTTCCCTGGCAGACAGTCAGCTGGCTCTTGAGACCCTTGACTACACCGACCACGGGAAGTCTGAAAGCTATCTTGAGGGGGGAGTTTCCGTACAGATAACCTCCACGCGAACCGGGGCTCCTGTGGAGGATTTTCCAGTTCATTTCACGGTTCAGCACGGAGAGGGAGAACTCAGCCCCGCTTCCGGGTTTTATTCCATGGAGGAGGAGTCAGCCGAGGGGCTTATAGTACATACCAATCAGGACGGCATTGCCTCTGCTGATCTTGAACTGGGAAAAATGGGAGAGATCTCCGTTACCGCCTCGGTAACCGATGAAGACGGAGTCCCTTCATCTGCCTCCTTCAATGTGGTTTCACTTGATGTGAAAGCCATAATTTTCCAGATAACAGGCGGCCTGGCGGTATTCCTTCTGGGTATGCAGCTGATGTCTGCAAGTCTTCAGCAGGTTGCCGGCAATCGCATGAAATCCATTCTGAAAACCCTTACTTCGAACCGTTTCATGGGTGTAGCGGCAGGGGCTCTGGTAACAGCCCTGGTTCAGAGCTCTAGCGCTACTACTGTGATAACCGTGGGGTTTGTCAACAGCTCTTTAATGAATCTTCAGCAGGCAGTGGGCGTTGTCCTTGGGGCCAACATCGGTACCACCATTACCGGTCAGCTTATCGCATTCAAAGTTACTTCATATTCTTTCCCCATGATCGCTGTGGGTTTCGCCTTTTCCGCCTTTTCCAAGAACAGCAAAAGACAGATGTGGGGCAGGGCTTTAATGGGTCTAGGCCTTCTTTTCCTTGGTATGACCACCATGAGCGGTGTGATGAAACCCCTTCGGGGAAGCGCCCCTGTCCGGGAGTTCTTCACCACTTTCAGCACTAACCCCATCCTGGCAATAATCGCCGGAACCCTGGTTACGGTAATCGTTCAGAGTTCAAGTGCCACCGTGGGTCTTACCATGACCCTGGCAGGCTCCGGTCTTATCGGTCTGCAAGGGGCCATTTTCCTTGTACTCGGTGACAACATAGGAACCACCATCACCGCTCAGCTTGCAGCAATAGGAAGCAGCCGTACCGCCAGGCAGGCGGCAATGGCCCATACCCTTTTCAACCTGATCGGCGCTCTTTATTTTGCCCTTCTTGCCATCAATGAGAACGGGTTTTTCCTTAATCTTGTCAGAAGAACCTCCGGCGATGCCATGAGACAGGTGGCGAACGCCCATACCATTTTCAACATTGTGAACTGCATCGTGTTTCTCCCGCTGGTTCCGCTTCTTACAAGGCTGTGCAAGCTCATTCTTCCCGCAGGGGAAGAAGAGGCGGAAAGCAGGCACCCGGAACTTCATCTGGATACCAACCTCCTGGAATCTCCAACCCTTGCCATGGATACGTTGAACCGTGAGATGGCTGTCATGGCACGGCATGCCTGCAAGGGTCTTATCTGGGGTGCCGAGCACTTCCTGTCAGGGAAGCATAACGCAAAGACAATATTTGCAATAGAAGACAGCGTGGACGATATGCAGAGGGATATGACCGTGTATGCGTCAAAGCTCTTCAGAAACAATCTGTCAGATGAGCACGCACTGATGATTCCGGTGATCCTCCACTCGATCAATGATATAGAAAGGGTGTCTGATCACGCGGTGAACATGGTGGAGGCAAGAAAGAGAGTGCAGGGAAGCATCCTCGATGAGGAAGGTCCACTTTCCGCCGCTGCAGGGCAGACTTTCAAGGTAATGAAGAGAATGTCCGTCTACATACTGCAGGCCCTTGAAGCAGGTGACATTGATTCTGCCGAGAAGGTTCTCGAACTTGAGGGACGACTGAATCAGATAGAAGAGGAGGCCAGGAAAAATTACGGTAATTCCCTGGCCACCTACGGCATTTCCAATCTGGCAGGTCTGGCGATACTTGATTTCATCGAGTACTGCGAACGGGCAGGGGATCACATAAAGAACATCGCCCAGTCGATTATTGGCGGCGGTATCTGGCATGGTCAGGAGCCGGGAGACTAGATGGCATCACCAGTTTCATCCGGACTCTCTGAAAAAGGAGTGGCTTCTTGAGATACATTATCACTGTTCTGTTCCTTCTTGCGGCATGCGCTTATGCTCAGAGCAGGCTTGTACTTGAGGAACTGCCGTATTCTGATCATGGCAGCTCAGGCGAGGAACTTGAAGCTCCACTTGCCATCAGGGTAACCTCCGCCTATTCGGGGCAGCCGGTTACCGATTATCCGGTTTACTTTGCAGTTGCCGGCGGCGATGCCCGGCTGATACCCGCTGAGGGCTGTTACACAATAGATCCCGAAGACTCCGAGGGACTGATCGTGCAGACCGATGAAAACGGTATTGCAAAAGTGGGTCTTCATCTGGGGAAAATGGGAGAGATCTCCGTTGATGCTTCAGTAACCGATTACGACGGTGTTCATTCCTCCCTCTCCTATAAAGTTGTTTCTCTGGATATCAGAGCCATAGTCTTTCAGATATTCGGCGGTCTTGCGTTGTTTCTCATGGGAATGCAGCTGATGTCCGCGAACCTTCAGCAGGTTGCCGGCAACAGGATGAGATCCATTCTGAAGGCCCTTACGAAGAACCGTTTCATGGGAGTTGCTGCAGGTGCGCTGGTTACCGCCCTCATTCAGAGCTCCAGTGCAACCACCGTTATAACCGTGGGGTTCGTGAACAGCGCTCTGATGTCCCTGGAGCAGGCTATAGGCGTGATCCTGGGCGCGAACATAGGTACCACCATTACCGGGCAGCTGATAGCTTTCAAAGCAACCAGTTATGCCTACCCGATGATAGGTATCGGGTTTGCGTTTTCAGCCTTTTCCAAAAACGCGAGAAGGCAGATGTGGGGCAGGGCTCTCACCGGTCTAGGTCTTCTTTTCCTTGGTATGACAACCATGAGCGGAATAATGAAACCTCTCCAGGGAAGCGCTCCAGTCAGAGAATTCTTTACAAGTTTCAGCACGAATCCCTTCCTGGGCATATTTGCGGGTATGCTGGTTACACTTTTCGTTCAGAGTTCCAGTGCAACCGTCGGTCTTACCATGACACTGGCAGGGTCGGGGCTTATTGGTCTTCAGGGAGCTTTCTTTCTGGTGCTGGGCGACAACATAGGAACCACCATAACAGCGCAGCTGGCGGCAATAGGCAGTAACCGAAACGCAAAGCAGACCGCCATGGCCCATACCCTTATTAAAACCATAGGGGCGGCTTATTTTGCTGTATTCATACTGGACCCCAATGGATTCTTTCTGAAAATCGTCAGCAGAACCTCAGATGATCCGGTAAGACAGGTGGCAAACGCCCATACCATATTCAACATCGTTAACTGTATCATCTTCCTGCCTCTCGTACCGCTGGTTGCAAGGCTTTGCAGGTTTATTCTTCCAGTGGGACAGGAGGAGATCGAGAGCAGGCATCCGGAGCTTCATCTTGATGTGAATCTGCTGGATTCCCCTGCCCTTGCCATCGATACTCTCAACAGGGAGATGGCCTCCATGGCAAAGTTCTCGGGAAAGGGCCTTATCTGGGGAGCGGAGCACTTCCTGTTCGGGAAGCACAATCCCAAAAGGATTTTCGCAATGGAAGACAGTGTGGACGATATGCAGCGGGACATGACCGTTTACGCGACGAAGCTGTTCAACACGAACCTTTCCGAGGAACAGAGTCTTACCCTGCCTGTGATACTTCACTCCATAAATGATATAGAGAGGGTTTCCGACCATTCTGTGAACATGGTTGAGGCAAGGAAAAGGGTTAAGGGCAACATTCTTGAGGAAGAAGGCCCTCTCTCTGCCGGAGCAGGCCAGGCTATTAAGGTGTTAAGGCGCATGGTTGGTTACATCGTGCAGGCCCTTGAAAACCATGATCTCGATGCCGCCCAGAAGGTTCTCGAGCTGGAGGGAAGACTGAATCAGATAGAGGAGGAAGCCAGGGTGAACTATAGCAAATCACTGGCTACCTACGGACTGTCCAACCTTACGGGTCTTGCTATTCTGGACTTCATAGAGTACTGTGAAAGGGCTGGTGACCACATAAAGAACATTGCCCAGTCCATACTGGGAGGAAATGTCTGGCGCAGCGACGAGGAAGACGACTAGATCCATGAAGGGAGTACGTGAAGTGGGCAGAGAATCCGTTAGCATGTTCCAGGTGGACCTCGACCGCATCGAGTCGGGAATTGCTGTTTTGCTCACTCCCGGCGGGTTCTCCTGGCACCTGCCCGAGGAATACCTTCCGGCTGGTGTCACCGAGGGTATGAGCATGAAGGTTACTCTGGTGAAGGATCAGGGATCAACCAACGCCCGGATAGAGAGAATCAACGAGATCCGGGAAAGGCTGGAGAACCGGTGAGGGAAAAAAGCATGGGTACACTGGTTCTTGTGGCCACTCCCATCGGAAACCTCGACGACATGTCTCCCAGAGCGGTTTCGGTGCTTAAGGAGGCCGATGCCGTGATGGCCGAGGACACAAGACGCACAGGCAGGTTCGTGCCGGACAGGAAGCGCCTTTACAGCTGCCACGACCATAATGTGAAGGGTCGTCTTCCCCAGATAGAAGATTTTTTAAAGCAGGGTCTTACCGTGGCAATGGCCAGCGATGCAGGTACCCCGGGTATTTCAGACCCTGCATTCCGTGCGGTGTCCCTGGCGCTTTCTCTCGGAGCGGGAGTTACAATGGTTCCCGGACCTTCCGCGGTGGTTATGGGCATTGTCCTCTCCGGTCTTCCAACTGACAGATTCGCCTTCGAGGGTTTTCCTCCGCTGAAGAAGGGCAAGAGACAGAAACGCTTTGCCGAGATGGCTGACTATTCCGGAACACTTGCCTACTATGTGGGCCCTCATCACCTGCACAGAACTCTCTCGGAGATGCTTCCCGTCTTCGGAGACAGAAGATGCTGCATTGCCAGAGAGCTTACTAAACTACATGAAGAGGTGCTCAGGGGTACCCTTTCGGAGATGTGTGAACGATATTCCGGTTCTCTGCCGAAGGGTGAGATTACTCTGCTTGTAGAAGGGGCGTCCCGATGAACCTGGAGAAAACCAGAAACACCTTCAAGGGTCTGCTTAAACCGGTGGTGGCGTTCCTGGTGAAGATTGGCGTTACCCCTGCCGGAGCAACGGTAACCGGCCTTCTGATAACATTGTGTGCCTCCTGGTTCGTTTACAGGGGCTCCTTCCTTGCAGGTGGCATCATACTGATAATCGGAAGCCTTTTCGATGCGGTGGACGGCAGCATAGCGCGGATGACCGGTTCCTCTTCAAAGGGAGGGGCCGCCCTGGATTCTTCCCTTGACAGGGTAGGAGAAATTCTGATTTTTACCGCAGTGCTTGCCGGAAAGGCCGGAAGTGAACATGATAGCTTGTTGTTTGTAATTCCCGCGGCCATGGGAGGGTCTTTCATGGTAAGCTATGTTAGGGCCAGAGCCGAGGGGCTTGGTATCGAGTGCAAGGTAGGGCTGTTTACCCGAACCGAAAGACTGGTTCTGGTCATAGCCGGAATAACACTTTCTTCTCTGCTTCCATGGGGCACTGAGCTTATCCTTTGGAGTTGTGCGGTTATTGCTGCAGGCTCCTGGCTCACAGCCCTGCAGAGACTTTTGAAAGTTACAGGGGATGGAAGGGGAATCCCTCTGAACTAGAGGGCTGCTTCTATTCGAACATTACCCGTCAGGGAGGATAATTGAATGTCTAAAAAAGTGAGGGTGGCTATAATCGGAGTGGGCAACTGTGCGAGCAGCCTTGTCCAGGGAGTAGAGTACTACAAGAACGCCAAAGACGAAGACAAAGTTCCAGGTCTCATGCATGTGAACCTGGGTGGCTATCATGTGAAAGACGTGGAGTTCAGCGCGGCCTTCGATATCAACGTTACCAAGGTTGGAAAAGACCTCAGCGAAGCTATTTTCGCCGATCCCAACTGCACGATCAAGCTCTGCGACGTACCCAAGACCGGCATTACCGTAAGCAGGGGCATGACCCACGATGGCCTGGGCAAATACCTGAAACCCGTGATCGAGAAGGCCCCTGGACCAACAGCCGATATCGTGGGGATCCTCCGTGAAACCAAAACCGATGTGGTTGTAAGCTACCTTCCCGTTGGAAGCGAAGAAGCAACCAAGTGGTATGTGGAACAGATCCTCGAAGCCGGATGCGCCTTCGTAAACGCTATTCCAGTGTTCATAGCCAGAGAGCCTTACTGGCAGAAAAGATTCCGCGACAAGAACCTTCCGGTTATGGGCGACGACATTAAGAGTCAGGTGGGAGCAACCATCCTTCACAGGGTACTCACAAGGCTTTTCGAAGACCGCGGAGTAAGACTCGACCGTACATACCAGCTCAATGTGGGCGGAAACACCGATTTCCTCAACATGCTGGAGCGCGAGAGGCTGGAGTCCAAGAAGATCAGCAAGACCAATGCCGTAACCAGCCAGATCCCCGGCGGTATAATGCCCCGTAACGTTCACATCGGTCCCAGTGATTACATCGAGTGGCTCGATGACAGGAAATGGTGTTACATCCGTATGGAGGGAACCAGTTTCGGCGATGTTCCTCTTAACATCGAAGCAAAACTCGAGGTCTGGGACAGCCCGAACAGCGCAGGCGTAATAATCGATGCTGTGCGCTGTGCCAAGCTTGCTCTGGACAATGGTCTTTCCGGTGCGATCGAAGCGCCTTCAAGCTACTTCTTCAAGTCACCCCCTGTTCAGTACTACGACGACCAGTGCCACAGAATGACAGAAGAGTACATAGAGACCTACGGAAAAAAGAAAGCCGAGAAGAAGGCTGAAACGAAATAGGAGACTGATTTGCCCGGTCTTTTTCTTACCTTCGAGGGCGTAGAGGGGTCGGGCAAATCCTCCAGATGCAGAAATCTGCTGAAGGCCCTTCGCAGCGCCCGGTGTGAAACGGTTTTTACCCGGGAACCCGGAGGGCCTGACGTATCCGAGAGAATTCGCTCTCTGCTTCTTGACCCCGATATCGAGGTTCCGGCCCTTACCGAGCTCATGCTCTATTTCGCCGGAAGGGCGGCCAATGTTGATCTTGTTGTAAGACCTGCACTGCAGAAGGGTTCTGTGGTGGTCTGCGACAGGTACAGCGACGCCACAATGGCCTATCAGGGGTACGGCAGGGGGCTTCCCCTGGAAGGGATCCGCCAGGCGAACAGACTGGCCACCGGAGGTCTTATGCCTCACATGACGGTGCTCATGGACCTTGACCCGGAAGAGGGGTTTCGCCGGATGAACATTTCAGGCAGGAAACTCGACAGAATTGAGATGGAGAACATCAGTTTTCACAGAAGGGTAAGAAATGGTTACCTTGAGCTTGCCCGGGAGGAACCTGCAAGGTTCCTGGTTGTTGATGGCATGCTTGATGAGAATACACAGGATTCCATTATCCTGAAAGAGGTTATGAATAGAGTGCTTAAAGAAAGGTGATGAAAGATGAAAGATCTCGTACCCGGATGGGTGGCCACGGTAACCGGAACGCTGCTGATTACCGCAGCCCTGGTACTTGCCCTTCCCCCGGCTGCTTCCGCTCAGATAGAAGAAACCCCTGCGGAACGGGCTTCATCACTTGAGCTTTTCTTTGACGTATACGGACTGGCCAGATCATCATATGTGGATACCCTTGAAAGCAGGGAACTCATAGAGGAGGCTCTTCAGGGAATGCTTCAGTCCCTGGACCCCAACAGTGTTCTGCTTACCCCGGAGGAATTCGAGAACCTGCAGATACAGCTTGAGGGATCCTTCGAGGGCGTTGGAATTACCCTTGGTCAGAGGGACGGCTGGCTCACCGTGATTTCACCCATAGAGGGAACACCAGCCTACAGGGCGGGAATGAAAGCCGGCGACAGAATAGTTAAGATAGACAGCCTCTCAACCGAAGGTATCACAACAACCGAGGCCGTTACACACATCAGGGGTCCCGGCGGCACCATTGTTGATCTCACCGTTGAAAGACCGGGGATGGACGAGCCTATAGTTTTCCCCATCGAGAGGGATGTAATCGATTTTCCCTCCGTTTCAGCCCACTTCATGCTGGAGCCGGGAACCGGATACATCAGGCTTTCCAGATTCAGCGAAGAATCCGCCAAAGAGGTTCTCGATGCCGTGAACGAGCTCGACGAACAGGGTGCCCGCAGAATGATACTGGATCTCAGGGGAAACTCAGGGGGGTTGATGCTTCCCTCCATCGATGTTGCCGATATTTTCCTTCCCGCCGGAGCTGTGGTGGTTACCACCAGGGGCCAGGCGGTGGGAGAGTTCACATACAGAACCCGCAGAGGCGTACTCTACGATGGAAGACTGGTTCTTCTGGTGGATGGAGGCAGTGCAAGTTCCTCTGAAATCCTTGCTGGTGCCCTTCAGGATCAGGGGGTGGCAACCCTCATTGGAAGCAGGACCTTCGGAAAGGGCTCGGTTCAGTCCCTTTCGGACCTGGGAGAGTATCCGGGCATCGGGCACTACGGGGTAAAACTCACCACAGCAAGATACTACACTCCCAATGGAAACAGCATCGACAGAACTCTCCGCGATGATTTCATGGAGAACGATGCCGAAGAAACCTGGGGAATAATCCCCGATATCGAAGTGGAAACCGATTCTTTCAGTATTGCCCTGGTTGCGGAACTGGAGCTCGACGGCCACTTCTTCTCCTTCGCCGTGGATTACACACTGGAGAACGATATCCCCCTTGATTTCTGGCCGGACTCCGCGGTTTTCAGTCAGTTCGAAGACTATCTTGCGGAAGAGGGTATAGAATACACCCCTGAGGAATTTGCAGAAAGCCATTACTACATCGAAAGGGCCCTCCTCAGGGAGATTGCCCTGAGGGAATGGCCCATGAGCAGGTACTATGAAGCAACCGCTCCCCATGACCAGGTGATACTCAGAGCATTGGAATTCTTTTCGGAGGTATAAACATGACCATCAGGTTCGGCACTTCCGGGTGGAGAGGTGTTATTTCCCGTGAATTCACATGGGACAAAGCCATGGCAGTGGTAGACGCCATTTCAGTAAGGCTTTT
Source organism: uncultured bacterium (assembly GCA_964571965.1). Lineage (GTDB taxonomy): Bacteria > Fermentibacterota > Fermentibacteria > Fermentibacterales > JCC-6 > Sabulitectum. Next base: position 24,633 of record CAZNFQ010000011.1, on the reverse strand, counting down.
GGAAACGGAGCATGATTCAGTTGCCGTTGGAGGAGACTGCAGGTTTCTTTCACCGGAGCTTGCCCTGGCAACGGCGGAGCGTATGGTCTCTTACGGTTTCAAGGTTTACCTTTCACCGGTTCCGGTACCCACTCCCGTACTTGCCCATGGATGCCGTGAGAACGGGCTTGGCGGAGTGATCAACTTCACCGCAAGTCATAATCCGCCCCTTTACAACGGCATCAAATTCAGCCCCTGGCACGGCGGTCCCGCTTCCGGTGAGGACACCTCCCGTATCGAAGAGCTGGTGGAGGCAGACACCGTACCCTCTGAAAAACAGGGGGGCGTTCTGAAGGAATACGATTTCATCACACCCTATCTTGCGGACCTGAACAAATTCATCAACCCGGGAATTTTCCGGAACTGTGATTCCCTGAGGGTGGTTTATGACGCATTCAGCGGTGCAGGAAGCGCCGTTACCGACAGAAAGCTGATCGAGCTTGGCGGAGCCGTGCGGGTTCTCAATGGAGCAAGAGACCCTCTTTTTGCAGGAAGAAATCATCCTGAGCCCAATGAACAGGGTCTTTCGCAGCTTTCTGAAAGCGTCAGGCGAAGCGGGGCCTCCCTGGGAATCGCCACAGATGGCGATGCTGACAGATTTGGTATGATCGATGAGAATGGGGTCTATGTAACACCCCATGACTTCATGGCCCTTCTCGTTGAGTACCTTGCAGATTCAGGATCCTCTGGAAGGGTGGTGCGTTCCATAACCACCGGAAGCATCGTAGACCGGGTTGCGGCCTCCCGCGGTCTCCAGGTGGATATTACCCCGGTGGGGTTCAAGTACCTCGGCGCAGAGATAATCAAGGGGGGAGTTCTCCTTGCCGGTGAGGAAAGCGGCGGACTTTCCCTGGGCAGCCATGTTCCCGAGAAGGATGGAGTTCTTGCCTGTCTTCTAGCCTGTGAGATGGTCTGTCACTACGGGAAGGGGCTTGGAGAGCTGCTTTCCGATATGTGGAGCAGGCATGGAAGGCTGTGGAATACAAGGCTCGATCTTCCCCTGAATCCCCCCATGAAAAAATACATCGTAGACAACCTTTTCAATAACGACATGACCGAAGCTGCAGGACTCAAGGTTCAGAGGGTAGATAGAACCGATGGTGTTCAGCTCCTTCTTGGTGGAGACACCTGGGTTCTGGTGCGGCTCAGCGGAACCGAACCCCTGGCCAGGATATATGTTCAGTCTTCCTCTCCCGATGAGAACACAAGAATAGAGAATTCCCTGGCAGAGGAATTCCGCAGGAGCTGATATGAAGCTTAACACAAAGACCATGTCACTATGGATCAATTCCATCCCAAGGGGTATGACCAGGGAAACCTTCACCTTTCCCATGGGGGAGACAGAATGGGATATCCCGGAAGCGGTTCCCATCTCGGAAGATGGAGTTCTTTCACTTGAGGTCACGAGAACCGAGAATGAAATACTTGTCAGGGGAGAGCTGGAAGGGGTTTTCAGTGTTACCTGCGCAAGATGCCTGGAACCTGTTGAATTTGAAGTCACCGAAGAAATAGAGCGCATATACTCCTGGGACCCTGAAATGCTTACCGATCCAGAGGTTGAACCGGTCTCGCATAACGACGGCACTGTTAGTATATTAGACCCCGTTCGCGAATCGGTGATACTTTCCATTCCTTCTGTACCTCTTTGCGACGAAAACTGCAGGGGTCTTTGCCCCAGGTGCGGTATAAACAGAAACACAGAACAGTGTGAACACCATATCGAAGACTGACTTCGATGATCCTGAAGAAAGAGAGAACTAATGCCCGTTCCAAAAAGAAGGCACTCCTCCACCCGGCGCGACAAAGGTCGCGGACACTGGAAGATTGATGCCAGATCCACCAGTTCATGTCCCCAGTGCGGTGAGCCAAGACTCCCTCACAGGGTATGCAAACACTGCGGATTCTACAACGGTCGTCAGGTTACTGAAGCTGCTGAAGAGTAGTTCATAGTATTCTGCAGGAGCATGTTTTGAGCCAGCCTGTTGTAGTGGCACTTGATGCCATGGGTGGAGACCACGGCCCCGGCGTTGTAGTTGACGGGGCCATAAGGTTTTTCAGGGAGAGTCCCAGGCAGCTGAAGAAAGATGTTAAGGTTATCCTTGTCGGAAACAGAGACACCATCGCAAGGCTCCTTTCCAGGGCAGGCGGACAGAACCTTCCCATAGAAATTCAGCATGCCTCCCAGGTAATAACCATGGACGACCATCCCGCCAATGCTCTGAAGGAGAAGCCGGACAGCTCCATGGTAGTCATGGCTGGTCTTCAGAAAAAGGGAATCGCAAACGCAATGGTCAGCCCCGGGAATACCGGGGCAATGATGGCCAGCAGCATGTTCGCCCTCGGGAGGATAAAGGGGATCCCCCGACCTGCTCTTGCCAGCAGCATACCCACCATAGGCAATCCCACCATTCTCCTGGATGTGGGGGCCAATGTAGGCTGCAGACCGCAGCTTCTTTACAAGTTTGCATTTATGGGAAGCATTTATTCCAGACTTGTTTTTGGAGTTGATTCTCCCAAGATCAGGCTTCTGAACGTTGGAAGCGAGCCATCCAAGGGCACCCCTGAGATTAAAGAGGTGTACCGGATGCTCAGCAGGTCGCCGTTGAACTTCGGCGGCAACATAGAAGGTGACGGCATTCTCATGGGAGAAGCCGATGTTGTTGTTTCAGACGGCTACACAGGTAATGTGCTTGTGAAATTCATTGAATCCATTGCTTCGATGGTAGGTGGGACACTTTATCTTGAGATGAAGAAGCAATGGACATCAAGGATGGGCTATCTTTTCATGAAGCCATCCTTCAACAAGTTGTGGAAAAAATTCGATGCTGCGGAATACGGAGGCGCACCGCTTCTGGGTCTCAGGGGTGTGGGGATCGTTGCCCACGGCAGTTCTTCGGCCCTGGCCATCAGGAACGCCATTGCAGCAGCCACCGATTTCAGACGGAGCGGCGCCGTGGAAGCCATAGAGTCAAAAATGGCTGAACTACTCGAGGAGGAGGAGAGTACCGTTGAAGGCTAGACACGCATACATCACGGGCACCGGTCATTTTGCCCCGGAGCAGATACTGACCAACGAAGATCTGGAAAAAATGGTGGATACCACCGACGAGTGGATCACTACCAGAACCGGAATAAAACAGCGGCACATCGCCCCTGACAGCATGGCAAACAGCGATATGTCAATTGAAGCCTGCAGAAGGGCCATGGACGATGCCGGCTGGAAACCGGAAGACGTTCAGGCACTTATCCTGGGCACCGTTACACCTGACTATTCCTTTCCCAACACCGCTGCTCTTGTGGCAGACAGACTGGGGCTGGGCAAGGTCCCATGCTATGACTTCGAGGCAGGCTGCAGCGGATTCATCTTCGGTCTGATCCAGGCCAAAGCCTTTATCGAGGCGGGAATGCTGGATCGCATTCTCGTTGTGGGTTCCGAGAAACTTTCCTCCATCGTTAACTGGGAAGACAGGAACACATGCGTTCTTTTCGGTGACGGAGCCGGTGCGGCTTGTGTGGGCAGTGAAGGCCCCGGGGGTATGCTGGGAGGGTTTCACTGGGGAGCAGACGGCTCTCTGGGGCATCTTCTCGACCTACCTGCCAGCGGAACAAGAATGCCTGTTACCCACGAAGCCCTGGACCAGAAGAAGAACACCATTCATATGGCAGGTGGAGAGATAATGAAAAGTGCGGTGCGCGCCATGCGTGATTCCGCCTTGAAGGCTCTGGCAGAAGAGGGACTCACATACAAAGACGTCAATCTTCTCATTTCTCATCAGGCCAATGTGAGAATAATCGAATCCACCGCAAGGGTACTCCGACTGGAATGGAAAGATGTGTACGTAAACATTGAGCAGTACGGAAATACTTCCAGCGCCTCCATACCCATAGCCCTCGATGAGGCTCTTCACAACGGAACCATAAAGCCCGGGTTCACCGTTGTTCTTGCTGCTTTCGGCGCAGGGCTCACCTGGGGAGGAATGGTTGTGAGGTGGACAGATGAGTGACAGAGCAACTGTGGTCATCACAGGAGCCGCCAGGGGTATTGGCCTCGATATCGCCCGGAAACTCCTTGATGACGGATGGACCGTAGCCGCCCTTGATATGCTCGGTGAAGACCTGAAAAAGTCAGCAGAGGAACTGGGAGAGAATTACGTTCCATACACTGTGAACATTACCGATTCCGCAGCTCTGGAAAAAGTTGCCGAAGAGGTGGGCAGAGACCTTCCTCCGGTGAAGGGAATCGTAAACAATGCCGGCATCACAAGGGATTCTCTCATGATGAGAATGGATGAGAATCAGTGGGGGCAGGTTCTGGACGTTAACCTCACAGGATCATGGAAGGTAACAAAGGCTTTTCTCCGCTCTCTTATCAGGGCGCGGGAAGGCGCCATCGTGAGTATATCCTCAGTGGTAGGACTCATGGGAGCTGCAGGTCAGGCCAACTACGCCGCAAGTAAAGCCGGCCTCATCGGAATGTCGAAATCCCTTGCCAGGGAGCTTTCAGCCAGGGGGATCACTGTAAATGTGGTTGCCCCGGGCTTCATAGAAACGGAAATGACCAGAAAACTCCCCGAAGAAGTCACTGCGGACTACCTTTCAAGGATTCCCGCAGGCCGTCTTGGAAAGCCCGGGGAAATAGCTGAAGCGGTTGCATTTCTCATGAGCCCTTCAGCAAAGTATATTACCGGTATAGTACTGCCCGTTGACGGCGGTCTCACTACCTGAGAAAGGAAGAAGAATGTCTCTTGAAAACCGTATCTCTGAAATTATAGTCAGCAGACTTAATGTGAAGCCTGAAGAGGTAACACCCACAGCCAACCTGAAAGATGATCTGGGCGCCGACTCTCTTGATATGGTAGATCTCATGATGGATCTCGAAGATGAATTCAACCTGAAGATCTCCGACGAAGAGGGTAACAACCTCCAGACTGTCGGCGCTGTTGTTGAGTTCCTTAATTCAAAGGGCATTGAAGCCTAGTCAGAATCGTGTTGAATAGCCGGTGAAGCGCTGGTTCCCCGGGAAACAGCGTTTTACCGGATTAAGTATCGGGAGGATTCCGTGTCTGAAAAGCGGGTAGTGATTACAGGTATGGGTGTATTGAGCCCCATTGGCAACACACCATCAGAAGCCTGGCTGAACGCCGTAGCTGGAAAAAGCGGTATCGGAAGATTATCCGTTATCGACCCGGAGCCGTTCACCAGTCAGGTGGCAGGAGAGGTCAAGGACTTCAATGCCGAGGAATATCTAGGCGCAAAGGAAGTTCGCAGAAACGACAGATACACGCAGTTTGCCATTGTTGCAGCCCGGAAGGCCTGGGAAGACTCAGGATTCACCGGCATAAACATGGATCCGGAGCGCATCGGTGTGATAATCGGTTCCGGAGTGGGAGGTCTGCAGACCTACGAGGAACAGCACACCATTGCCCTTGAGAGGGGGCCAAGGCGAATCAGTTCCCTCTTCGTTCCCATGATGATAAGCAACATGGCCGCAGGTCAGGTTGCAATAGACATCAACGCCAAAGGGCCTAATTTTGCCACGGTAACCGCTTGCGCTTCAAGCACCCATGCAATTGCCGCCGCCGTGGACTCAATACGCCTGGGCAGGGCGGATGCAATGGTGGCCGGGGGAAGCGAAGCTCCTCTGACGCTGATGAGCGTAGGGGGATTCTGCTCCATGAAAGCCCTCTGTACAACTTTCAATGACGAACCTGAAAAGTCATCAAGACCCTTTGACAAAGACCGCTCCGGTTTTGTCATCGCTGAAGGCTCAGCCATTCTGGTTCTTGAAGAACTTGAGCATGCCCTTAACAGGGGAGCAGATATCATCGCCGAGGTAACAGGTGTGGGTATGTCATGCGATGCCCATCACATAACGGCGCCGGCTCCCGGGGGTGAGGGTTGTGCCAGATCCATGGTCATGGCCATGAAAGACGCAGGCATTGAACCCGGGCAGGTAGACTACATAAACGCCCACGGCACATCGACTCTTTTGAATGACATAAACGAATCAGCTGCAATAAGAACAGCTCTGGGAGCCCATGCCGACAAGGTGCTTGTATCAAGTACCAAATCCGTTCACGGGCACATGCTCGGGGCAACTGGAAGCATGGAGATAATGCTCACTGCCATGGCCCTGAGGGAGGGGATCGTCCCCCCGACAGCCACCCATGAGGAACCGGGAGAGGGATGTGATCTGGACTACGTCCCTGGAAAAGCCCGGAAAGCAGACATTATGAACGCCCTGAGCAATTCACTGGGCTTCGGTGGGCACAATGTCACCATAGCCCTGCGCAGATACAAGGGTGACAGCTGAGAGCAGCGCATATAAAAGGCTGGAGCGGCTGTTCAGCCGCTCCGACCTTCTTCGTCTGGCTCTTACCCATTCATCGGTGGATGGTGTTCACAACAACCAGAGGCTTGAGTTTCTAGGTGATGCAGTGATAGAACTGGCCGTAAGAGAATGTCTTCTCAATAAATGGCCGGATGCTTCCGAGGGGGACCTGACCAGAATGAAGATCGATCTGGTTAGAAAATCTACCCTTGCAAGGTGTGCTGACAGGCTGGGACTGAGGGAACTGATATCAACCGGTACCGACTACTCGGAACCCGAGGTACCGGATTCAATGGCGGCGGATGCCTACGAGGCAGTTGCAGGTGCTCTTTTCAAAGACAGGGGTTTCAATGAAGCCTGCGTTTTCGTGGAGGAAACCCTTATGAAGCAGGAGAAAAGCAGCCGGCGGGGAGACTTCAAGAGTCGTCTTCAGGAATTCTGCCAGGCCAGAGGAATGTCCCTGCCGGAGTATGAAACGTACAGCAGAACCGGACCGGCACATGCTCCGGTTTTCGAGATAAGAGTGATAATTAACGGTTCGGTGCTGGGAAAGGGAATTGCTCCCAGCAGAAAGAACGCAGAAATGGCCGCGGCTGAAATGGCGCTTGGGGCCCTTGAAGGTGAGGAAGCTAATGGACTACATGCTTAATGAGGATATTCAGGCCATTAAAGAGATCTGCACCGAGATCGGCGAGAAACACATTCTGCCGGTAAGAGCAGAACTTGACGAGGAAAACAGATTTCCCCGGGAGATAATGCAGATTATCGCCCAGAGCGACCTTTTCACCATTTACATTCCCGAGGAATACGGGGGAACCGGAATGGGCGCTATTTCTCTGGTGGTGGCCACCGAGGAACTCAGCCGTTACTGCGGCGGAGTCGCAGTGTCCTACGCAGCCAATGCTCTGGGAGCCATGCCAATTATTCTCATGGGCAGCGAAGATCAGAAGAAGAAGTATCTCCCGCAGCTTGCTTCAGGGGAAAAACTCTGCGCCTTCGCCCTTACGGAACCGGAAGCTGGAAGCGACGCCGGCGGGATCAAGACCAGGGCGATCAGGGACGGCGACCATTACATTCTCAACGGAACCAAACAGTGGATAACCAATGGCGGTGAAGCACAGATCTATACTGTGATAGCCCTTACCGATCCTGACAGAGGCGCCAGGGGAGCCAGTGCCTTTATCGTTGAAGAAGGCACTCCCGGTTTCAGCTACGGCAAAAAGGAAGACAAGATGGGTATCAGAGCATCCGCCACGAGAGAGCTGATCTTCGAGGACTGCAGGGTACCCGCTGAGAACCTCATTGCAAGAGAGGGTATGGGTTTCATGGTTGCCATGCGCACCCTGGATAATTCCCGCCCCGGAGTTGCGGCACAGGCGGTGGGCATAGCCCAGGGGGCACTGGACGAAGCTCTTAAGTACGCTTCCCAGAGAAAGCAGTTCGGGCAGAGGATAGATTCTTTCCAGGGCCTGCAGTTCATGCTCGCTGACATGGGCACGCAGGTTGAGGCCGCCAGGGCCCTTACCTATTCCGTTGCCAGGATGATGGACAGCGGTGCGAAGAAATTCGAGAAGGAATCGGCAATGGCCAAGGTTTTTGCAAGCGATGTTGCAATGCGCGTTACCACCGATGCGGTGCAGATCCTGGGCGGATACGGCTACATGAGGGAGTATCCCGTGGAGAAGATGATGCGCGACGCCAAGATAACCCAGATCTATGAGGGCACCAATCAGATACAGCGAAGCGTCATAGCCCATGCCATGATCAAGGAAGCCCAGAGAAAGTAGGAATCAATGAAGTTCGTCGTTGCAGTTAAGCAGGTTCCGGACACCGCCGAGGTGAGGATAGACCCGGAGAGGGGAACACTGATCCGCGACGGAGTCCCTTCCATAATGAATCCCTTCGACGCCTACGCCCTGGAGGAAGCCCTGCGCTGGCGTGACGAGCTGGGGGGAACCGTTACAGTTATTACCATGGGGCCGCCTCAGGCAGAGGATGTTCTTCGTGAAGCCATCTCCATAGGCGCCGACGATGCAGTGTTAATCAGTGACAGGGCATTCGCAGGGGCAGATACCTGGGCTACCAGTCACACGCTGGCAGCTGCTGTTCAGCATCTGGGTGACGTTGATGCTGTGTTTTTCGGCAAACAGGCCATCGATGGTGATACTGCTCAGACAGGTCCCAGTGTAGCCGCTTCTCTGGACTGGCCCCAGATCACTTTCGTGGGAAAGGTAAGGGAACTGGCAGACGGTTCGATCACCGCTGAGAGATATGTGGAAACCGGTACTCAGGTGGTTCAGACCCGGCTGCCGGCTGTTCTTACGATCCTGAAGGACGCAAATGTCCCCAGGGTTCCAAGCCTCAGGGGAAAAATGAAGTCCCGCAAGGCAGAGATCCCCGTCTGGGGTCTGAATGATCTGGGTCTTACAGAGGATGAGACCGGTCTTAACGGATCACCCACCAAAGTCGTGGTTACATCCACTCCGGAGGCGAGAACCGGCGGAGAAATCAATACAGGAACTCCCCAGGAGCTGGCAAAGAGACTGGCGGACCTTCTGCTTGGAGAAGGGAAGGAGGCTTAACATGGCAGGATATCTCGAGATAAAGGACAGCTGCACAGGCTGCGGCCTGTGCGTAAAAACCTGCCCTGTGGAAGCTCTTTCAGTTAATGACAGCAGAAAGGCCCAGGTTTCAGACAGCTGTACCCTCTGCAGTATATGCGTTGATTCCTGTCCTTTCAGTGCTCTTGTGGTCCACCACTCATTTGGCGGAGATCCGGTGGAGCTGGCGAAGTACAAAGGGATTCTTGTCCTCTGTGAGATGAGAGACGGCCATCCAGACAGGAGCGCACTGGAACTGCTGGGTGAAGCCAGGAAACTGTCCGCAGGGGAAAAGACGGTTACCGCACTTATTATTACCGATGATCCCCATGACACACCGGAGAAACTGATACATGCCGGTGCAGACAGGGTCATAAAGGCTGTTGATCCCGCTCTTCGACACTTCTCCACGGAGCCATGGAACAGCATACTCACCAGGGTAATTCTTGATGAGAAACCTGAGATAGTCCTTGCCGCCGCCACCACCACCGGAAGAGATGTAATGCCCAGGGTTTCGAAGACCCTTGATACAGGCCTTACGGCGGACTGCACAGAGCTTCGCATAGACAAGGACTCGGGAATGCTCATGCAGACACGTCCTGCCTTCGGCGGCAACATAATGGCAACCATTGTCTGTGACAGAACCAGACCGCAGATGTCCACCGTCCGTCCAGGGGTCATGAAACCCATGGAGCCGGATACGGCAAGGACCGGTGAAGTGATCGATCTTGAACTTACCCCTCACATGACGGAATCAAGATCCAGAGTCCTCCAGTTCATTCCCACCGAAGGCGATGAAGTGGATATCACCGAGGCTGAAATCGTGATATCAGGCGGCAGAGGAATGAAGGATCCGGCAAACTACAGGATGCTCCACGAACTGGCCCATCTTCTTGGAGGCACCGTTGGTGCCAGCCGTGCCGCAGTGGACAACGGATGGATCGAGTACCCCAGACAGGTTGGTCAGACCGGCAAGACCGTTCAGCCGAAAACCTACCTTGCAGTGGGCATTTCAGGGGCAGTCCAGCACCGTGTGGGCATGCAGTCCTCCGATTCCATCTATGCGGTGAACAAAGATCCCGACGCAAACATCTTCCAGTTCTGTTCGGAAGGGTTCGTGGGAGATCTTTTCGAGATAATCCCGGAGCTGATCAAAGAGATAAAGAAGCGCAGAGGATAACCTGCCATGACACCGGATTCCCCCGTGGCCTTTCACAGGTATTGTGCCACGGGGGTTCTTCACGTGCATACCACCAGATCCGACGGGAAAGGTGAACCGGAAGAAATAGTTGAGGCAGGACTTGAGAAGGGACTGGATTACATAGCCTTCAACGATCACAGGCACCTTGCTTTGATGGATGAGGGCTGGCACGGGAAGAAAACCGGCGACCTTATCACCCTGGTGGGTTCAGAACTTCAGCATACGGACCGGAAGAATCACCTTCTCGTGTACGGGGTGGACAGGGTAAAGCACAGCGGTCACATACTTGATAAACTGGAAAATGTACTTGAGCAGAATGGAATTGCCATTATTGCCCATCCAACGGAGAAAAGACCCCATGTACCCGGTATAGGCCAGTATCCCTGGTCCTTCGGTACCAGCTGCCCTGTGTCCGGGATCGAAGGCTGGAACTGGATGAGCATGTGGAAGCGGGGCGTAAATCCCCTTAATGTATGGGGAAGAATGAGGCATCCCGACAGTAAAGTCCTCAACCCGGAGAGCGGGGCAGTGGATATGTGGTTCAGGACAGGCGGCTGCCTGGTGGGCGGAGCCGATGCTCACGGACACCGGATACTGGGTAATCATGTATTCAACTACGGAATGCTTTTCGACAGGGTCAGAACCCATCTGCTCCTTGATGAACCCTTCACTTCGCCTGACCAGTTCACTGATGCCCTTAGAAACGGCAGTTGCTTCATAAGCAACGCCATAGCCGGAGATGCCTCAGGTTTCCGTTCGAAGGTGGTTGACGGAATCCTCCACATGAAACTTCCCGGGGCCGGTGAGGTAAGATTAAGGGGTAGAGATCCTGTGGTTCTGAAGGAAGGCGAGCACTGTCTGGGAAGGGTGGAAACTCCCCTGTATTTCGAAATACACAGAGACCGCAGAACCTGGATAGCTCAGGGGTATAGGTAGTTTTACCGGATATAGTTCGTAAAATAGACAAGAGGATAAGCATGATCAGCAGGATACTCTATTCAGGTTTGGTACTTGTTGCCGCCGCAGTTGCCGTGGCCGATCCAGTGGATACTGCCTACGATTTCATGGATGCCGTGGAGTACGGCGACGGCTATGCTCTGGAAGGCCTTTTAACAGAGGATCTTTACTCAGCGATCGATGGTTTCATCGACCAGGTGAGAGGTATTATCGAAGCAGATCCGGTTCTGGCCGGGAATCTCCTGAACAGCCGTTACAGAGGCAGTATCACACTGGATGACTTCGCGATGCTTGACAACCGGGAGATAATGGGAATGGTCATGGATCAGGTGGATCTTCAGCCATTTGAACAGGTAGAGAGCGAGACGGCTCAACTGGAGGGAAGGAGTGCCACTGTGGTTATCAGGTACTTCAACGGTTCTTCAGTTTCCTTCAGGATGTCCTGGGAGAACAGCGGCTGGAGAATCGCCGACAGCAGTCTATTGGCCTTTCTTTTTGACTGACAGCTCCTGTCATTGACCTCTTTCAGACACCGGCAGTATGTTCATTTTTCTCTGGAGCACCTTGAAGAATTTTTGTTTCACAGGGTTCTCCTGTCTTTAATTTGCTTTTCGCAGATATCAGGGGGCTGAATTGAAAAAATACGTGCCTTTCGTTTTCATCCTGGTCATTCTCGAGATGATCCTCTACCTTCCGCTGCTTTCTTCATTTTTCGACCCCCAGGAGTTCATCAGTCTATTGAATCCCCTGAAGGGCGGAATGAGTTTCAGTGATTACATGATTGAATCATGGAGCTGGATCCAGGACAATCACAGAGTCGGCTTTTTCAGGCCTGTGGTGAGCCTGATGTTCATGGCCGAATTCCCTTTGTGGGGCGCCAGTCCTGAAGGCTATAGAGCTATGAACTTCATTCTTCACCTCTGTGTTGCTCTATCCGTTATTCCTCTGGCTCGGCGAATTGGCATCAGGAAGTACTGGTGGCTGCCCTCTCTTCTTGTTCTCATTCACCCCGGAGCCTTTGACGCGGTGTGGCTCATCGTTGCCCGTCATGATGTTCTTGCGGTGCTGTTCTCCATTGCCGCCATGATTTTGACATTCGATCTGATAGGAGGAAAGCTGAAAGGTCCCCGGGGGGCTCTCCCGTGGGTTGCAGTTCTGCTTGCCATCGGCTCGAAAGAGCTTGGCATGGCCAATCTGCTGGCACTCCCTCTTCTGGTTGTCCTATGGCCGAAAGGGTCTCCGGACAGGAAGGGTCTGCTGTTTTTCTGGCTTTCCATTCCCCTTGTCATTCTTCTGTTCCTGGCTTCCAGGCTTATGGTGTTCGGGAACATAGGAGGGTACGGTCAGTACACTCCCCTGTCACAGATCCCCGTAAGGATCTACTTCATGCTCATACAGAGCACGGGCTACTTCTTCATGCAGAATCTTTTAATGAGAATGATACTTGCCCTCACTGTGACTCTAATGGCTCTGGCCCTTGTTTCCACATGGAAAAGACAATGGCGGAAGATCCTGACCCTGGGTTTGTTGTTTTTTGTTTATGGCTTTCAGTCTATTATCAGCCAATCCTGTATGCACTACATATACGTAATGATGGTTTTCTTTTCTCTGACGGCGGGTCTTGCGGTTGAAACAGGTTCCCGTATGTCCGCGCGGAGAGACCTTCGCAGAATAACTCTCTGCGGGTCGTTGACGGTGATGCTGTTCCTGGCTTCACTTAACTGGTCTTCCGCACTCAGAGACATGAATTCCACCAAGCAGGAGTTGTTCGAGGCTGTATCTGCCCATGCAGAGGATCTTGCCGAAGAGGATGATGTGGCGGTGGTACTGTACGACCGAAACATTCCCCAGGTAAACGAGCTGAAGAACATCGAGCTTTATCTTGATTTCCTCAAACCCGGAAACAATGTCAATTTCAGGTTCGTGGATGATGAATCGGATGTAACTGCCCATGAGACAGTTGTGGAATGGAGCAACGGCGAATTGCTTATCTATCCCGGGTCCTGATGGTTGTCAGTTACGGGGAGAGGGCCGGAGAGACCTGAGCCTCAGTCTAAGAGGTGCAATCATCGATTCCAGAAATACATGCAGCGATACCTTTGAATCTCCGCTTTTTCTTTCAACGAATACTATGGGGACTTCAGTGATTTTTTCGCCGCTTCGCCAGACATTGAATAAAGTTTCCACCAGAAATGCATATCCTGAGGCCTTTATGTTCGACGAGATCAGAATTGGCAGTAACTTTGAGTGAAAACCCCGGAAACCGCTGGTGCAGTCCGAGAATGGCATTCCTGTGAGAAGCCTGATGTACTTGTTGGCACCATAACTCATATTCAGGCGCAGGATCGACCAGTTGAGCACACTTACGCCCTGAATGTATCTGGACCCCACAACGAAGGAGTGGTTATCCAGGGCTTCATCGAGTTTTTCCAAATGGACGGGCTGATGCGACAGATCGGCATCCATCATGAAAATTCTGTCCCACTCGCCGGATTCATGTACGAATTTGAACGCATCACGGTAGGCTCTTCCAAGCCCCTCTTTTCTCTTTCGAAGAAGAAGGTGAACACTGGGATCCTTCTCAGATAACTCCCTGATCATGGATGAGGTGCCATCCGGTGAGGCATCGTCTATGAAAAGAAGATCAAAAGCGCAGCATTCCCGTATCGACCTGTACAGGGGAAGTATGTTCGGAGCTTCATTGTATGTGGGGATCAGAATTATACGCTTCGGGCTCAGGGCGTTGTCCTTTCCAGACAGCTGAATGCCGCCACTCTCTAATCGGTGTTCTGTTCCACATCCAAAGGTGATCTTAGAACCACGAGAACTGCAGAATAGGGAACCACGAAATACTTGTTTGCATCCAGCCTGATTTCCCATGATGCGTTCTTGACGTAGAGAACGAGATCGCCCTTTTCCACCTGAAGGGGATAATGCCTGATAAGAGGAGATGTTGAAGGTTTCCAGGGTTCTGATGAGGTGTCACCGGCTTCGGGGATGGGGTAACCGGGTCCCACTGCCTCCACCCAGCCGGCCAGTACTTTTTTTGTGTCTATGGCTGATTCAGGTACATAAAGGCCCGAATCCGTTCTTTCTTCGGCAGACGGAGGACTCACGAGGATGCGGTCTCCTGTGACTATGAGTTTTTTGTTGCCCATGAACATGGAATCGGTCATAGTACCCCCGTGAAAAGTAGATGGCGGAGGACCGGGGACTCGAACCCCGAAGGGTGATTAGCCCGGCGGATTTCAAATCCGCTGCCTTACCAATTAGACTAGTCCTCCGTAGGGCGGTAATTTACAGTAATATAGTGTCAAGGTCAAATCCTGCCTTAAAGAAGGGTCCCAATGCCTGCGGAAGTAGAACTCAAATTCAAAGTTACGGATTTCGGGAAGATCAGGGAAACTCTCTTTGAAGCGGGAGCCTCGCTGATTCATGAGCTTTCTCATGAGAGGAACATGGTTCTGGATACAGAGGACAGAGCCATAGGCAAAGCGGGAAAACTGCTCAGGATCCGTCAGTACGGAGACGAAGTTCTGGTTACCGTTAAAGAGCCTGTGCAGCCGGGTCCCATGAAAAGCCGAATGGAGAACGAGATCAAGATAGACAAGACCTTCGAGGAGACACTGGGATTGTTCCGTAGAATAGGCTGCCCTCCGGTTTATGAATATGAGAAAACCCGTGAAATATGGTCAGTCAACGGTTCCCATGTTTGCCTGGATACTCTGTATTACGGAATGTTCGTGGAGATAGAATCTGATTCACAGGAAAAGGTTGCCGCCACCGCCTCCCTTCTTGGCTTCGATCCGGCAAAGGGCCTCAGACAGAGCTACAGCTCTCTGGAAAAGAGGCACAAATATTCAAACTCTTGACAGAAGAGTGTTTTGGTAGCATAAACCGCCCTGCAACCTGGAACGGATTAATTCACATTAATATAGAAACAAGGAGATATTTGTGAACCAGCATAATACTCAGGAAAGAAAGCTCAAGAGTGACATTCATTTCAAGAATGAATTGAGAAGGGATCTCGCGGCAAGTCTCAACCAGCTTCACACATGGCAGGAGAAGCTTGGTGACATCAGAAACATCCGCAAGGGCAAGAAACTTGGCACAACTGTGGAGCGTTACGTCAGCTATGTCCACGAACTGAAGCAGTTCCTCGTACCGGTTCTTGATGAACTGGAAACCCGCATCAAGAGTGAGATGGATTTCAGTGTAGAGGAAATTGCCGAGTTCCAGAAGGAAGTCAAGGAAGAAAGCCTTCAGGCAGCCGAGGCAAGGAAAGCCTTCGAGAAGGCCCGTGCCCTTCTTCAGAGCACCGAAGAGAAGGCAGAACCCGAGGAACTCAAAGCTGCCAGAGAGGCTTACAGCAAGGCATTCAAGGCTTTCAGACTGGAGAAGGCAGAGCTTGAACAGGCTGAAGAAGAACTGAAGAGCGAACTCCGTGACCGTGAAATATTCAAGCGTGAGCTTAAAAGGATAATGGTGGAGCGCCACTTCATGTCCGAGGTCTAGTGGAAGTCTTTCCCAAAAAAAGAATACTGAACAGGGCGCTGCTTACCGCAGCGTCCTGTTCGTGTCTCAGCCTTCTGTTCATTGCAAGGGGCCGTTCGGTTCCTCTGTTCCTCTGGGTAATATGGGGCGGGGGAGGTCTTTATTTCCTGTTCTTTCTAGGCAGATACCTCAGAAGGGAGCGAATTGCAAGGACAGGCCTTGCCCCCGGGATCAGGAACGTTCTCGCAGAAAAGGTTTCTTTCTACTCGGATCTTTCCAGGAAGGACAGGAAAGAGTATGAGAACAATATTGCCATATTCCTGGCTGAACACAGAATAACGGGGATCGACGGAGTGGAGATAACCGACGAAATCAGGGCGCTGGTGGCTGCAACCGCTGTAAGGCTGACCTTCAGAAGACCCGGATGGGAATACCACAATTTCGGTGAAATACTGATTTATCCCTCGGGTTTTGCGGCGGATGGTTCGTATTCCACGAAATCAGGCGGAGGTTTCACCGCTGCCGGTCTGGTTCATTCCCAGGGCGGAGTGATACTTTCCCTGCCTCACCTGCTCAGGAGTTTCGAGCACAGCAACGACGGGTTCAATGTTGGTTATCACGAGTTTGCCCATGTGCTGGACGGCAGACGACCCGATGGCATCCCCGACGAGCTTTCCCTGGGGTCTTACAGACCATGGGCTGAAGCCATGCAGGCTGAATTTCAGAGAGTTCACAGCCACCACTCCATACTCAGGGACTACGCTGGAACGAACCCTGCTGAGTTTTTCGCATGTGCGGTGGAGTATTTCTTTGAGAAGCCGGAAAAGATGAAGGAAAGGGCACCTGAGGTTTACACTCAGCTCAGTGCTTTCTTCAACCAGGACCCTGCTTTAAGGAACTAGTTCTTCTTTCCCGAGGAACCGGGCTTGACTATTTCCATTCCCTTCATGCACATGGGGCACTCTTCGGGAGCCCAGCTTTCAGCTTTCACCGTAAGAAGTGCTCTGTACGGAACCGGCAGTTCGAGGGTTCCGCCGGTTCTGTCCACGAGAAGACCTGTCATAATGGTTTCAGCTCCCATGGAATCAAGAACATCCAGCGACTCGCGAACGCTTCCCCCTGTGGTTACAACGTCTTCCACCAGGAGTACCCTGGAGTTTTCAACAACGTTCTTAAAACCTGACCTTATTCCCATGACACCCCGGGCGTCTCGCTGCAGGAACGCAAATGGTTTGCCCAATGCCGCAGCCGCGGCAAAACCGAAGACTATGGCACCGAAGGCCGGTGCGCATACAACATCGATACTTTCTGAGATGTCCTGCATCTGTGCTGCGGTCATTTTTCCAAGCTGCATCACAAGGTCCGGTCTGGCAGCCACTTTGATCTTCTCGAAATACATTCTTCCGTGTCTGCCTGAGGTGTATCTGAAATGTCCTTCCAGGAGGGCATCGCATTCCTGCAGAATGGCCATTACCTTTTTCTCGTCCATCATTTCCTTTCGGGAATTATGAAGGAACGTCAGGGGCTGAAGCTGAAGGGCAGCTGGATGGGAAGGGGGCCTTCGTTCTCGCTGACGCTTCCGAAACGCCACTGTTCCACTGTTCTTATAAGTTCAAGCTCGAAAGCCTGATTGTACATGTTCGATGAAACTATTTCAACATCTGACACCCGTCCGCTGGGGTGTATGATCATTGCGATGTCCACTCTGCCCATGAGCAGCGGATCTGTTCTGAGATGTTTGTTGTACACATACATCACCTGGGTGCGCTTTTCAGCAACAAGCTCTGCTATCTCTTCAGCGGTTCTGGATGAATATGTTCCAGTTCCTGTTACCTCCGGAGCAGCCTGAGTGGAAATGTCACTGAAGACCATGACTTCTCTTCCCAGAGCTTCTGCCTGGGCGGCTACCCCTGAAGACACAACCGTGGAATGGCCCCCGGTTGAACCTGCAAGGCCTATGCTTTCACTGCCTTCACCGGTTGTGAACCCTCCTGCGCTGTTGATTGCGGACATGTCTATTCCCCCGCCTGTGGAAAGCATGGCCAAAAGAGCCTCTGTACTCTGGGGAGGAGTGCCGCCGGCTGCCACCTGCTGGGTTCCAGAGGAGGCTGATGAAGTACCTCCACCGGTTTCAAAGGGTGAAGCTATCATCTCATCTGCGTAAAGAGTGCCGGTTGCGCCCCCTGAAGCGGCGGTTTCCCCTGTGCCTGAAGATCCTCCGTCCGCAACGGCAACGGATACCTCGTCGGGCAGTACCTGCAGATCGAACTGCAGCATGTGGCTGAATCCCGGTTGTGCGGCAAGGGTGTAGAACTCGGTTTCGTAACCCACCTGGTAAACATCCACCTGGTAGTTGTCTCCTCCCACAAGACCGTCCAGCATTATGGGTGTAACTCCCATGAGTTCACCGTCCAGGGTTACGAATGCGCCTGCGGGTTCACTTCTGACCATTGCCGAGGCCATGGTGTTGTTTCTTACCTCATCGAGAAGCTCCTGCAGGCGGGGGTTGGCCCTGGGGCTTAAATCATAGTACACATCGAGACGCAGCAGCTCTCCGTATGCGTTCCTTGCAGCCTGACCGTTTCCCATGGCGAAGTAAGAGCTTCCAAGACGGTCCCAGGCTCTGAGAGCCTCGTCGAAGGTCAGAGAACCTGCAGAGAGCATTTCCTCCAGTGCTACTATAGCCCCGGGGATATCTCCCATCTCATACAGCTGAATAGCTTCATCAACGGTGGATGCGCCAGTCAGTGCCAATAAAGCAAGGAAAACAGCGTACAGAATAACCCCATTTCTCTACCCGGCCACACTACCCCTCAACACCCTATTATTCGCAGGCAAACAACTTGAGTCAACAGAGAACCATGGGTTGCTTCCTGCTTCTCCATGGCGGAGGAGCGAGTTTCACGAAAACAGATGCCTGACGATGTGCAGCTTCTCTCACAGTGATACACCCGGAGGAGCATAGTTGTTTCATTCGCAGATTCCTGGAACATTGTACAGCCCCTCAGGTATGGGTCAGTGGAGGGAAGAGGGAGGCGCTATAGATGATTCGAAGAGTGATGGCCGGCGTTGTCGGAGTAATACTTGTGTCATGCTGCAACGACCCGTACCAGATTGATCCGCCAATGACCGATCAGTTCTATTCTCCGGTTGATACGCCGGAGAAACTGATGCATAACTTTCAGCTGGCATATGAGACACATGATCTGGATCAATACGCGAACTGCCTTGATGATGAGTTCCAGTTCATTCTTCTGGAGGAAGACTGGTTCGATTACAACCAGGACGGATTTGTTGACAGCACCTGGAACAAAGATATTGAAATGGCGTTCACTGAAAACATGTTCAACAGCCCCAGGGCAGAGATCATCGAACTTGAGCTGTTGGGTACGGGTAACACCCAGTGGTACGGAGATGCTACCGGCGCAACAAGAATGCTTGTAAGAAGTTTCGATCTGAAGGTTTACTACATGGACGGGGAAGAGCCCGAAGGATTAAGAGCCATGGGTGATGCCATCTTCCTCTGCAGGCCTGATGAGAACGAAGAATACAGAATATGGCAGTGGACTGACCTCTCCGAGGAATGACGCCCGGGGGGAACGATTTCCACGAAAACCGGTTATATTCATGTAGAAAAATGCAAATTCAGACTTTACCTTTGGAGGGAAGCTATGGCAAGAAAACAGCTGGCACTTGTGGTATTGGCTTTATTACTGGCAAGTACTGCATGCCTGTTCAGCCCGGAAAAAGGCGAGGGTGATCCTGATCCCGGTTTTTACACTCCGGCAGACAGCGCATGGAAAGTTCTCTATAATTTTCAGCTTGCATATCAGACCCAGAACATCGACGCTTATAAAGAATGTCTTGATCCCGAGTTCGAGTTCATTCTTCTTCAGGTTGACTGGGACGACTACGACGGCGACGGAATCATCGACGAATCCTGGGGAAAAGATATCGAAGAAGCATTTACCCAGAATATGTTCGACAGCGAAGATGCTGAGGTAATAGAACTGACGCTGACCGGCAACAGTGAAACCGTGTGGTATGGTGATCCAAGCGGAGAAACCCTTCAGCTGGTCAGATCCTTTGACCTGAAGGTTTACTACTGGCAGCCAGACGGTACACAGGCTGGCTATCGCGCCATGGGCAATGCTGTTTTCAGATGCAGGCCGGATGAAAACGGAGAATACAAGATATGGCAGTGGGAAGACCATTCTGAGGTCTGATGACACTACTCATTGCAATGCTTGCCCTTCTTCAGGGCACCGTCCCTGAAGATGGTCTTTACTGGGTAATATTTTCCGACAGGGGCGAAAACTTACAGGCAAGGCTCGAAGAGGCCTCTTCAAGAATTGCTCAGTCTCCCTCGGCTTCCAGAAGGGCAACCGCCGGGAAGCTGCAGGCTGATGTTTACGATCTTTCTCCCTGGGCACCATATGTGGGAGCTGTTGAATCTGTTGCTTCTGCCCCTGTCAGGGTTGAGTCACGTTACCTCAATGCGGTGAGCATCCGTCTGACATCTGAACAGGCAGCCGAGCTTCAAAATCAGCCTTTCGTTAAGGAAATAAGGTCAGTGGGGGTTTCAACCTTTCAGCCGGAAGAGGGTATTCCTGCAACTGATTCCTACGGTCTCTCACTGTCCCAGCTGCAGCAGATAAACACATATGAACTGCAGCAGCGGGGCTGGACCGGCCAGGGTGTAACAATCGGCATTCTCGATACTGGTTTCGAGGTTGAACACCCATGCCTCCAGTCCGTAACGGTTTTAGGGGCCTACGATTTCGTAAATCAGGACAGCGTTGTCGCATGGCAGGAGGGCGACCCCCAGAACCAGGCTTCACACGGCACCAGGGTACTCTCACTTATGGGCGGATACGACCCGGGTTTTTTCTACGGGGGAGCCTTTAACGCTTCATTCATTCTTGCAAAAACAGAAGACACCGGTGAAGAGTACGAGCAGGAGGAAGACTTCTGGGTGGCAGGCCTGGAATGGCTGGAGCTTCAGGGTGCAGACCTGGTGAACAGCTCACTGGGTTACTCCGACTGGTATGAACCATACCAGCTGGACGGCAACACCGCTGTTACGACAATTGCCGCCGACCTTGCCGCCTCCAGGGGGCTTATGGTTTACAATTCAGCGGGGAACAACGGTCCGGGGGCTTCAACCCTTTCAGCACCCGCAGACGGCGACTCGGTTTTTACGGCGGGGGCCGTGGACGGTGCAGGCACAATTGCGCCTTTCTCCAGCAGAGGACCCACCGCCGACGGCCGAATAAAACCCGACGGATGCGCCAGAGGATATAACGCAGTATTGGCTTCCTATGGAGGAACCGGATATTCCACCTCTAACGGAACCAGCTTTGCGTCACCGCTTATCGCCGCCACCGCCGCTTGTGTTTCTTCCGCTCATCCGGACTGGTCCATGATGCGCATTTATGAAGCCCTTCAGGCCACGGCGAGCAGAGCCAGCAATCCATGCAATGACTATGGCTACGGGATCATCGATGGTCTTTCAGCGGTTATGCACAGGTCCATCATTGGAAAGGTAAGAAGGAGCGACAACGGAGATCCCATTCAAGATCTGCAGGTGAACATCGAATTGGTCGGGGGAACCACATTAACAACAACCACCAACGAAGCAGGCTGCTTCGCATTGGAACCCGGCCAGCCGGGGGCTTTCACCGTGACCACTTCAGGGTGGGGCATTCCCATTCCACTGGAGGGTGTTCTCGGTGAAGAAGGTGTGGATGTTACTGTATATGTGGATCCCGTGAATTCCTCCCTGCCTCCATCTGCGTATCCAAACCCCTCCACAGGCCACTTTTATATCGGATTCGATGTTGCCGGGGAAGTTTCAGATGTTTCCCTTACCATCTTCACGGTTGCTGGAGAAACCGTTTTCAGCGAGGAGAGAACCGGGGTTGAACCGGGCTGCTACAGGGCCCCCGTCTCCGGAGAGGCCTTCTACTGGAACGGTACCAATGAAAACGGTGAAAATGTTGCTTCCGGTCAGTATATGGCCCTTCTGAACATTGCCGGAGAAACCCGGCTTCTTAACCTTGCACTGATAAGAGGAATGGAATGAACAGCAACCTGGCAAGGATCCTTATACCCATAGCGGTGATAATCCTGCTCAACATGGCAGGTATCATTGATCTTTCACTTCTGCCGTGGAACGACACCGATTTTCAGGCAACCCTTGCCACGGTGGTCATCTACCTTCTCTGGTCGGTGATCGAGAACACCGGTAAAACGGACACTTCGAGAATAACCCTTTATGCGGTTCTTCTTGTTAGCGTTCTGGATGCCTTTCTGCTTCGGATAACCGCCTTTTCAGGTTTCATGTTCATCAGGTGGGCAGGTGTGGCCGTTCTTGCAGCAGGCTGCTCCATGAGGCTCTATTCCCTGAAAACCTCTAAGAGCAGTATTGCTGAATACGGAAGGATCGGACAGATGATCGGCCTTGCCCTTGGCCTTGGCTCGATTGTTGGAACGGCAATAGCGTTATTCCCGGGAATCCCTTCAGCCCTGAAGGAAAAAGCTTAGTGAAGGCCCTTGTCCAGAGGGTATCCCGGGCCGAGGTAAAAGTCAAAGGTGAATCTGCAGGCAGAATAAATGCTGGACTGCTGGTGCTGGTGGGGTTCAGGAATGAAGACACCCCCGATGATCTTGACTGGATGACGAACAAACTTACCGGCTTGAGGATATTCCCCGACAGCGCAGGCAGCATGAACCTGTCCCTTGCTGATACCCGAGGGGAAATGCTGGTTGTCAGCCAGTTTACCCTTCACGCGGATACCAGGAAGGGGAAAAGACCCAGCTTCATCAGGGCAGCGGATCCAGAAACCGCAAACATTCTCTACAGGCTTTTCATACAGAAGGTAAAGGAATCGGGAATTACTGTTGCCGAGGGCGTTTTCGGAGCCATGATGGAGGTCAGCCTCGTGAATGACGGTCCTGTGACGGTAATGGTGGATTCCCCTTCGGAGCGCAGCCTGTGAACTACTGGTACCCGGTGGAGAAGGAACTGATCCTTGCCAGCAGGTCACCCAGGCGAACCCGGATACTTACCATGGCCGGTGTTCCACACCGGATTCATCCGTCTTCCGTCGAGGAAACTTCCATGGAGGGAAGGCCTGAGGACATCGTCTGCCACTGGGCCTCCATGAAAGCACGTGACGTTTCCAGCATATACCAGGACAGTCCTGTTCTGGGAGCCGATACCATGGTGTTCGAAGATGGCGTTCTTCTTGGAAAGCCCGGTAACGCGGAAGAAGCTTTCTCCATGGTGAAAAGGCTTTCAGGTTCCTGGCATACGGTCTTCGGCGGAGTTGCCCTGGTATGGCACAGCAGAGGGCTTTACTTCTCTTTCGCAGAAGCCACCAGAGTGAAATTCAGAACACTGTGCGATACTGAAATTAAAGCCTATGTTGATTCGGGTGAGCCCATGGACAAGGCAGGTGCCTACGGCATTCAGGGTCTCGGATGTGTGCTGGTGGACAGGGTGGAAGGCTCATACTTCAATGTGATGGGTCTGCCCGTTGCCCAGTTCCTTCACAGGTTCAGAGAAAGTCTTTAAAAAAAGGGCGGCGGCAGCCGCCCTTTTCAAACAATTCAGGATTATCTGACCACTGCAACCGATTCGGTCACCGCAAGTCCTTCGTTGCTTCTCAGTCTTACAATGTAGACGCCGGATTCATCAACTGTAACGCTGTGCATTTCTTCAATGGAGCCAGAAGCAACTTTCCTGCCTGCAAGGCTGAAGACCTCCACTGTTCCGCTGCAGTTTTCCGGAACGAAGGCATTGATTGCAAAAGTGCCTGAACTGGGGTTGGGTCCCACAGAGAGCACAGGTTCCTGCCAACCGTTCCACAGACCCTCTTCCAGACCCATCTGAAGATCGAGGAACTTTGCATAGTGGGCGTTCTCCACTTCATGGACCTGATACTGGTATGCGCACTGAACGAAGGTTGCCAGATGAAGCTCGTTCACATCCCAAGCAGAATCGATTTCGTAATCTGCATCAACGTAGATGGTATCAGGATAGGGACCCTCGAAGGAGATCTCTTCCCCGTAATACCCGAGCAGATTGTCTCTGAAAGCCTGCTCGAAAACCGAACCTGACCAGTAACCAGCACCAGGTATGTTGTCTTCCACGAGAATCGGCCAGACCATCATGGGAACGGTCCATTCCGGATTTTCTTCGGCTACGATCATTATGCTTATGGTTCCCGAAGACTCATCACCGTTCCTTGCAACTTTGATTTCGATAATCGCCGGTACTGCCGCTCTTGAGTCGAAAATCGACTGCAGATTAAATGAGCTTCCGTTGATGATCCCGTCGAGCTTGAAGTATGGGACACTGCTTACCCCATACTGGGCTTTTCTTACGGTCTGCTCTGTGGGATTGGCAAGATAGATTGGGTCAGTCGGTGATGGCCAGTTAACATGGCAGCGAATCACTGCAAGATTTCCGTTAGGAACGTTTCTGTTCACGAAGGCGTTGACGCTGTCTTCAGCCGACCAGCATGGACTGCAGCCGCTGTTGGTGAAGTCCTCGAAGAGAACAATCCTGTCAGCGGCAAAAAGCACCGAGTAAAAAAGCAGCAGGGAAATGACCACAAAGCCCGTTTTCATAACGAACCCCTTATCAGTAATGTTTCCCTGCTTATCTCAGAGTAAATATAAGATTTCAGGCTCCCAAAGAAAAAGGGAGGGCAGCTGCCCTCCCTTTTTCAGAAAAGTATTGACTACCTGGTTACGGCAATAGATCTGGTAATGGTTTCTCCCTGAGCGGAAGTAAGCCTTACCAGATAGATCCCGGATTCGTTCACGGAGAAATCGGCGTTTGACGTGGAAGCGGTCGCAACCACTCTTCCGGTGACGTCGAAGACTTCAACCGTTCCTGTGATGCCCTCTGGCAATGAACAAAGAGCGGAGAAATTCCCGCTGGAAGGATTAGGCCCCACGGTCATGGCAAGGGTTTCAGCACCTGATTCGATACCCATTAT